>URCD01000070.1 GCA_900546215.1 uncultured Eubacteriales bacterium | reverse complement strand
AGGAGATTGAACGCGAAAGCTCCGTCACCAAAAAAATTGTCAGAAACGGAAGCGCTGCGGAAAACCACCATAATGCCTCCTCTGCGTTTTTGATAGCCTGTGTCCCAATGAAAAGCGTCGCAGCGAACATCAGGCTATATAAAAACCAAATGCGTTTTTTTATAAAGCCGAACTGCCGTAGTACAAATTCAGGATGGCCTATCGGCGCTTCTCTAAATCCAGCTAAAAAACGCTCCTTTTCTAAAGGCTCCGGCGGCTCATATGCCAAACGTATTATATCGTTTATTTTTTTACTCACAAAAATCACCTCCGAGAAAGTCCTTCAGCTTTTTTAAAGCAGCCTTCTGTTTTCTGTATACCGAAAATCTTGACAGACCTGTGATGTCCGCGGTTTCAGCAGCCGACTGGCCGTTAATTATTCTTAACACTATAATTTCCTTTTCAACGCTGTCCAGACTGTCAACGGCTGACCTTACGGCAAGCGTCAAATCCAAATCCCTTTCATGCGCGGGGATATTATCATCAATTTGTTCAGTTCTTTCTTTTCTGAAATTATCTCTGCACAGATTTCCTGCTATTGTGTAGAGATATGCCATTACCTTTCCCCTCTCCTCATAGCTTCCGCCTTTGTAGAACCTGAGAAAGGTCTCCTGCGTTAAATCCTCGGCAAGCACAGCGTCGCCGGTCTTAAAGTAGCAGTATTTATAAATTCTGTCATATTGAGCGCTCAAATCAGGTGACACTATGCAGCCTCCTTTCATAATGTATAACAGAATAATACCGCAGTTTGTGCGGATAAAAATAAAAAAGCACAGAAAGTTTTTCCATGCTTTTTTATTTCAATTCATACATTCTTTAATATACTCAAGCGATACGTCCATTCTTACTGCCGTTTCCTCTGCGCTCATACCGCTATCTAAAAACCTTTTAACAACAGATATCATATTCTCTCCGATTTCAATTATGTGCATGTCCGGGTCATATATTCTTACAGCGCGCTGTCCCCAGGAATGTTCCTTAACCGGGTGTACGTATTCTATATCCATTAAAGACAGCTTTTCAATAAAGGAATCAAAATCATCTTCCTCAAAATATATTTCGGATGCGTTCGACCCATAGCTGACTTCCTTGTTGATAAAGCCCCTCCATGTATCGTCCGTCTGCAGCGCTAAATGTCCTCCTGTCAGCGTTACGTTTGCCCCGAAGTCAGTTTCGACTTTAAGTCCAAATACTTCGTCATAAAATTTGATTGATTTTTTAATATCCTTTACGGATAGCAAGGTACTTTCATATCTCATAAAATCATCCTCCTATTAAAACAGTATACCATCTGCTCAATTAGGAATGCAATCAATATAAATTCAGCCTTTCTAAAATAAGCAAGTTTATTTCAGTCTTTCAACCCTTTCGGCCGTATAGCCGGAAAAACGTATAATTTCCCTTATCGTACTGTCATCCACCTGTTTTTTCATATGCACGTCGGCCGTCTTTTCGCTCAGACTTACCCTTGCGTAAAATCCATCCTTGCTGTTAAAAGCGTTTTCAACCCTTGCTGCACAGTTTTTACAGGTCATGCCGCTAATATAAGCAATCTTCTCGTATGGATAATTTTCCAAGTCCATATCTTCAGGTCTTATTTTCTTCACACTGCCGTCGCCCACACCGCAGCAGCCGCTGCTAATCTTTTTGCAGTAGCTTTTAATAGAAAAAATCACTATTATCAAAAGCACAATGATGACAATTCCTGTTGAAAAATTCATTTATAATTCCTCCAAACGTACTAAAGCCTTCCGGAAAACTCGCTCCGGAAGGTTAATATATTTCTTTAATTTGTAGTATAAATTAAGCAAGCGCTCTTCCAAGCTCCGCTAGCTCAGCCAAGACTCCGTCGTCTGGCGCTCCGCAGCATATTACGCTGTCTGCCGCAAGAACTATGCCGTTATTTCTGCACATTTCTTCCCACGACCTCATCCAGCCGCCGTCTCCCCAGCCGTAAGAGCCGAAAAGTCCGACTTTCTTTTTCTGAAGTCCCTTCATGCACGCAAGAAACATAGGCTCAAATTCAGCCTCCTCAAGCTGTTCATCTCCCATTGACGGGCACCCAAGCGCCACGCAGTCAAATTCGTCAAGCATGTCTGCTGAAAACTGAGACGCTGTAAATACGCTTACGTCGGCTCCAGCCGCTTTTGCACCGTCGGTCACCTTTGCCGCCATTATTTCTGTGTTTCCTGTACCACTCCAATATACAACTGCTGTTTTCATAGTTCTGCCTCTTTTCTTTATATTATGTTAAACAGCTACAGTAAGCTGTAAAACTGTCTTTCCGGTTTCATATAATCTCTTATAAATCTTCGTACATTTTCGATATTTCTCAAATAGTCTCACCGCTTCACATTCATCACAGTAAACCTTCCAGCAGCCAACACATTTACAGTTGCGTCCGCCGTTTTCAATGAAGCCGACAACGTCCCCCAACGGATAACCCAGGAAAACTCCTATTTCATGGGGGAAGCCCTCACTTTGAGCAAGCCTGTTCTTAAGCCTTGCGACAGCCTTTTCCACTGACAGGTGACTGTAGCCGTATTTTGCGAGAAATTCTGACGTTTCCTTATTTTGAAGCTCTTTTTTCAGTCTGCTTTTCCTATAGACATATATCAAAGCGCGTCCGTCCTTTCTTGTCATAACGGACACTACTATATCTTTTGGATTGAGCTTCATATTTAGCTCCTTCACCTGTCTGAGCATATCTTCCTCAAACAGGCCGCAGCAGCTGAACAAACCGGCGGGCTTCAAGCCTGCCAATGTGGGCGAACAATGCTCTATAATACATTTCTCAATCGAACATATCCGCATAAATACACTCTCCCCTCTGGGGGCAGGATTCACAGTGCGCCTTCATTATTTTATGGAGTGCGTCTGCGCTTGAAGTATGTGTACGAGCCACAGGAGTTCGGTTTTTTTTCGCCTCCTGAAGGGCACAGGAAGTCATACTGTGTGAAACCGTATTTGTAAATAAAATCAACAGGTCAGGGCTGCCGATTTTTCTTTTAATAGAGCCGGCCTCCTTTGTGAATACCTTTGCCTTGTAACCATATGTTTTACAGATTTGCTGATACTGTCTTTCCATCCTTTCATTTCCGCCTATAATTACAACACTCATACACATCACCTTTCTTCCTCAGTTAGTATATCCTAACTTCAACTTTTATTAAAAGCGGACATTTCGTCCGCACAGCTTATTTTATTAAAGGCCTCATGAATGAAACGCAGGTCGTATTGTTGACGCATTTTCGTACCATCCCATTACCTCTTCTGGGGCGCGCAGTGGCCTGAGCAGTGTCCGCAGCTCCCGGAGCAGCCGATACAGCCGCCTTTTTTCTTTTCTTTGATTATCGAGCGTATAATGAGCACTACTAAGGCAATAAGTGCCAAGCCAATTATGAAAGTAGCCATATTAATTCTCCTTCACTTATGAGCGTACGGCGTCTACCGCACGGAGAGGATTTTTTTCCTGATACTGATATCCTTTTCTAAAAAGCATATAAATTAAGAATACAAGCACGATAATGGCAGCTATGGTTCCAATACCAAATCCAACCTCACCTGTGATAATTCCGCCAATTTGGTATACAATGAGCGACATTGAATATGCGATACCGCACTGATATCCGATTGCAGCCCATGTCCATTTAACGTTGTTCATCTCACGCTTGATAGCTCCGATTGCGGCGAAGCATGGTGCACACAGAAGGTTAAATACAAGGAATGAGTACGCCGAAAGCTGTGTAAAGTGTGCCGCTATAGGCGCAAGGCCCGCGTAAGCGCCTTCCTCTACCATTTCAAGTGCGTCACCAGCTACTGCGTATAGGGTTCCGAATGCTCCTACAACCTCTTCCTTAGCAACAAGTCCAAGAACAGTAGCCGCACTTGACTGCCAGTTTCCAAAGCCAAGGGGCCTGAATAACACAGCAAGCCCTGAACCAATCTGCGCAAGAATTGAAGCGTCCATATCCTCTACAGCTCCAAAGCCTGCCGCTGTAAATCCATAGCTTGATGTAAACCATACAAATATTGACGCGAGTGTGATAACTGTACCGGCCTTTTTAATAAACGACCAGCCTCTTTCCCATGTGCCTCTAAGTACGTTCATTACTGTAGGCCTATGGTAAGCGGGAAGCTCCATTACAAAGGGAGCCGGCTCACCCGCAAAGGGCTTTGTTTTCTTAAGCATAATACCTGAAATAATAATTGTAGCAATTCCGATAAAATATGCCGAAGGCGCTACCCACCATGCGCCGCCGAAAATAGCTCCTGCCATAAGTCCTACTATAGGCATCTTAGCTCCGCATGGAATAAATGTCGTTGTCATTATTGTCATTTTACGGTCTCTGTCCTGCTCGATGGTTCTAGAGGCCATTATACCGGGAACGCCGCAGCCTGTTCCTACAAGCATTGGAATGAAGCTTTTTCCCGAAAGCCCAAAGCGTCTGAAAATACGATCCATGATGAAGGCGATACGTGCCATGTATCCGCAGTCCTCAAGTATGCAGAGCATAAGAAAAAGCACAAGCATCTGAGGTACGAAGCCAAGAACCGCGCCAACACCTGATACGATACCGTCTACGACAAGCCCTACAAGCCAGGGCGCGCAGTTAACGCTTTCCATAAAGCCTCTTAAAGGCTCAACAATCATTTCACCTACAAATACATCGTTTGTCCAGCCAGTGAGCATATCTCCAACGGTACTGATTGCGATGTAATAGACCCCTATCATTACAAGAGCGAATATAGGAAGGGCAAGCCATCTGTTTGTTACAATCCTGTCGATTTTATCTGATGTGGACAGCCTGGATTTATTTTTTTTATGATAGCAGTCTTTAATTATTTTAGCAATCCAATCATATCTGGAGGATGTAATAATAGACTCAGCGTCATCATCAAGCTCCTTTTCGCATGCGGCTATGTCGTTTTCAATATGCTTCAGTGTATCCTCGGGGATATTAAGCTGTTCAAGCACCTTAGGGTCACGCTCAAAAATTTTGATTGCGTACCATCTCTGCTGTTCCTCGGGAAGAGAATGAAGGGCAGCCTCCTCAATATGCGCGAGCGCATGCTCCACACTTCCGCCAAAGGTATGTAACGGAACTGTCTTAACTTCTGACGAAGCTATTTGAACTGCCTCCTGAGCGGCCTCCATTACCCCTTCACCCTTTAAAGCAGAAATAGGGCACACCGTTACCCCAAGCTCCTTTTCAATGCGCTTTGTGTCAATTTTGTCTCCCTGCTTGTTTACAACGTCCATCATGTTTATCGCCATAACAACAGGGATACCAAGCTCTGTAAGCTGTGTTGTAAGATAGAGGTTTCTCTCTATATTTGTGCCGTCAACAATATTAAGAATTACGTCCGGCCTGTCATTTACAAGGTAATTTCTTGCTACAACCTCCTCAAGAGTATACGGTGAAAGCGAATATATACCCGGGAGGTCCATGATTGTTACATTTTTGTGCCCTTTAAGCTTACCCTCTTTTTTCTCTACCGTAACGCCGGGCCAGTTTCCAACAAACTGGTTGGAGCCGGTAAGAGCATTGAACAATGTTGTTTTCCCGCAGTTGGGATTACCTGCGAGAGCTATTTTAATGTCCATAAAACTGTTACTCCTTTCGTTAGCTCAATCTAACATCAAGTTTAAATAAAAAGGTTTATTCAACCTCTATAAGCTCGGCATCCGCTTTACGGATAGAAAGCTCGTAATTTCTTACTGTAATCTCAATTGGGTCTCCCAATGGAGCTACCTTCCTTATGTACACTGGTATTCCCTTTGTTATTCCCATATCCATAATTCTGCGTTTTACAGCTCCGTCGCCATGAAGCTTTTTAATGGTGACTGTGTCGCTGATTTTGGCGTCTCTAAGAGTTTTCACCGCTGTTTCCTCCTTAAACCATTATTTTTTTCGCCATTTCACTGCTTATGGCAACTCTTGACTCTTTTACCTGAACAATAAGATTTCCTGCGGTTACCGTCAGCACCTTAACCTCGCCTCCGGTAACAAAGCCTAGGTTCTCCAAGAACTTCCTTGTTTGTGCACCTCCGCCTACTCTTTGTATGCTCATAATTTCTCCGGGGTTTGCCATTGATAAGGGCATCATGTCGGCCTCCTTTTTTTGTTATATATAACTAACCTCTAATTTTTTGTAAACGGCCTATTAGAATTAGGCCGCCCTAACTGTTCTATAATATTAGTATACACTAACAAAAATGTCAATAGCTATTTGAAAATTTTTCAAAAAAACAAGCCGTGAACATGATTTTTGCAAATCACACTCACGGCTTAAATGGAGCAATTAAATGTCTAGCTTATCAGCACTTTACGTACCTGACCTCAGCGATGTCTTTGCCGCTGTATTCTTTATAATCATCGCAGCCGGGGATAAGCTCGTCCGCCCTTGCAATGATTTCTTCTGCGGAAAGCAGAGGGAATTCACTGTTAATCCATTCCTTTGTGAAGCCTACGGTCGCAAGCTCCGCATACGCTGCCTCTGTTATATGCCCTGTGTCTATTTCCTTATGCATATACTTGGCAACAGTCAATAATGCCGGAGCGGCACCGATATTACGTCCGGGTACAAGGCCGCACTCAAGCGACTGTATAATATATTTGGCAAGTACAGCCTTTGATGCGCAGATAATGGGGATATCTCTCTTTAATGTTTTAGCGTATTCGCCTGAGCTGTGGGCTGTGTCGCCGTACTGGAACTGGCATCCGGGTATAATTCTTCCGTACTCCTCAGGAACTACCATACCGATTCCTACCGATATAATCTCTCCAGTCATGCCAACAAGCACTTTTCCGTCCCTCATTATTTCAAGCTGACCCAGGATAGGGAAAAGAACCTCGTCCATTGTTATCAAATTCATCATTTCAGTGGCTGAGTTGTTGTTTGAGGCGCGTCCCGTAATTGTAATGTTATGTGTTGATGTCAGTCTTTTGTGGTAGTCAATACCCATGTAAAGCTTTCTATCCGGATATTTTTCTCTCCATACCTTAAGATGGGGCTCCCTCTTTACATCCTCATCACCGTAGAGAAGCTGGGGCATCTCTATATAGCCGACTGTTCCATTGATTCTTCCCCTGTCGGCAGCCGCCATTCTCATCAGGGCTCCTTCAGCCACAAGTCCGTCACTCGTTGTGGTACACGCGTCCATATCAAATGTATTTATGCTTGACGGCTCCCCTACCTCAGCCGCTATAATCTCGCATGCCCGCTTTGTTTCCAGGCCGCACTCCTGAACGTCCTTTAAATCAACTAAAATTAAGTTTATAGGGATGTGTTTTCCGTCTATCATTCCTTCAGGAATTATTTTATATTTTAACTGTGCCATTATAAACCCTCCTTATCACTATTTTAAACATGTCCTATTGCTCTTCTTCTGTCCTCAATCTTTCCATCTTCGCAGTCGAGCAGGTAAGTCTCCTCCATCGGATGAAGCAGTGTAACCATTTCCAAAACAACCTTCTGGCAAATTCCGTCCTTGTCGTAGCCCTTGACTATGACCGTATCTCCTATTTCAGGTATACGTGGAATCATATGAAGCTCCAGTCTGGTAATCTCTTTAACGGACGCTACGTCGCTTACGGCTGTCTCAATACGCCCGGTCTGTGCGGAGGCCACCAAAGCCGTCTTTAGGTTCTCAACGCCAGATATTTCTATCTCCTTGGGAATTTCGCCGCTGCCCGCCGCCGCTGCCTGCATCTTCTTAATGAAATCCGGTAACTTTGTGTGTAATAATTTCATATTATTCATCCTCCCTCATTTAACACGTAAAGTTATATTTACTATATTAATACAGCAAATTCCGTGCCAGAAAAAATATTTGGACTAATCAGGCGCTGCCGCGCTTTCCTTTCCAGTTTTCTCTCATTCTTAGTAACAAAAAATTCCTGTTTAGAAGAATTTTCTTGTAAACAGGAATTAGAATTTTTTTAATTTACCGTATAAAACTGACTGATGTATTCCAAGCCTCTGTGCGGCCTTATTAACCTTACCGCCGCACTCCTCAAGCACCTTTTCAATATATTTGCGCTCAAACTCTCCTCTTGCCTCCCTCAGCGTATCACCATAGGCCAAAACGTCATCCTTTGCCGCCACACTGTTATCGCTGTAAACATCAACAAGACTGTCAAAAAGCTCTCCGCTGTCTCCGTCAGTTATTACATAGCGCTCTATTTCGTTTCTAAGCTCTCTTATATTGCCGGGCCATTTATACTCTCTGAACTTTTCTATAAGCCTGTCGCTTATCATGACCTCTTTCTGGTACTTCTGATTAAATTCTCCCAAAAAGTAACGGGTCAGCGCCTCTATGTCATCCTTCCTTTCCCTGAGCGGCGGTACTGTAAGCGGAATAATATTAAGCCTGTAGTACAGATCCTCTCTGAATGTACCTTGCTCAACCATTTTCTTAAGGTCCTTATTTGTAGCGGCTATAATTCTGACATCTGAATATATGATTTTATTGCCTCCTAAACGCTTTATCTCACCTGAGTCTAAAAACCTTAAAAGCTTTGCCTGAAGTTTTTGGGATAAATCCCCTATTTCATCTAAAAATATAGTGCCCTTGTCCGCTGTCTCAAAAATTCCCTTCCGCCCGTTTTTATCGGCTCCGGTAAACGCTCCCTTTTCATAGCCGAAAAGCTCCGCCTCCATAAGCTCCGCTGGTATAGCGCTGCAGTTTATAGGAAGAAAGACCTCATTTTTTCTAAGGCTGTTGGCATATATGTAATTAGCAAGCATATCTTTGCCCGATCCGCTTTCCCCATACAAAATAATAGTACTGTCAGTGGCGGCTATTGACGGTATGGCCTTATAAAATCTTTTCATTCTCTCGTCGGCAATTACTATTGATTTGTATTTATTATTGCTTCTCTGAATAAATTTAAAGGCCTCTACTATTCCGTTGCTTTTTTCTTTTTCCTCAACCACCTGCTGCTCCAGCTCTTTGATAAAGCCCTCGTCTATGCTGTAGCCCACAACATATTCCAGCTCTCCGTTTTCATCAAAAAGAGGTTTTATAGTAGTTTTTATGCATATTCCATTCTTCACATTGACTTCGGCTATTACCGTTCTCTTTTCCTTAATGGCCTTAGCGCATGGAGAGTTGTCAATAATCCCCTTATCAACAAGATCATAAACTGTCATATTAAGCGCCTGCTTTACAGTAAGTCCATATGCGTCCGCAAGAACCTTGTCTATATGTATTATGTTGCCCTTACAGTCTGCAATCAATATATTGCCGTGGTAAATGTTCATCCCTTTTTTGATCAGATCAAAAAAGATTTTATCGCTCAAATCCATACCTCACACCTCCCTTAATTCAAAAGTATCAGTCTGTGAACTCACTGTCAATAGTGAATTTGCTAAAAGCGTTTGAGATTAGCCTCCCATATGCTATAATCATTTCAGATACTTAAATATAAGCAGAAAGGCCTGAATTACTATGAAAAAGATACTGCTAATAGCCACAGGAGGGACAATAGCTTCCGGTCAGTCGGATATGGGGCTTGCGCCTGCGCTTTCCGCAAAGGAGTTGACAGAGTATGTCCCCGGGCTTAAGGATATATGTGAGTATGAATGCAGAGATATTCTTCATCTTGACAGCTGCAACCTGCGCCCCGAGGAATGGGTTATGATAGGAAAGGAAGCCTATGAAGCGCTTAAGGACTACGACGGTGTTGTAATAACACATGGTACGGATACAATGGCATATACCGCTGCGGCCCTATCCTTTATGCTTAGAAATCCCAATAAGCCTATAATACTAACTGGCTCGCAGATACCTATTTGTGAACCTGACACTGATGGAATAAAAAATATGTACTACGCCTTTAAAGCCGCCGTCTCCGATATTAAAGGAGTATTTGTATTCTTCGGAAATAATCTGCTTCGGGGTGTACGCTGCTCAAAGGTACATACAGTGGATTTCAACGCCTTTTACAGCATAAATGAACCTTCAGTCGGACATTGCGAAAATGGCGAGCTGGTATTTGATAGCGAGGCCTTTGCTGTTGTCGGCAGCGGTAAATTTTATCTGGACCCGGAATTCAGCAATCAGGTTGCCGTGCTGAAGCCAGTGCCCGGTACAGACGGCAGGCTCCTTCTGTCAGCAGTTGCCGCAGGCTATAAGGGCGTAATAGTTGAGGGCTTTGGCCAGGGCGGCCTTCCCAACATACATAAGCAGTATCTTGATGCCATTGAGGCCGCTGTAAAAATGAATGTTGCCGTAGTTGTTACAACACAATGCCTTCTTGGCGGAAGCAACCTGTCCATATACGAAGTCGGCAAGGCTCTTGAGAAAACCGGGATAATACCCTCCTATGATATGACCAAGGAGGCTCTTACAGCCAAGCTGATGTGGGTACTTGGACATACCTACCAGTTAAATGAGATAAGGGAAATGATGCTGAAAAACTATGCAGGTGAGTTTTCACAGGAGCATGATACCGCAATAGGGATGTAGAAAAAATAAAAACGAATATTTTGTTTATTTTTAACAAATATACCTGTGCAAACAGGAGCTCTGCTTCATGTTTTTTGTCTATTTTAGTCGACACAAAACAATTCTTCCCAATTATTGTATATCGTTTCCAACAAATCCCTGTAACCTTATCAGCAGATTTGTAACAAATTATTGCTTTGTATTTTTTTCAGAACTTCATTAGCAGTAATATTGAAATCCCTTCAATATACTTTTATTTATAATTTAAGTGAGGTAAAATATATGTATCACAGGAGGGATATCAATGTCTACTAAAGCATTTTCAACTAGCCGACACATATTTCATAGCAATCATACAGTTAAGCTGCGTGTACAAACTAAAAGCTCGGAGTACATATAGCAGATTTCCATTATTTTGTAAAAAGGCATGTTTTGTATACCAGGGACGCCGGAATTTATATTGCCTACGGTATAGAATGCCGCAAAGGAAACAATCTTATCTGTTCTGTAAATGACATCTCATCTGACAGAGATTTAGTTCAAAGAATAGTAAATAAGTTTAATTCCTATAAGCTCAGTCCAATTCATATTTTTGAAGCACTCGAAAACGAATTGGGAAAATAAAAACGCCTTTATGCCCGAATAAGTCCTTTCGGGCTATTTTTTTGCTTAATTTGCGGTTTATTGTAAGAATATTTTTAAAATGCCCTATAAAAAATATGCTATACTCAAAAGAAAAGGAGGTAATATTTATGAAAAAAACACTTGCAATATTAATATTTATAATGACCTTAAGTATATTTACGGGATGTTCTGCCCGAAATAATAAACCAGATGATACTATAAAAGATGAAACAATAGAAAATCAAACCGACCCTTCTCTTGAAAAGATGCCTGAGGATATGAAGACCATGGTAGAGCCTGCCGACTCTCTGCTTATGTGTATGCTGGAAAACAATATAACCTATGACCCTGCCGACAGCACCTTTTTTTGGAAAGCATTATATTATTTTGCCGGAATATACGGCCCCAGCCATACTCTTGCGGAGGTTGACGAAAACGGGGTACTTAAGCTTCCAAGGCAGACATTGCGAGAGTACGCTTCTACTCTGTTTGCCGATTATGACGACCTTCTGGCCATTCCCCCTGCCCTGAATTCCAGCATAGAATATAATTCTGACTGGGACGCATATATACTGCATACCGGCGACAGAGGTCTTTCTCAGTCAGAAATAACAGTCTTTGCAGATAATGGCGACGGAACATATACAATAACCGTAGCGCTGAAGGGAACAGTGGAAAATGACCTTATTGCAAAGGGTAGGTTTAAGCTTGTAAAAAATGAATATACCGATGGAATAACAGAGCCGACATACTTTTATTCAATAGCGTCGGCAGAAATTATTTAAATAAGCTGAATATTAAAGAGGAAGAGAATAAACAATAATTTAAAGCTATTTTTCAAAAAGTACATTTCATCTTATTCTTTGCTTAAATTATTCGTAACTGCAAAAAACAAGCCCCTTGGAGTTTGGCTCCAAGGGGCTATTTTATGGCTTTACATCAAATTCTGTAGCGACCAAATCAGATTCGTTTATAATATAATCTCCGCCGCTGTAACGGGCTCTGGCCTCTTCAACGGCTTTTTCTTCGCTTTCCGCTTCTATTTTTACCGTTATCTGAAGTATTTCCGTTATTTCTACATGAAATTCTTTCATTACGGCCTCCAAAATCATTACTTTTTAGCAGACATAACCTGTTTAGAGATAATAACCTTCTGGATTTCAGA
>URCD01000069.1 GCA_900546215.1 uncultured Eubacteriales bacterium | reverse complement strand
TAGTCTTCTTTAATCATTTTGCCGGTAAATATCTTACGCAGGACCCAACTCCTATCGAGGTACAGATGTCTACCTATGAAAAGGAATCTACAGACAGTGTTATTGATAATTTAAACAAGGAGAAGTCAAATGCAGGCAGTTAAATATATTGCTCTTATTCTTTTTGGATTGGGTTCCGGTACAGTAATATCGGCCGGAGTGTTCTCGCTGATAGCTACAATAGGTATTGTACCCAGAATGGCTGAAAAGACGAAAACAGTAAGAAAAATTCCGGTTTATGAAGACGCTATAACGCTCGGCGGAATAATAGGCACTTTGGCACTATTTATAAATTTCTCATTTCCGGTAGGTAAAATAATTGTGGCGATATTCAGTCTATGTATAGGTATATTTTTTGGAGAGCTTGCAGTTTCGATAGCCGAGGTTTTAAATGTATTTCCTATATTTATGAGACGTTTTAGATTAAAACAGGGATTGGCTGTATTAGTTCCCGCAATGGCTCTGGGCAAATGCGTAGGCTCACTTTTGTATTTTTTGGTATCAGGATTTTACAGCTCATTTTAAGGAGGTAGTTTTTTGGACAGTAAGGAACAATACAAAAAACAACAGGAATATGACAGTATGGTCAAAAAGGCTTCACCTAACAGCCCTATTTTTATGGACTGCCTGAAGGCCTTTATATCAGGTGGAATTATATGTTCATTTGGACAGGCGCTGAGGAACTGGTTTACTTCAATTGGATTGTCTCAGGATGATACAGGTCTGGCAGTCTCACTCGTCTTAATTGGGATAACTGTGCTGCTTACAGGCTTTGGGCTTTTTGGAAAGATTGGAAAATTCTGCGGTGCTGGTACTGTTGTTCCGATTACGGGATTTGCAAACTCTGTGGCTTCACCGGCTATTGAATTTAAAAAAGAGGGATGGATATTTGGTCTTGGAGCTAAAATGTTTCAGGTTGCCGGACCTGTAATAGTGTATGGAACCATAACGTCATTTGTTGTTGGAATTATATATTACTTAGCGGGGCTGGTGAGATAGTTATGAAAAGAATAGGAAAGCATACAGTAAGGCTTGAAAAACCCGTTTATATTATTTCTGCCTCATCAACGGCGGGCAAAAAAGAGGGGGAGGGACCTCTTGGAAGCTTGTTTGACAAGGTGCTTGAAGACGATATGTACGGAGAACAGTCATGGGAAAAGGCCGAGAGCAAACTTGTTAAGGATACATTTGAAAGGGCAATAAAAAAATCAGGAATGACTAAAAAAAATATAGACCTATGCATCTCAGGAGACCTATTAAATCAGGTAAGCGCTTCTACCTTCGGCGTAAGGGATCTAGCTATTCCTTTTTTAGGAATATATGGCGCATGCTCTACTATGGGAGAGGCAATGGGAATGGGTGCGATGTTTATTGACGGAGGATTTGCGGATAATGTGCTTGCCGGAGCCTCCAGCCACTTCTGCGCAGCCGAAAAACAGTATAGAGCGCCTCTTGGGATGGGCAACCAGCGTCCGCCTACAACCACATGGACTGTTACAGGTGATGGCGCGGTGGTGCTGAGTAAAAATGAAAAGCCAAAGACTCCTGTTATTACCGAGGTGCTTACTGGAGAGGTTGTGGATATGGGCGTGAAGGATCCCAATAATATGGGTGCGGCAATGGCGCCGGCTGCTGCAAGCCTTATGCTGTCTTATTTTAAGGAAACTGGAAGAGACCAGGATTACTTTGATATAATAGCAACCGGAGATTTGGGCTATGTCGGACGTACCCTTACAATGGAGCTGCTTGCAGCAGAGGGCTATGCTCTTGACAGCCGTTATACGGACTGCGGAATTGAAATATATGATAAGCAGGACCAGGATACCCACAGCGGCGGAAGCGGATGTGCGTGCTCGGCGCTTGTGTTCACATCAAAGTTTTATAAAAATCTTACCGATGGCAGAACAAAGAGGATGTTGTTTATGCCTACAGGGGCACTTATGAGTCCGACTACAAGTCAGCAGGGCGAGAGCATACCGTCAATAGCCCATGGACTTGTCATAGAAAGCAGGTGTTGACAGTGGATTTATTTAAGGATATTTTAAATGCATTCTGGGTAGGCGGAGTTATATGTGTCATAGGACAGATACTGATTGATAAAACTAAGCTGCAGCCGGGTCGTATACTTGTGCTGTATGTGTGCTTAGGCTGTATACTGGGAGCTATAGGCATATATAAGCCGATTGTGGATTATGCTGGGGCCGGGGCTACTGTTCCTCTTACGGGCTTTGGATATAATCTTGCAAAAGGTGTTATGGAAGAAATTGATACTGCAGGTTTTTTAGGTATATTTACTGGAGGACTTAAGGCTGCTGCAGGAGGTATTGCTGGTGCAGTGGTATTTTCCTGGATTGCCGCGGTTATATTTGAACCTAAAAGTAAATAAAAAAAAGAGGCTGAATTCCAAGCCTCTTTTTTTTATTAGTATATTTAGTCATTAACCTCATCTAGTATTATCGGAATGTTATAATTGACCTCTGCTGTTTTTTTAATATCTTTCATAATTCTCTGGTAAGAGCTGAAATACATATTTGTGCTGATATAGTCGTCCATTTCTATTATATATTTTAAATTATCGGCAGAAAAAATATTATCAATTACGGCTTTCATTGTATGTACGTCATTATTTTTTACAGCATCGAAGCCTATAATCAGATCGAGTATAGAACCTACGCCAAAATTAAAATATTGAATTCCAATTTGTTTAACATCAAAATTTAGCGAATTTATTTTATTATCAATAAAAGTTAATACTTCATTTTTGTAAATTTCTTTTGCTTTTTTAAATGAAAAGCTTTTAGGAGGTCTTATGTAATTAACAAAGACTATATATGACTTTCCGCTAATATTTAACTGAAAGTACTCTGTTGGTTTATTATTCTCATTTAATATCTGAGAGTAATTGATTTCTAAATATGAGTGTTCTATTTTTTTATATGTTTTTGTGGTATAACTTAAAGTGTTTATATAACCATGTGAATTATAAGAAAATATCCTGTTCATATCATCTGAAGGCATTATTCTAAATATTCCAAGAATATTGCTTTTATCTTTTAAAAGCAGGAATTTGGCGTATTCATCATTTAAAGTTACTATAGCAAGGTCGTTGTTTATCCATTCATAATTTTCCTCATGATTGATGCCGCATTCATCATAACGTCTTATTCTCATAACTTTATTATCATTACTATAGTAATATTCCTCATTACAGGAATGGCCGTCTGCGGCTTCTAATTGATAGACGGTGTTATCCAAATACACATAGTATGCATCAACTGTTTTAATGTCAGGACGTTCAGGATATATTGCACACTTATATAAACATCTACCTTCTTTGTCATAGTAATATTCTAAATAAACACCGCAATTATTAGGGGCTTTATCCGATAATTTAGGTTTTCTAACTCCGCCGACAAGTCTATACATTACCAAAGACGGGTTGATTGGAGACATGGACCATTCAGCGGTATATTTAACATATGCTGGTTGTGACATGTGAATAATATTTTTTTCGAGATTCTCTTTTAACCTGTTTATAGTACTTGGGTCATTAAATTGTATCCTTTTAAATACACCATCTTTGTTTATATTCCATTGTCTTCTAAATTCATCAGTAGATAACATATTAATTGACTCCGTCCATAATACTTTTAAAATAACAAAATCCCGAAATGGTTTTTCGGGATTATATTTTATATATTTACTTTTCAATATTATTCTGTACTTCGTCTGCCTTATCTTCAGAAACTGAAACAGTCTCTTCTGCTTTAGGTTCATCGGCTTTCTTTTTCTTTCTTCCAAATAAGCCTCTCTTTTCTTCCTCTACAGGCTCAGGCTCTTTGTTAGAAAGGTTAGGCTCTTTAACATAGGCAATTTCGCTCTTGAGTACAGGAACACGTACACCTTTGTTCATACCAAACTCAACAATGTAGCACTCAGCAGTTACATCAACAACTCTTCCGTACATGCCAGTGTTGCAAAGAACTGAATCGCCGGGTTTAATCTTGCTTCTCATTTCCTCCATTTCCTTCTGTCTCTTTTTCTGAGGTCTGATGGACATGAAATACATAGCAGCAAAAATAACTATAATATAGATGAAAATCCAAGACATACCGAGGCCGCCTGATGTGCCTGACGATGCCGCTGCCGTGGTTGTGGCGCCGGCTGCGTCTCCTGAACTTACAACCGTATTTACTTGCGCAAGAAAATCAAACATTTTATTCTCTCCTTTAATAGTAAAACTTACTGACTGAATAGTCTCAGTCAAAAACTCTACGTACAATTATATAAAATTTTGAATATTTAGTCAAGCTTATAAAAATTTTCTAATGTCTTTCTCATATGTCAGCTGCCTGCCTTAAATCCGTCGAGCTTGGTTCTTTTATAGCTTTCAAACCTGTCCTCATCAAGTGCAAGTCTTATTTCTTCCATCATTGTATTGAAGAAATACAGATTATGCATTACGCACAGACGCATTGCAAGCATTTCCTTTGCCTTAAATAGATGACGTATATAAGCCTTTGTATAGCGTCTGCAAACAGGGCAGCCACATGTCTCGTCTATTGGAGTGTCGTCTAGCTCATATTTGGCGTTCATAAGGTTCAGCTTTCCGACGTTAGTATAAACGTGAGCATGGCGGCCGTTCCTTGCAGGAAGCACGCAGTCAAAAAAGTCTACGCCGCGCTCAACACTTTCCAGAATATTTTCCGGGGTTCCAACACCCATTAGATAGGTCGGTTTATTTTTAGGGAGATATGGAACGGTCTCATCAAGAATATGATACATCTCCTCGTGTGATTCTCCAACCGCCAGACCTCCAACAGCATAACCGTCAAGGTCAAGCTCAGAGATACGCTTTGCATGCTCAATTCTTATGTCAGCGTAAATTGCGCCCTGATTTATACCAAATAGCATCTGCTTTTTGTTTATGGTATCATCAAGAGAATTAAGCCTGTCCAGCTCAGACCTGCACCTATAAAGCCATCTGGTTGTTCGTTCAACGGAATTTTGAACATATGTTCTGTCAGCAAGAGCAGGGGAGCATTCATCAAAAGCCATAGCTATCGTTGAAGCCAGATTAGACTGAATACGCATGCTTTCTTCAGGACCTATAAACAATTTACGTCCGTCTATATGTGAGCTGAAATATACTCCCTCCTCCTTAATCTTTCTCAAAGAAGAAAGGGAAAATACCTGAAAACCTCCGCTGTCTGTTAGTATAGGCTTGTCCCATACCATAAACTTATGAAGTCCTCCAAGCTTTTTTACGACCTCATCCCCGGGACGGAGGTGCAGATGATAGGTATTGGAAAGCTCAACCTGACATTTCAGTTTTTCCAGGTCCTCTGTTGACACAGCGCCTTTAATTGCGGCAAGGGTTCCGACATTCATAAACACAGGTGTCTGTATAACTCCATGAGGTGTGTGGAATTCCCCTCGTTTGGCGCGGCCGCTTGTTTTAAGTAATTTATACATTATTTTTCTCCAATTCATTATTTTAAGTACTGCTCTATATTTTACATTTAAAATATCACATTTTCAAGGCACAAAGATGAATTTTATGGTATACTATTTGAACATATAATTCTAAGGAGAAATGTTATGATAGATTACATCGCAACAACTACATTTGGACTTGAGGCCTGTGTTAAGAGAGAAATTATAAATTTAGGATTTGAAAATGTGCATACCTTTGACGGACGTGTCGAATTTACGGGTGATGAAAGCGCTATACCAAGGGCTAATCTTTGGCTGCGCTGCGCCGGACGTGTATACGTCAAAATGGGAGAATTCACTGCCATGTCCTTTGAAGAGCTTTTTCAGGGAACTAAGGCGCTTCCGTGGGGTGACTGGATTCCCGTTGACGGAAAATTTACCGTTGTTGGCAAAAGTGTAAAAAGCACTCTCCATTCTGTGCCTGACTGTCAGGCTATTGTAAAAAAAGCTATTGTTGAAAAGCTTAAGGAGAAATATGAAGTTGACTGGTTTGACGAAACCGGAGCTGAATATACGGTGC
Source organism: uncultured Eubacteriales bacterium (assembly GCA_900546215.1). GTDB lineage: Bacteria > Bacillota > Clostridia > Lachnospirales > Anaerotignaceae > Metalachnospira. The sequence continues at coordinate 6,388 of URCD01000069.1, read as the reverse complement.
AGGTTGCACTTTTAAAGGATGTTGTTACACTTACCATAGATACCAGCGGTTCAGGACTGCATAAAAGGGGATACAGAGCAAACGCGCTTGATGCCCCTCTTAAAGAAACACTTGCTGCTGCAATGGTAGAGCTCAGTTACTGGAACAAAGACAGAATACTTCTTGACCCGTTTTGCGGTTCAGGAACAATACCAATTGAGGCCGCGCTTATCGCAAGAAATATAGCGCCGGGTTTAAACAGGCATTTTGCGTCTGAGAAGTGGGAGAGAGTTCCCGAAAGTCTATGGAAGGAAGAACGCCGAAAATGTTATGAGGCCATTGATTATGACTGTATGCCTGAAATTTATGGAAGCGATATAGACCCGGCGGCAATAGAACTTGCAAAAGCCAATGCAGAACTGGCAGGAGTCGACGACTGCATAACTTTTGAGGTTAAGCCCGTACAGGATACAGAGCTTTATGGAGACTATGGCTGCCTTATAACAAATCCACCTTATGGCGAACGTCTGGGAGATGTAAAAGAAGTAGAAAATATGTATCGTGCTCTTGGCGGCATAATGCATGAGAATAGCACATGGTCCACATATGTAATTACATCAATGGAATATTTTGAGAAGCTCTTTGGAAAAAAGGCCAGCGCCAAACGCAAGCTCTTTAACGGTAGAATTAAAATAGACTACTACCAGTTTTATGGCCCAAGACCGCCTAAGAAAAAAGAGGAGGAGTAAAATGGAACGCAAAGATAGATTCAGCCCTGATATAGAGCCGCAGATTGAGCTTATAGGAGAATTCATTAACAGCCCGCTGTGGGATGAGCTTAGAAGCTTTATTGAAGGAACCTATGAAGTACAGCCAAGCATTGAATACAGTAAATGTTCTCTTGAAACAGGATGGAATGTAAAATATAAAAAAGGAAGCAGGTCAATATGTACTGTATATCCGCAGGAGAACAGCTTTACGTGCCTTGTTACTATAGGCAGAAAAGAGGCGGATGAAGCAGAACTGCTTCTGCCTTCATTAAGTAAATATGTTCAGGAGGTCTATAGCAATGCGGGCTCTTTAAACGGGGCAAGATGGCTGATGATTAATGTTACTGATGACAATATTTTAGAAGATGTTAAGAGGCTTATTTTAGTAAGAGTAAAGCCCAAAAAGAAATAAAATAACGGCACACTACAGTGTGCCGTTATTTTATTATAATTCGATTTTCCCAAGGAATCTTTCCATGTCGACTCCATATTCACCGCATATGGTTTGCATTTCTTTAATCGTATTTTCGTTAACAGGTATTCCTTCTTTAAGCACTCTTTCAACTGCTTCCGCTTCTTTTTCGCCGTGTGTATATATTCTTGTCTGCCCTTCAGCCTTTGGTGCTTCTCGGAGTTCCTGAAGAAATACTGAAAAATGCTTTTTAATCTCTTCCGGATCACCGAAGATATTAGGGTTGATTGCGGCAAAGCCATGACAGGTTCCGCCTGTCGAACCTATATTTGTGTGATTTGAAGTAAGTCCCATTGAAAGGATTGAGGAGAAAATTTCCGCCACCATTCCGTATCCATAGCCCTTATGCCCGCCAAGCAGCTCAGTTACTCCGCCGAGAGGAACTATTCCGCCGCCTTTCTTCTGTTCAATGCTTGAAAGTATATCCGCCGCGTCTGTTCCTACGTTTCCCTCTGAATTTACTGTCCAGCCCTCGGGCAGTGGAGCTCCTTTTTTATTATATACCTCAACCTTTCCTCTTGTAACAACTGTTGTAGAGGCATCAAAAAGGAAGTCATAGGGTTCCGCAGGCATCGCTATCGCTAAGGGGTTTGAGCCTATCATAGCGAGCCTTCCGTATGTAGGTACCATTATTGCCTCGCTGTTTGTGGTAGAGAACCCGATAAGTCCTTCTTTACATGCCATTTTCGCATAATAGCCTGCAATTCCGTAATGATTGGAATTTCTTACAGTTACTATACCAATACCGCTTTTCTTAGCCTTTTCAATTGCCAGGTTCATAGCGTAATGCCCTAAAAGCTGTCCTGTTCCGTCGTGACCGTCGATTACCGCGCTTATTGGAGTTTCAAATACAACTTCCTTTTCAGCCCCCATAACTAAGCGGCCGTTTTTAATGCTTTTATAGTAACGGACCATTCTCTGCATTCCGTGTGACTCTATACCGTAAAGGTCGCTTGTAAGAAGAACATCGGTAATAATTTCAGCCTCTTCTTTTGAATATCCCATTTTTTGAAAAACCTCATGGGAAAAATTTTTTAAGGCTTCATATTTAAATGTAACATAAGCCATGGTATATACCTCCCGAAAATTAAAAGTGACCATGCAAGTGATAGCTGCAATGTGATATTTTTACTGCATGGTTTGTAGCAATTAAAAGTATTTTACAGTAATTTACGTCTATATTCAACAATAAATTTCATGTGTATGCATTTCTATTGCGGATAATAACGAATTATTGTATAATTATATAACTTTAAAATAATTTATGAGGTGAATTAAATGTCAAAAAAGGTATATGGAATGTATTTCAGCGGAACAGGAACTACGAAAAAGATGGTTACATACATAGCTTCCGAGCTGGCTAAAAAACTTGACTGCGAATATGAACCCTTTGATTTCACACTTCCAGGCACAAGAAAGGAACCAAAAGTTTACGGTAAGGATAATATAGTAGTATTAGGAACCCCGGTTATAGCAGGACGTGTACCAAATCTTCTTTTGAAATATCTTGATACAGTTGAGGGAAACGGAGCATACGGAATCCCTGTTGTTTTATTTGGAAACAGAAATTTTGACGACGCCCTTATAGAGCTTAGAAACATAATGGAAAAGGATGGTTTCCATACAATAGCGGGAGGCGCGTTTGTAGGAGAGCATTCATTCTCTACAACACTGGGACAGGGAAGGCCTGACGAGGACGATATGGCTATAGCCGCTCAGTTTGTTGATAAAATTGCTGAAAAGGTCATAAGCGGAAATATTAATAAAGAACCCGTATATGTAAAGGGTGAAGACCCAATCAGACCTTACTATACACCAAGAGACAGAAACGGAAACGGTATTGATATCCGTAAGGTAAAACCTAAAACAAATGACAACTGCATTAATTGCGGCTTCTGTGCGGCAAACTGTCCGTTAGGAGCTATTGACCCCAATGATGTTTCACAGGTCCCGGGTACATGTATGAAATGCTGCAAGTGCATAAAAATGTGTCCAATGGGAGCAAAATACATTGACGATGAAGGCTTTGTATACCATAAAACTGAGCTTGAGGAAATGTACGGCGTAAGAAGGGCAGAGGACGAGATTTTCTATTAATTTAAACATACATAAAAGGGCTGAATTTATATCAGCCCTCTTTTTATTTTAAAAACGCCGTAAATGGTTTAATTTATAAATAAATTGTAAATAATTGATGGTATGAGATTAAAATTATCTTGAAATTTATGTCACAATGTGATAACCTATACCAGTATATAAATAAAAACTGTGATAAGGAAAAGTAGGTAAATCAGCCTTTTCAGAGAGCCGCCGGGTGGTGCGAGGCGGTATGGAGGTTTTATTGAACTCGCCTTTGAGTTCCGAGCTGAAACAGCAGTAGGCTACGGCGTATGCACCGCGTTAAGGACGTAAGAGGTGTATCGTCTTGTACGGTAAACTAGAGTGGTAACGCGAAGATATCCTTCGTCTCTAACGAGATGAGGGGTTTTTTTATGTACGGATGTACTTAATTAATTTTTTAGGAGGTTATTCAAATGAGTTCACGTTATGAATTTCGTGAAATTGAGAAAAAGTGGCGCGCCGAATGGGAAAAGAAGCCCATTAATACAGAAAAGCCAGGCAAGCCTAATTATTACTGTCTCGATATGTTCCCATATCCTTCAGGCACAGGCCTTCATGTAGGCCATTGGAGAGGATATGTTTTAAGCGACGTTATAAGCCGTTATAAAATACTTCAGGGCTATTATGTGCTTCATCCTATGGGCTGGGACGCATTCGGCCTTCCCGCTGAAAATTTTGCAATAAGCCATAATATACATCCGGCTATTTCAACAGCGGAAAACATAGCAAACGTTAAGCGCCAGCTCCATGAGATAAGCGCTATATATGACTGGGATAAGGAAGTAAACACAACCGACCCCAAATTCTATAAATGGACACAGTGGATATTTGTTCAGATGTTCAAAAAAGGCCTTGCCTATGAAAAGGAAATGCCCCTTAACTGGTGCCCAAGCTGTAAATGCGTGCTTGCAAACGAGGAAGCTACAAACGGCGTATGTGAGCGCTGCGGCTCCCAGGTAACAAAGAAAAATCTTCGCCAGTGGATGCTTAAAATAACAGCCTACGCAGACAGGCTTCTTGATGACCTTAACCAGCTTGACTGGCCTGATAAGGTTAAGAAAATGCAGACTGACTGGATAGGCAGAAGCTATGGCGCCGAGGTAGCGTTTAAGGTCGTTGGTTCCGATAAGGAGCTTGTTGTGTATACAACACGTCCCGATACTCTTTACGGCGCAACATTTATGGTAATTTCACCTGAGCATAGATATGTTAAAGAGATTACTACGGACGAAAACAGGGAAGCTATGGAAGCCTACTGCTATGCCGCCTCCACTAAATCATCTGTTGACCGTATGTCGGACAGAGAAAAGACAGGCGTGTTTACAGGAAGCTATGCTGTAAATCCGCTTAATAAAAAAGAAATCCCCATATGGGTATCAGATTACGTTCTTGCTGATTACGGTACAGGAGCAATTATGTGCGTACCCGCCCATGACCAGCGTGACTTTGATTTCGCTAAGAAATTCGGCCTCGATATCGTTGAGGTTATAAGACCTGAAGGACAGGAAGAAAAAGAGCTTACAGAGGCTTATGCGGGCGACGGCGTTATTGTTAATTCACCGCTTTTTGACGGTATGACGGCGTTTGAAGCAAAGCAGAAAGCTCCTCACATGCTTGAGGAAATGGGAATTGGCAAAAAGACTGTTAACTATAAGCTTCGTGACTGGGTATTCTCAAGACAGAGATATTGGGGAGAGCCTATTCCAATTATACACTGCCCTCACTGCGGAGCTGTTCCGGTGCCTGAAGACCAGCTTCCGGTGCTTCTCCCGGAGGTTGAAAGCTATCAGCCGACTGATACAGGGGAGTCACCTCTGTCAGCAATTGACAGCTGGGTAAATACAACTTGCCCTGTATGTGGGGCGCCTGCTAAGCGTGAGACAAATACAATGCCTCAGTGGGCTGGTTCAAGCTGGTATTTCCTCCGCTATACGGACCCTCATAATGATAAAGAGCTTGCAAGCAAAGAAAACCTCAGAAAGTACGCTCCTGTAGACCTTTACGTCGGAGGAATTGAGCATGCCGTTCTCCATCTGCTTTATGCAAGGTTTTATACAAAGTTCCTTTATGACATCGGCGTAGTGGAGTTTGAGGAACCCTTCCACAGGCTGTTCAATCAGGGCATGATTAATAAGGACGGAGCTAAGATGAGCAAGTCTAAGGGAAATGTGGTTTCGCCTGATGAGCTTGTTGCAAAATACGGCTGCGACTCACTCCGTATGTATGAGCTTTTTGTTGGCCCTCCCGAACTTGATTCGGAGTGGGACGACAGAGGAATTGACGGTGTATTCCGTTACCTTAATAAGGTTTGGAAATTCTATGATGAATATAAAAATAAGCCCGCTGCACCTACAGAGGAAAGCGAATTTATCAAGAATAAGCTTATAAAGGAAATTGACTCAAGGCTTAACGCGCTTACAATGAATACCGTTGTCAGCGGATTTATGGAATATACGAATAAAATGATAGATGAGGCCAAGAAAAACAACGGAATTGATAAGGAATCCATTGAAACCCTGATAATTCTTCTTGCACCGTTTACACCGCATATTGCGGAGGAAATGTGGCATGGACTTGGCCATGAGACAAGTGTATTTGAGGCTAAATGGCCTACGTGCGATGAAAGCAAGCTTGTTGAGAATACAATTGTAATGGCTGTGCAGCTTAACGGTAAGGTTAGGGAGAGCATAAAGATTGCCAAGGACGAGGAAAAGGACAGTGCCCTTGCAAAAGCAAAGGAAGCCATTGCTTCAAGACTTGAAGGCAAGACAATTGTTAAGGAAATTTATGTTCCTGGAAAGATAATAAATATAGTAGTTAAGTAATAATTAAAGCGCATGCAGATTATCTGCATGCGCTTTTTATTGTCTTTGCGAGGGGGGATGCCTTAATACGCCTTAATACAAAATACAAGATTATTGCACATACAGGGAGGGGCATCTCAGAAGATTAATTTATTGCCCATGCGGGGAAGGGACCACTCAGAGTTGCGAAGCCCGTTGTCCCTTCCCCTGCGCCCCAACCCTTTCGGGCAACGCCTCCGTTA
>URCD01000068.1 GCA_900546215.1 uncultured Eubacteriales bacterium | reverse complement strand
ACTTTTGGAAATTTGCCAAAAATGGGCGCAAAAAAAGCAGCAAATCTTTTTCGGACTTACTGCAAAAAATGATTTTGATTCTTATATATTTTTTTTAGACATATTGATTTTGCTTAATGGAAGATGTATAATTGTAGTAAATATTTGTGAAAGGGTGAGTCCAATGGCTTTTTAATTTATCTTTTGAGAAGTATATCATAACAAATGAAATAAATTCGTTTTCTTCACATCATAGAAAGGAGTTTTTATATGAAATACTTCGTAAGAAAATCAATATCAATTATGATTGCATTATGTGCAATTTTTACAATGTCATTGACAGCTTTTGCAAGTTCTACGACAACACAATATAACAATACGATTGTTCTGCGTACCGAAGAAGATTGGGCAAGAATGAGACAACATGATTTGGCTGAGTACAATGCTAAATTGGCAAATATTTCTCCTACGCTCAAAAAAGATGTAAGTAGCTTTTTGAACAGTCATGATGAATTGGCAGCTATGCCATATAGCAAAAATTCTGATGTAGTTAGCAATGAGGAGTTTTTAACACAGTTTATAACTGCATATCCAGAATATGCGGGTAATGAAGCCCAAATTGCTGACGATGTGGCAACATTACGGGCAAATCCAGTAGTAGTAGCTGTAAGAGCATTTTTTAGTTCCAATGGATATGACTTAGCTTTAGATTTATTCAATCATTCTTTAACAGAAGATCCCGCAACTGCTTCCTTGTCCCTGACTGGCAATACAGAAGGAATGTATGGACATATAAGAAGTGAATTATCTGCCGATCCTTTTTTGGATAAAATGAAAACCTTTGCGAACAAGAGTGGAACAGAAACACTCAGCGACAGTTCTTACACTTTTGATAATGGCGACTTGTATTGGGCTATTCACGGCTTCACATGGACAAGAAGCAGAACCTCTAAAGGAACGGCTTCTTTCGCAATTGATGATGTCTATGATTTTAACAAATGGAAAGATATCCCCGGAATTGTAGCAGGATTAGCAGGCACACATGATTTTGATATTCATATTGAAGGTCTTGTTCAAAATGGGGTAATCAAATAAGATGCGCAAATATCATGCAATTACTCAAAAAATCACCTACCGTAATTGGGTGTACATATTTACCTTGATTTCATTTATTGCCATTTTTTTGTTTTTGACTTTTTTTGCAATATATGCACCAGGAAACTATTTTCAAGATGCAAATGGTAAATTTTCTATAATGGATGTAATATTCGCAATAATATTACTAATAAATGATATTTGTGTGATATTGTCGTTTATAGAATTTACAAAATCTTGCTATCATATTTGTCAAAAAAAGTGCTTTTCTCTGAAGCGGCTTAGTGAAATCATTGTAGGTATATATCCAATAATATTAGTGTTTTTCTTTTGTAATTGGAATATTTCGTCACTATATCACTATTTATTAGCCCCAATACAAATATTGTTTCATAGGTAATAAAATGAGTGCAGGCATTATAGACTAATGCCTGCACTTTTTTTGAACAGAATAATGAAACTGACCATCAAAATTGTTATTTGCTACTTTACCACACATGAGCATTATTTGCAGGCTGTAATCACTGACCGGCAGACACCAGTAATCAGGGTCCAGAGCTTTAAACTCCTCCTGATATTCAACATAGCTGAAATAACTGTATATTGCGTCGTCAAGCTCATTAATTATAACATTATTTGCATCAATATAAGCATTGTACCTCTCAATCTCGGATACTTGGTTTCCTCCGACCGGCCCCAATGTTACTTTGGTAGAACTGCTGCATCCACTGACAGCCAGTATTGCCGCTGCTGAAAGCGCCGCTATGAATTTTTTTCTCATTTGTTTTCCTCCCATAAATATAATTCTGTTTGCTGAATAAATTATACCAAAAAAGTAATGGTTTATAAATAGACATAGAAAATATTTCAGCAAATAAAAAAGGGCTTCTATTGAAGCCCTTAATTCTGACCTTGTTCATCACTTATTTTTTGTATTTTTACCTCTATGGCCCTTCTGGAATTAGCCTTTGTAACAGTAAATATTAGATTTTCATATATAACCGAATCGTTAACGCAGGGTATCCTTTCAAGCTGGTCTGATAACCAGCCGTTGAGCGATACGAAATCGGAGTCGCATTCCTTTTCAAAAAATTCAAATACATCGTTAAGATTAGCCGTGCCAAGTACTGTATACTCGCTTTCACTGTTGCGGATTATTTCCGGTATCTCATTGTCATGCTCGTCCCATATTTCTCCGACCAGCTCCTCAAGAATGTCCTCAAGAGTTATTATACCAAAGGTTCCGCCGTACTCATCAACCACAAGCGCTATTTGAGAATGCTTCTGCTGCATGCTTCTCATAAGCTTTGATATATTTGTCGTTGGCGGAACTAGCGGAATAGGGGATATTATATCCGACATATTTTTGCCGCCCTCAACTACATAACGGTAGTAATCCTTTTGATTTATGAAGCCAAGAATATTGTCAATACTCTTTTTATATACGGGAAGCCTTGAATAGCCGTATTCGTTGAACACTTCCGTTACTTCATCAATTGGAGAGTTATCCTTCACGGCTATTATTCTGGTTCTTGGAGTGCAGATTTCGCTTACTTCCAAATCGTCAAATTCAATTGCATTCCTTATGAGGTCGCTTTCATGCTCATTAAGAGTGCCCTCCTGAGTAGCTTCCTCAACTATGGTAAGTATTTCTTCTTCCGTTATTCCTTCGGAATTTTTTATTTTGATCAGCCTGCTTAAAAGCTTCTTCCAAAGGGTAAATAAATAATTAAACGGCTTTAAAATAACGTATATAACCTTTAAAAAAGGAGCGGAGGCCTTAGCAAAGCTTTCAGGCATATCCTTGGCGATGCTTTTCGGAGATACTTCACCGAAAATAAGAACAATAACGGTCATAACTACCGTGGAGACAGTGGGACCGGCGGCTCCTCCGTAAATTTCTGTAAAAAACAGAGTAGCTAATGTAGCAGACGCAATATTAACCACATTATTTCCTATCAGTATCGTTGAAAGAAGCCTGTCATAGTCTTCAGACAGCTCAAGAACAAGCTTCGCTTTGGAGTTTCCGGCGTTTGCGTCATTTTTCATTTTAATTTTATTGTAGGTCGAAAAAGCTGTTTCCGTTGCCGAAAAATATCCGGATAACAGTATGCATATTACTATTGCTATTAAAAGATATGTCATTTCTCTTCAGTTAAATTCCTTTCTGTACATCAGTGGCTGTGATTATGGTCATGTCCGCCGTGGTCGTGATTGCAGCCGCAGTCATGGTCATGATGATGATGGTCATGACAATCACAGTCATGGTGGTCGTGCTCGTCATTATCATCTTCCTGGGCATAGCTGAAGCCGTTTGATGTAAATACCATACCCGATTTATCTATTATAAGCAGTTTCTGCTCCACGTCAATACAATTATCGACGGAAGATTTTATATAATCCATTGTATCCGGTATATCCATAGATACAGGAACAGAGCCTAAAAGCATGAGCATATTGGATTTACGTACATGTGAAGGCAGCGTTTTGTAATAGTCCTGCATATAATTAATAAAATCTCCAAACGCTTTTTCGGAAAATTCCTTTGTAGCCGTAGGGGATTTTTCATCTATGTCAAAGTCAAAAATTTCGTCATTTATATTGCTGTAATAAATTCCTCTTATAAATCCCTCGGCTGATATGCTTTTTTGAGTTTCGTCCGTAAGCGACGACATTGTGCCTATTTTATCTATAAGCTGAATTTCCCTGTCATTTATATCATTTATTTTGTCAATAATAGGCTCAAATACCTCTTCAAGCTGTTCCTTTAAAGTATCCAAAAGGGTTTCCGCTTCATCTGCAGGGGTTTCGCCAGTCATTATATCAACTACAGCGCGGAAAAGGTCGGCATAAGCCACAGCTCCCTCCGTAAGCTCGTCAAATGTAAAGCTTAGATAAAGAACTATTATAAGAGAATTCAAATCATCATATATTTCTGTAAAATAGTCCTCGATATTTTGTATCGTATCAAGCATGAGATTAAAGTCGTCATACTCAGCGGCAAGCTCTTCATCGTCAAGATGGGCGGGAACCAGCTCACGCTTTGAGTCAAGCCACTCAGCCACTTCGCTGAAAATTTTTCCGTATCCGTTCTCAAGCGACGGCGCGCAGCCGCGCTTAAAGGCAGCAAGCGACTTATTAATACAGTCCTCGCTTTCTCCGTCAAAGGCGGCTCTCAGTGAGCGCAGGACAATGTCGAAAAATCTGGCTCGGGCCATTCTCATTGGCATACATTTCAAAAGCTGTGCCGTATATTTTCTCAGCTCTGATATATTTTCGGAAGAAGTCAGAAAATTTATACAATCCGTATAATACATGTCGAATTCCACTTTTTTATGAGCAAGGTGCTCCTCCTTGTATTTTCGCACAGCCGTTTCATCGTTAATCGCAAGGGCAAGTGTATTCCACTCGGAATAATAGTCGTAAATGCCTTTGTAAAGCGCAACTATTTCCTGCTTCATACCCATCACATCGTCCAGGGCTTCAAAGCGTCCTTCCCCGTCATTCAAAATATCCTCAAGCCTTGTTATATAGCTGTCTGCTCTGTTTCTTATATCTGTAAGGCATTCGGGAATATCAAACGGAACTGCAGCAGAGCCGCCGGTTTTTCTGTCTACAACAGATATTGCAAGCAGAATTAAATTCCCAAGGCCTTCGTTATATATATAGTCCGCGGATAAACCGCTGAGTTTTTTTTCTATTTCAGGTGATACCAAATCATTTTCCTCCTTAAATTTCCTTTGATAGAAAGTAATTATAACATTTCTAAATCTTTTTATCCATATAAAAACTATATTTGTTGAACTATTGACGATAAAATATTATAATAATAACAGGACTGTAATAAATTTTAGGGAGGGAAGACAATGGACGTTTTTGATATAATAGGCCCCGTAATGATAGGACCTTCAAGCTCCCATACAGCCGGAGCGGCGAGGATAGGAAGATACGCGTTAAATATTCTGGGCGCCAAGCCGGTTAAGGCGGATATATATTTCAGCGGTTCCTTTGCCAAGACATATAAGGGGCATGGAACTGATAAAGCAATAATTGCTGGTATTTTGGGCATGGATACTGATGACCCGGGAATTAAATTCAGCTTTGAGACTGCTGAGTTCAGAGGCTTAGATTTTACATTTCATACCTGTGAAATAGAAAACTCACATCCCAATACTGCTTATGTAGTGCTGGTAAGCGAGGCAGGAAATAAGGTTGAGGTACAGGGCGCCTCCGTCGGCGGCGGAAATATAGTAATTACAAAAATCAACGGTACTCCTGTTGAGATAACCGGAAAGTTTACTACTCTTATTGTACTCCACAGAAATGTACCCGGTATGATTTCTGATGTTACAAGCGTATTGGCTAGATATGGGATAAATATCGGACGCTTTGATTTAAGAAGGAACCCTAAGGGCGGAAAGGGAGTTATGATTATAGAACTGGATTCTGACGTTTCAGAATCTGTGAACGAAGAAATAAAGGCAATGGAGAATGTAATTGATTCAACGTTGCTTAAGGCCATATAAGGAGGATATCATATGCTTAAATACGATTCCATAAGCGAACTTGTGGCTGAGGCGGAAAAAAGGGGAGTAAAGATTTCCGATATTGTTATTGAGGAACAGGCCGAAGCTTGCGAAACAACCAAAGAAGCTTTATATAAAAAGATGTACAAGTCCTTCAGAATAATGCAGACATCCATAGACGACGGGCTTGAGGAGGACACACGCTCCGTCAGCGGCCTTACAGGCGGGAGCGCATGGAAGATGAAAAAGCAGGTTGATGAAGGGAAAAACATCTGCGGACATCTTTTTGGGACAGCAATGTCTATGGCCCTGGCCGTTTCGGAGACTAACGCATGTATGGGCAAGATTGTTGCCGCTCCTACGGCTGGCTCCTGCGGTATTATTCCTGCCGTTGTGGTAAGTGTTATGAACGAGAAGAAAATTCCTGTCAGGGACGTGGTAATGGGACTATTCGCAGCTTCGGGTATAGGTCTTGTAATTGCGCATAAGGCCAGTATAGCTGGAGCAGAGGGAGGATGTCAGGCAGAGTGCGGTTCCGCCAGCGCGATGGCGGCGGGAGCTTTGGTTGAAATGTGCGGAGGCACACCTCAGATGGTAGCAGACGCCTGTGCCATAGCTTTAAAAAATATTTTAGGACTTGTATGTGACCCTGTAGCAGGTCTTGTTGAAATACCATGTATTAAACGAAACGCTATGGGAACGGCAAATGCTTTTACTGCGGCGGAGCTTGCTCTGGCAGGAATAACCAGCGCAATTCCGGCTGATGAGGTAATCTGGGCAATGAAGAAGGTCGGGGACAGCATGTCGGTTGCACTTAAGGAAACCGGTGACGGAGGACTTGCGGCAACCCCTACGGGAAAGGCATTAAGACAGCAGGTTTTTGGTGAATAAAAATAGTCGATGAGCTATAACAATCAAATGAAATTTTTATTTCATTACTTTTAACAAGTCAGAGATTACCTGTTTCTGATGTTCATTTAGACACGACCAGTTATTTAATATTTCTTTTTGCTCAGAGGTAAGTGAAATAGCATCGTCTCCTTCAGCAAAAAACTGTGACAGAGTTATTCCAAAACCCTTACAAATTTTATCTAATGTCTGTATGGTTGGAATTTGATTTTTTCTATACCAAGTAGATATAGTCGATTGAGTTAATCCTGAGTTTTTTGCCAACTCGTATTCAGACCAGTTTCTTTCTAAACGGAGCCTTGTAATTTCTTTAAGTATATCTATCATATTTTCACTTGCACCTCGAATAATATGTATTTGTATATTTTATAGCATAAAGAATGATTATCATTGTTTATATTAAAAAATATCAGCCCTTCACTTATAAGTAAAGGGCTTTTGTTTCATTGTTGCATATTTGCCGCTCCGGGTATACCGTGGAAGCTTCCGCTGTTTAATACTGCGTTTCTTATGGCGCACGCCATTACATGTGAGGCAAGCGTACCTGCCACATTTACATCAGCCTCTATACTGCCGACGGAAAGGGCGTAAACTGTATCGCCGTCTGACATTGTATGTACTGGCCTTATGGAGCGTGCAAGGCCATTCTGTGCCATAGACGCTATTTTATTAAGCTTGGCTTTATCAAATTTTCCGTTTGTTATAACAGCTCCGATTGTGGTATTAGCGTTTGGTACAGTATATAGAGGGGATTTAAGATAAGTCTCATAAACAGCCATTTCACTGTCTGCAAAGCCTTTTCCGTCCTCTGTTCTGGCTCCTGCTATTATCTTATTTGTTTCAAAATCATAAATATCGCCCATAGCGTTTACTGCGACAACAGCACCCACCATAAGCTCACCAAGCTGAACGGCGTAAATTCCAAGCCCAGAATTCATTACACGGTCAAAGCCGTAAAATTTTCCGACAGTCGCGCCAGTGCCGGCGCCTGTATTTCCCTGTCTGGAATTGTTCATTTCTGCATTTAAACATGCCTGCTTTGCCATTTCCTTGTCAGGCTTTACTTTATCCGATACAAAGGCCAGGTCGAATATACATGACTGGCAGACAAGGGGAACCCTTATATCACCGACCGCAAAGCCGATACCCTTTTCAGACAGATATTCCATTACACCGCCAGCCGCATCAAGACCGAATGCGCTTCCGCCGCTTAACAGCACAGCATGTATTACATCGGCTGTAGCTGACGGATTAAGAAGCTCGCTTTCGCGCGATGCAGGTCCGCCTCCTCTTACATCAATTCCGGCGGCCATTCCGTTTTCACAGATAAGCACGGTGCAGCCTGTGGCATGTTCTAAGTCCTCAGCGTTGCCTATTTTTATATTTGGTATTTTATTTATATCAATTTCTTTGAAAGGATACATTGGCTTCTCCTTATTTTACTATCTTTATCGCGTGCTTCAGATTTTCAACTACTATTTTTTCAGCTGAAAAAAATCTTACTATCACATTATCATACTGCCTCAGTGTAAAGGAAAGCGCGATATGACTTAATTCAATTGGCGTTACGGGATTTTTTACAAGCAGTACCTCCAAAAGTCCGTCGCTCATATCGACCTGCTTAGGGTCGAGGGTAAGAATTCCGGCAACGGATGTGGAATTACTGATTGCTCCGAAAATATAGTCGTCCTCATAAACCTGACCGTTGGCAGTTATTTTTGCATGAACAGGCTTTATAGCCGGAAGCTCTTTAATGCCCTCCATTACATATGCAAAATGTCCCATAGCGTTTTTCAGGGACTGGGGAGTATCGTAAGAGGCCTTTGTAAAGGCTCCGAATGAAGCGATATATGAAAAGCACCTTCCGTTAAAGCAGCCTACATCGTAGGGCTTTGGAGTTCCTTTTATTATATCCCTGGCCGCCTGCATAACATTTTTAGAAAGGCTGAGGCTGTTGGCAAAGTCGTTTGTGCTTCCGGAGGGTATATAGCCAAGCGGAACATCGGCTCCGCAGGCAATAAGCCCGGTAATAACCTCGTTCAGCGTCCCATCGCCGCCAATACATACAATAAGCTCATAGGATAAGGCGTTCTCTCTCACATATATAGACGCGTCTCCTGTAAACTGTGTTACATGCAGTGTACAGTCGTATCCGGCCGCCGTAAACAGAGATACAATATTTATTATATATCGGTTAGCTTTTTTTTGTCCTGAATACGGATTTAATATTAAAAGCAGTCTTTTGTTCATAATTAGGACTCCTTATCGAATGTTTGTCAGTATATTATAATATCGGTGTTAAATATTTTCAACAATTTATGTGGCGTTTATACTGATTTAAGCGTAATGAGGTTCTAAGCTTGCACAAATCGAATAGTTTAATATTGGAAAATTTTTTTTGGAGACGAAAAAATGAAAAGGTTTAAAAAAATTACAGCCCTTATTCTGGCCTTTATAACGCTGTGCTTTCCCTTAGGCGTACAGGCGGCCCAGTACGAAAATATTGCGGACCTGGGGCTGGCATCAAAAAGCGTAATTCTTATGGAAGCCTCTACAGGAGATATTCTATACGAACAGAACAGTGAGGAGAAGCTTCCGCCGGCAAGTATTACAAAAATAATGACCCTGCTTCTGATATATGAAGCACAGAAGAACGGAAAAATCAGCTGGGACGATAAAGTGACGGTCAGCGAGCATGCAGCCTCAATGGGAGGGTCACAGGTGTTTCTTGAGGTAGGGGAAACACAGACGGCCGCAGATATGACAAAATGCATCGCAATAGCGTCGGCAAATGACGCGGCTGTTGCAATGGCCGAATACATAGGCGGAAGTGAGGAAGGCTTTGTCGAGCTTATGAATTCCAGAGCAAAGGAACTGGGAATGGTAAACACACAATTTAAAAATGCCTGCGGCCTTGATACTGACGGACATCTCACTACCGCTAAGGACATAGCGCTTATGTCCAGAGAGCTTATAACTAATTTCCCTGAAATAACACAGTATACAACAACATGGCAGGACACAATAACACATACCACAAGAAAAGGCTCAAGTGAATTTGGGCTTACAAATACAAATAAGCTGGTCAGATGGTACGATGGGGCAACCGGACTTAAAACAGGCAGCACCGGTAACGCAAAGTATTGTCTTTCTGCGACGGCGGAAAAGAACGGAATGCCGCTCATTGCGGTAATAATGGCGGCGCCTGATAACAAAGCCCGTTTCTCGGAGGCTATAAAGCTTCTTGATTACGGATATGCCAACTACGCAGTTGTTTCAGGTGCAAAGGCAGGAGACAGTGCGGGAGAGATACCGGTAAGCAGAGGCGAGCATGAAACGGTTCTGCTTGAGGTTTCAACCGACATAAATGCTCTTATCCCAAAGGGCGGAAATGAACCGACGCTTACATATGAGCTTACCGAATCTCTGAGCGCCCCCATAGACAAGGGGGTTAAGGCAGGAGAGGCGGTTTATACCCTTGACGGTCAAGTAGTTGCAAGGGCTGATGTAGTAACGTCAGAAGCGGTTGAAAGGGCAGGACTGGCGACAGTAGCCGGCAGACTTATAAAAAGCTGGTGTATGTAAATGAAAAAGGCTCCGTTACGGAGCCTTTTTAAATATAAAGATAAGGCTATAGCACTTTACTAAATAAACCATATCTGATACAATTATAGTTCAGACTGCTGCCTGTAATTTATGGGCAGAATATTATAATAAAGAGGTGTCAGTATGGAACAATTGATAGTTTATCTTCTTGGAATACCGGCTATTATGTTAGCCGCAACGATACATGAATTTACAAGGGCCGCTGTGTCAACTGCTTTTGGCGATAAGCTTCCGAAGGAGGAGGGCAGACTGAGCCTTAACCCAATTAATCATTTTGAACCTATAGGAATGATTCTTATGCTTGCCTGCGGGTTTGGCTGGGGAAAGCCAGTAAATACAAGTGCGCTGCATTATAAGAACAGAAAAAAAGGGACCCTTATTACCGCCGTATCACCTACAATCGCGAACCTTATATTTGTCTTTATATTTATGCTGATTGCAAATCTTACGTCAGGCGTATACCTTCTGTCTGCATTTTTTATGAAATCGGCATATTTTTGCTGCTGCTTCGTTATCTATAATCTTCTTCCGGTATCTCCTATGGACTGTGTAAAGGTGCTTTCTGTTGTAATGCCTGCAAACAGCTATTTTAAGTTCATCCAGTATGAAAAGATTATACAGATGGTATTCCTGCTTATTCTTTTCCTCGGACTTGGAAGCTTTTTTGGCGGGATAATTAATCTGCTTTACCTTTCTATTGGCGGATTATTCTTTTAAGGCGGTATATTATGGATAAAATGACAGTCAGGCTGGACAGCTTTTCGGGACCGCTTGATTTGCTGTACCATCTAATAGAGAAAAACGAGATAGACATATATGATATACCAATATCAACCCTAACGGACCAGTATATTGAGTTTATAAGCCGTGAAGAAAATAAAAATATGGAGGGCATGAGCGAGTTCATTGTCATGGCCGCTACCCTCATTGAGATTAAAAGCCGTATGCTCCTGCCAAAGCCCCAGTCAGACGAGCCTGAGGAGGACCCCAGAGAGGCCCTTGTGCAGAAGCTTATTGAATATAAGAAATTTAAAAGCGCCACTGAGATTTTTATGCAGAAAAGCGAGGAAGCCTCTAAGGTTTACTATCGTGAGCCTGATATAATTATACCTGAGCTTACTAAAAAGGAAGAGCTTTCGGTTGAGGAATGCTTAAGCGGCCTCACTATGGACGACCTGTACAGGGCTTTCCGTGACGTTATGATACGTAAGGAGAAGAAGGTCGACAAAGTAAGGAGCGGCTTCCGATCCGTTAGGCGCGACAATTTTACTATAGATGAAAAAATTGTATCTTTAAAAAGCATACTGCGCCTTACTCCAAGGGTAAAATTTTATGAGATGTTTTCTGATGATACTACCAAAGAGGAAATACTGGTTACTTTTTTAGCCCTTCTGGAACTGATAAGACGACACAGCGCTGCTGTAGAGCAGGACGATGCCTTTGGAGAGATTGTTATATCTGCGGGCGAAAACCTTGATGACAGCGGAGACGAAAGCGGTGATACATATGAAGATGAATGATTATGAGGCGGTCATTGAGGCTGCCCTTTTTGTGGCTGGAGAGGAGGTTTCACTCTCTGCCTTGGCCGATATGATAGAAATGGATAAGGCTACGACAAAGGCTATTGTAAATACTCTTATAACCCGTTATGCCAATGAAAACAGGGGAATGAGAATAATTGAGCTGGGCGAGGGATACCAGATGTGCACATCTCCGGCCTGCTTTGAGACCATAAGAAAGATTTATAAAGGCAGGGAGAAACAGGGACTGACGCCGGCCCTTCTTGAGACGCTCGCGATTATTGCCTATAAGCAGCCGATAACAAAAGGCGACATTGAGGAAATCAGAGGCGTAAACAGTGACCATGCGGTCAATAGGCTGGTGGAAAAGGGGCTTGCCTGCGAGGTTGGCAGAATGGATACCCCTGGAAAGCCTATTTTGTTTGGAACCACAACTGAGTTTTTGAGACACTTTGGCTTTAAGGATATGTCCGACCTGCCGGCATTAAAGGAACCGGAGCTTGACGGACAAATGAGCATGTTTGAATAATATTTTTGGCATAGGCCCAAGAAGCTTGTTATATTTCCGCTGTGAAAAAATATAATAGAGCAGAAGGGAGTCATGCCGATGAAGCTGCTGAAAAAAATCGCTTTACTTATGATATTTATAATTGCCGCTGCCCCAATCAGTGCAGAGGCTGAGGAGATACAGGCACCTGATGTGAAAGCGTTGGGTGCTGTTTTAATGGACGAAAAAAGCGGACGTGTCCTTTGGGAGAAGAATGGCTACGAGCCTTTGGCAAATGCCAGTACGACAAAAATTATGACATGCATACTCGCCATTGAAAGCGGAAAGCTTGATGAGACTGTAACGGCTTCAAAAAACGCCGCGGTACAGCCGAAAACAAGAATGGGACTTTCAGAGGGGGAGCAGCTAAAGCTGAAGGATTTATTGTATGCGCTTATGCTTCAGTCCTCAAACGACGCAGCGGTTGCAATTGCAGAGCATGTAGGAGGCAGCGTTGAGGCCTTCTGTGATATGATGGACAGCAAGGCAAAAGAGCTGGGAGCTGTAGATACAGACTTTGAGACACCCAACGGACTTGACAGCGGGGAGCATCATTCAACTGCCTATGATATGGCATTAATAGCCTGCTACGCTTTAAAAAATGATGAATTTAAGGAAATAATAAATACAAGACAGGCAGAAATTAAAAGCGACAGGTGTACATATACGATAATTAATAAAAACAGGCTTTTAAACGAATATGACGGCGCCATAGGGGTTAAAACAGGATTTACCGGAAAAGCTGGAAACTGCTTTG
>URCD01000067.1 GCA_900546215.1 uncultured Eubacteriales bacterium | reverse complement strand
GGGGTGCCTCTCTTTATAAACCTTATTTTGAGGAGAAGAAGGAGGAATGTATGTTGAGCTTAAAGGTTGAAAACATAAGCTTTGGATATAATTCCGAAACGGAAATTTTGTCCGATATTTCATTTGGGCTTGAAAACGGCGAGGTGTTGTGTATTTTGGGGCCTAACGGTACAGGAAAAACTACGCTTTTAAAATGCATAAATCACATTATAGAGCCTAAAAAGGGAAGGGTGCTTGTTGATGGTGAGGACGTGGCTAAGTTTTCGCCATCTATGAGAGCAAAAAAAATAGGATATGTTCCGCAGTATAA
Organism: uncultured Eubacteriales bacterium; assembly: GCA_900546215.1. Classification (GTDB taxonomy): domain Bacteria; phylum Bacillota; class Clostridia; order Lachnospirales; family Anaerotignaceae; genus Metalachnospira. Next base: position 13,106 of record URCD01000067.1, on the reverse strand, counting down.
CAATAATGTTTTTGCCATGAATGTAATTGAAACTGTTATGATGGGAAGAATTGCATTTGCGGGACATAGAATACGAAGCAGCGATAAGGATATTGTATTTGATATTATTGAAAGGATGGGGCTTGAAAGCTTTGCTTTTAAAAATATAAATGAGATGAGCGGAGGCGAGCGACAGAGGGTTTTTATTGCAAGAGCTTTGGCACAGGAACCACAAATTGTAATTCTTGACGAGCCAACAAGCAGCCTAGATTTGAAAAATCAAATATTTACTCTGGAGCTGATTACAGAGCTTGCCCGTACTAAAAATATAGGTGTGATAATGTCAATACACGATTTAAACCTAACATCATTATTTGCTGATAAGGTAATTATGCTTAAGGAGTCTAAAATTTTTTCGTGCGGAGCTCCTGAAAGCGTTATTACAGAAAGCAATATAAGAGCTGTTTATTCAGTGGAAACCGCTGTTACCGTTGAAGACGAATATACTCATGTAAGACTCAAAAAATAATATAAGGCACCGGGCTTAATCCGGTGCTTTTGTTTGTTCAATATTTCCTTCGTTTTTTGATTTCTTAACGGTATTTATAACGTGATTACAGTATTTAACCATGGCGTCGGTCTTTGCACGGCCCTTTTTTAGTACCATGTATACTTTATAGCTCATGTCTGATTTTTTTATAGGGACGTAGCACATATCCTTCATATTTAATATCTGTTCAAAATGTTTGTAGGATATGCCGACCGAATCATTGGCTCTGCACAGCTGAAGCATTGTTACTGTGCTTGTGGCGACGGTTAATGACCTTGGGGCAACGCCCTTGTCACGGCAGGCGCCTCTGAAAATATGATAGCCTTTATATCTGCTGTCAATTGTCGTGACGTCATACTTGCAGATATTCTCAAGGGTAACCTCAGAATAAAAGGCGAGCGGATGGTCTTTTTTAACAAGTACATGCATTTGTCCTTCCATAAGGAAGTACACTTCAAATTTGCTGTGGTCTATGGGGTTTGCAGATATGGCCACATCAACTAGGTCATTGCAAAGCCTCTGCTCACATTCAAGCTCAGGCAGGTCGCACAGCTTGAACTTGATATCGGGATTTGCTTCCATAAACGATGCATTTATTTTATCAGGCAGCATGAAATAAGCGTTGCCGTTATATGCTACGGTGATTTTTGCTCCTTCCTCACCCGTATCATTAAAATAATCAACTGTCTCATCGATTTCTGAAAGAATTATAGTACATCTTCTAAGTAAATACTGTCCAGCCTTTGTAATGGAAAGAGGTGTCGTATTCCTTACAATGAGAACAGTATGAAGCTCGTCCTCAAGCAGCTGAATAGAACGGCTTAAACCCTGCTGCGTTATAAATAGGCGTTTGGCAGCTCTGGTAAAGTTTTTTTCTTCGCACAGCACCTTGAAATATCTTAACTGTCTTAACTCCATTGATTTCACCACACATTCTGACTAAATAATTTAATATACTGTATACATTGATTTAAAGTATAGCATAAAAAATTTCTAATAAAAAGATATTATCGAAAAATAGAAAATGGAATTATATTACTTATTTTTATGTCGCAATATGCGGTTAAATTTAGCAAAGTCATTTGTTTATGACAAATAAATAAAGGGTGCATTTTTATACACCCTGATTCATAGCTCTAATCATTTATTTTTATGTCATATATATCATCAAAAGCTATTTTTGTTTTGACAACTGTTAATTCCCTCATATCATAGTCTATCTTGGAAACTATACCCTCTATAGTTTCATATGCATCGGTATTATAATAGGTAACAGTCAGCATATTTCCTTTGTCAGAGCGCATTAGAGTGTCTGTCAATAAAATTGCCCGTTCTTCTGATATGTCATGACGTTCTTCTGACACCCGCTCTTTATCACGAATCAAGTCATAATAGCCTCTTAAGGCTGCAAATGGCATGAATTGTACAGCTCTGTCACTCACCATTATGCCCTCCAATCAGTTTGTTTCGCATTCGGCCTGTAGCTTTTTCTTCCAGACTAATCCCTCTAAGCACAGCATTTTTACCGAATTTATTTTTTATTTGCAGAACAGCCTCTTGGGCTTTGCGCTCCTTTTCACTTAGAGCTTCATCAAATAAATTCATTTGAATATAGCAGTCTTCAACTACATTATTAACACCTACGGTAATCCTGCGTATAGGGTAATTGTGTTTAGTCGTTGATAAATAAAATTCCTCAAAGCAGGCCGCTAATTTTGAGTATGTGTTGGTGTATTCATAAAGCTTTCTTGTACCACCGGTAGATTTGGCAGAGGATTTAGAGTAGCCTATATATAAAGAAATAGAATCTGAAACTAAATGCTTTTCAGTAAGTTCAAGTGACAGCAAATCAACCATTTCTTTTAAAACCACTAATGCGTCTTCAAAGGAGTAGTCCTCAAAGAGCACCTGACTATTTGAAATTGAACTTCCTTTTGATTTATACTCATGTATTTCTTTAATAGTACATGGCTCTATTCCATGAGAGTGGTCAATTAAATACTCAGCGTTAACGCCAAATTCCTTATAAAGAATTTTTTCGTCCATGTGGGCGACGCCATATAAGTCAGATACGCCGTACTTCTGAAGCCTGTTGGCAATTCCTCTGCCGATGTTCCATATATCGGTTATAGGCTTATGATGCCATATTGTTTTTTTAAATTCATCTGAGTCAAGAAAACCTATGTGGTCATCAACATGCTTGGCTGTGACGTCCAATGCAACTTTGGCTAAAAACATATTTGTACCAATGCCTGCTGTCGCGCATATGCCTGTCTCTTTGAATACAGCATCCATAAGAAGGACTACCATTTCCTTAGCTGTTTTATTATATAAGTCCAGATATGGAGTTAAATCAATAAAACATTCATCAATAGAATATACATGTATATCGTCCCTGCTTATATATTTGAGGTATATAGAATAAATATCAGCTGAATACTTCATATACAGCTTCATACGTGGAAGGGCGGTTATGTATTCTATTCCATCAGAAATTTGAAAAGTTCTGCAGCGGTTTGGAACGCCAAGTTCCTTTAGAGCAGGACTTACAGCAAGACAGATCGCCCTTTCGCCCCGGGCAGGGTCAGCAACAACTAAATTTGCTTTAAAAGGGTCTAATCCTCTTTCTACACATTCAACTGATGCATAAAAACTTTTAAGGTCTATACAAGCATAAAAATTTTCTGACATAAATATCACCGCTACTCGAATATATTTGGTTGAGAATATTTGTTCGTAAATCTATTATAATACGAATAAAAGTTCTTGTAAAGAGGAAATATAATCCTGTTTTTTAAGCAAACAGAGATATGTAAATATTAATATTTGCAGAATTTTATCTAAAGTCAAAAATCACTTCCAAATACATATTCGATAGAAAAGAACATTTCATTAATTATTTTTAGTTAACATCTATAAAGTTTTTGAATGATGATATGATTTTTTTAATACATCTGGCAAATTTTAAGGAAGATTTAAGATTATTTAAGCAAGGCTTAATTGACTTTTTCAGCCAGAGGAAATAGTATAATTGGTAGAGCATGCAGGAATAGTATTTATTCTGCTTTTTTATGGAAAGGAGGGTAATCAGAGTTAATATATTTTATTGACTGATTTGCTTAGGAGGATAGTTCCAATTTAAAAATATTCAGCTGATAATGAAAGGAATAATAATATGGATGAAGAGAAATTAAACAAGGCTGAGGAGCTGACTGAGGTTACTGATAAAGAAGAATTAGGGCAGCTCGATCTTAATCAGGAGCCTAAGAAGTCGTTTGACTTTAAGAACAAGTTTTCAGGTTTATCAAAAAAGAAGAAAATAATTGCGGTTATAGTAATAATAGCAGTTATAGCTGTAGCGGTTAAGGCTTTCAGCGGTACTAAAAGTAAGAATACAGAATCACAAAGCTCTACATATACTATGGCTACAGCGACAAAGACTAATATTATTGAAAGTCTTACAGCAACGGGAACACTTGAGCCGGCTGATAAATATACAGTTACAACACTCGTTCGTGGGGATGTGCTCAGTGACTATTTTGAAGAAGGCGACATTGTTGAAAAAGACCAGATTTTGTATGAGTTAGATTCATCAGATACCAAAACTTCTATTGAAAGGGCTGAGCTTTCAGCTTCATCAGCACAAAGAAATTACCAGACTGCCGTTAAGGATCTCGATAATCTTAATGTAAAATCAAAGGTTGCCGGTACCGTGACGGAAGTTCTTGTAGAAGTCGGTGATAACGTAAGCGCAGGTCAGGAAATAGCAAAAGTTCGTGATGATTCCGTAATGACAATAGAACTTCCTTTCCCTGCGGATGAAGCAGATACGTTTTATGCTGGACAAAGCGCCACTGTAACGCTGTACGGATCATTTGAAACATTGAGCGGAAATGTTGTATCAGTAAGCGGAGCAACGCAGGTGGCAGCAGGAAACATGATAGTTAAAAATGTTAAAATAAGTGTAAACAATCCAGGAGCAATCTCAAATGAACAGCTTGCAACAGCTGAGGTAGGCTCATCAGGCTCTACCCAGAGCGGTAAATTTACATATAAAGAAAACAGAAGTATCTACGCTGAGGTAAGCGGCGAGGTTGTAGCGATTGTAAACGATGAAGGAGCTACTGTATCAAACGGAAGCACAATAGTTAGACTTGAGAGCGACAATGTTACAAACTCAGTTCAGTCTGCTTCAGATTCTGTTAAGGACGCACAGTTAAATCTTGATAACCAGTATGATACCCTTGATAACTATACGATAAAATCTCCTATAGAGGGTACCGTCATTGAGAAACTTGTTAAAGAGGGAGATACAATCGACGATAACAGTGCAAAATTATGTACTATTTATGACCTCTCATATCTTAAGATGACAATGAATATAGATGAGCTTGATATTAAAAAGGTTTCTGTAGGTCAGGAAGTAACCATTACTGCGGATGCTATCTCCGGAAAAACATTTACTGGCAAGGTAACAAAGATAAATATGGCCGGAACAACGACTAACGGTGTAACTACTTATCCGGTTGAAGTTCAGATTGAAGGAGGAGATGACCTTCTTCCGGGAATGAACGTAAGCGCGGAAATAATAGTTAGCCAAGCTAATGATGTAGTTGCCATTCCTGTTGGCGCTGTAGTAAGAGGAGACATGGTTCTCGTTAAGACAGGAGCTAAAACATCTGATGATCCTTCAATACCTGAAGGCTATGAATATGTACCGGTTGAAACGGGCATAAGCAATGACGAATTTGTTGAGATAAAGAGCGGAATTAACGACGGTGACGAGATTGCTTATATTTTCAGCTCATCTTCTGATATGATGATGTATGGACCAGGCGGCGGCATGGTAATGGTAGGATAAGGAGGAGATATAAATGAATCCTCTAATAGAATTCAGAGATGTGTCAAAGGTATACAAAATGGGCGAGGAAATCATTAAGGCTGCGGATCATATAAGCTTTTCCATCTACAAAGGGGAGTTTATAGCAATTGTAGGACAATCGGGCTCCGGTAAATCTACTTGTATGAATATAATTGGCTGCCTTGATGTTCCAAGTGAAGGAGAGTATTTCTTAGGCGGAAGAAATGTCGGCAAGATGAATAAAAATGAGCTTGCAGAAATACGTAATGAAATGCTTGGATTTATATTTCAGCAGTATAATCTTCTTCCAAAGCTGAACCTTGTGGAAAATGTAGAAATGCCCCTTATGTATGCAGGAGTTTCAAGATCTGAAAGGCATAAAAGAGCTAAAAAATCCCTGCAGAAGGTAGGGCTTTTGGATAAGGCTAAGCATCTGCCGAATCAGCTGTCAGGAGGACAACAGCAGCGTGTATCAATAGCCAGGGCCCTTGTAGGAAATCCGTCGGTAATACTTGCCGACGAGCCTACAGGAGCTCTGGATTCAAGAACAGGCCGTGAGGTACTCAAAATCCTTCAAAAGCTTCATAAGGCAGGAAACACGGTTGTTCTTATTACACATGATAACTCAATTGCTGCTACAGCTGAAAGGGTTATAAGACTTGAAGACGGCCGAAAGGTATATGACGGCCCCACAAGCGACCCCAACGCATTTGTACAGCCTACATTTAAATTAGATGATGACGATGATGACGATGTCGACTTCGGGGAAGGAGGAAATGAATGAATTTTTATGAATCCTTCTCAATGGCAATGAAAAATATACGTTCAAGTAAGACTAGGTCAATTCTTACTATGCTCGGTATAATTATAGGTGTTGCGGCGGTTATTGTAATTACTGGACTTGGAAGCGGTATGGAGAAATACATGCGTGAACAGTTTGAAAGTATGGGAACCGATACTTTAAGCGTATACGTCTTTGGCAGGGGCGACCAGAAAATAACTGTTGACGATATGATGAAAATTGTGGATGATAATCCAGAGTACCTGGATAAAATGACTCCTTCAATAAGCTATCAGGGTTCAAAAAGAATTGGCACCGAGAACCTCAATTCAACTACTATAACAGGTGTCAGTGAGGCCTTTACAGAAATTAAGAAGCTCGATATGAAACAGGGACGAAGTATTCAGTACCTGGATATATCACAGCGTTCTAATATCTGCGTTATCGGTTCCTATATTAACCTGAAATATTTTGGGGGACAGGGAATTGGAGAAAAGATAAAATTAAATGGCCGTGATTTTACTATAGTCGGAGTTTTAGACGAGAAAGGCGACAGCACAGAGTATTCAGCGGACGATGTTATATATGTACCATATACAACAATTTCAAGAATGTTGAATATAAGGGATGTTGACAACTTTACGGTAACGTTTAAGGATGAAAACCAGGCTGCTGCTGCCAAGACGGCGCTTGAAACATCTCTAACTGAGTATTTTAACGGTGATTCGGATACATTCTATGTTCAGAGTATGTCTGAAATACTTGATATGATGAATCAGTCTACAAGCATGCTGATAACAGTGCTTACACTTATAGCAGGTATATCATTGGTTGTCGGCGGTATTGGAATTATGAATATTATGCTTGTATCTGTAACTGAGCGTACAAAAGAGATAGGTATAAGAAAGGCACTTGGAGCAAAGGAACGCTATATTATGAGTCAGTTTGTAATAGAGGCGGCTGTTACAAGCGCTATGGGCGGAATTATTGGTATAATAGTTGGGTATATACTTTCATTTGGCGCCTCGAAAGTTATATATGCGATGTTTAGTGAACCGCTGACGGTTTCGCCTACATTATATGCTGTTTTGGTTTCTGTTGGTATTTCGGCCGCAATAGGTATATTCTTTGGATATATGCCTGCTAAAAAGGCTGCAAGTTTAAATCCGATAGATGCTTTAAGATATGATTAACACTCCGTCAGGGTGCAGGCGGAACACCGTTTGATGCTTATTTAAACGGTATTATTAAAGGAGGAAAACAATGAAAAGACTTAAAAGATTTACAAGTCTCATCTGCGCGGCGGTTCTTTCTGTTTCTGCTTTTGTTATGCCGGTTTCTGCTGCCGACAGCCAAACGGCCATGTCGACAGTAAGGGCTCTTGGAATAATCAGCGGAGACAATGCAGGAAGCATGAACTTAACATCGAACGTTACGCGTGCGGAGTTTGCGAAAATGATGATTTCCGCATCTGTTTATAAAGATGAGATGGGAGAAGAGGTTGCCAGTTCGCTTTATTCTGATGTTAAGAAGGACAACTGGGCTGTAGAGTACATAAGGGTTGCTGTTGAAAACGGCTGGCTTACAGGATATTCAGACGGAACATTCCGCCCGAATAGCTTTATAAAATATGAGGAGGCTGCTACTGCTCTCCTTAAACTGCTTGGATACGACCCTTCATCATTTGCAGGTGTATTCCCATCAGCACAGATTTCGAAGTTCCAGTCACTTAACCTTGATGACAATACAAATCTTCGAAAAGGAAGCTATATAACAAGAAATGACTGTGTAAATATATTCTATAACCTCTTGAAGGCTACAGCGGCAGACGGAACTGTTTACGCAACTAAGCTTGGGTACACAGTGGATAATTCAGGCAATATTAACTATTCTTCACTTGTTTCAGGAGACCTTAAAGGGCCCTATGTTTTCGAAACAGGAAGCATATTCTCAAATATTCCGTTTGCAGCGGCAGACGCAGTTATTTACAGAAACGGCGTTATCAGTACATCTTCTGCTGTTCAGATTTATGATGTTTACTATTACAATGAAGCGCTTAAAACTGTTTGGATTTATGCTAACAGTGTAACAGGAAGATATACTGCGGTTTCACCTTCATCTGCAAATCCTGAAACAGCTACTGTTGCAGGAAACACATATAAACTTGAAAGTGCTGCGGCATATAAGCTTTCAGACCTTGGTTCATATACAATTGGAGATACGGTTACACTTCTTCTTGGAAAGGATGGAACTGTTGTGGATGTTGTTTCTACATCACGTTTCAGCGGAAGCTATGTAGGTATAGTTTCAAGTATTGGTTCTGATTCATATACAAATGAAGCAGGAGCAAGAATAATTGAAAGCGTTGTAAACGTAACCTGCACAGATGGTGTAATTAGGTCTTACCAGACTGATACGGACAAATTCAAGGTTGGAGATGTTGTATCAATATCATTTGACGGCCAGAACAACACTGTTCAGAAACAGGCTGTAAAGAGAATTAACGGAACGTTCAATTCTGACGGAACTAAGCTTGGAACTAAGACAATAGCTACAGGCTGCAACATAATCAATGTAAATCAGGATTACTCGGCATCTGTGACATATACATCTAAGCTTGCGGGCAAAGAGATACTCAGCGATAATGTATTGTATTATGTGACAAACGGAAGCGGAGAGATAACAGACCTTATTCTCTATGATGTAACAAGCGACGGAAAACAGTTCGGTATAATTGTAAGCAAAGAGGAAATCTACGGTTCAGACGGAACAGCGGAAGAGCCTACTGCTACAACATACAATTACATTATAAACGGACAGTCCGGAACAGCTACAGTATCTGGAAACGATTTTGGCGGTGATAACGGTGCTGCGTACTTCCAGTTCAGAAATGATAAGCTTATCTATGTTGGCAGGCTTACATCAGTATCACTGAATAATATCAGCTATGGTACAGCTTCAAGCGGAAGCAAGAAGTATGACGTAAGCGAGGATGTTCAGTGCTATGTTAAGACTGGTGCGAAGAAGTATGAACAGACAAATCTCGCTACTGCCATGAACACAAGCAAGTATAATGTTACAGGCTATACCTATGGAAATGAGGTAGTGCTTATAGTACTTACCGAAAGGTAAAAGCAAGACTAATGATAATAAAAACAGGCTCTATTTTATAGAGCCTGTTCTTTTATTTGAATAAATGCAATAGCCCTCCACTTTTAATAAATTGCCGGCATAATTATTAAAAATAATATTAAAAATGGGCCGGTTATGCCTTGTTTCCTCCACTTTAATAATAAAAAGGTTGATTAATCAGAAAATTATGGTAAAATAATATTACGCAAATGTTAAAAAACTATTTCGATTTGAAATATAAACAGTGAAAATTAGAGGTGCAGCATGAAAAAAATTAAGCAGGCCACGGCCCTTATTATTGCCGCTGTAATATCATTATCAATTAATGCGGCAGTATTTGCTGACACGTACAATGCGGTTAAACCGTTTTTTCTTGATTCCTCTGTTACAGATACAATGGAGGCAGCCAGGCAGTTGGGAATAATTACGGAGGATACGGAAAAGAGCGCAGTTGTTACAAGAAAAAATTTATGCAGACTTATAGTCAGATTTTACCGGGCGTCAACGGGAGGTTCGGGAATAACCATTTCAGATAGTCCATTTTTCGACTGTGATGCAAATGAGGTTGTCTTTTGCTATGAGAATGGAATTATTAAGGGCATTGGAGATGTAACATTTGCCCCCGATTACTATGTGAAAAGAGAAGAGGTCTGCGAAATTATTGTTAATGCAATTAAGGCATGCCGTGGAAATGTAATTGAGCCTGAAAAGGACTATACGCTCACTTATAGGGACAGGGCGGATATGTCAGAGGAATACAGAGATGAAATAAGTTACTTATCATCTATAGGAATTGTAAAGGGATATGGCGGATATTTTTATCCACAGTCATATATTACATATGAGCAGGCCGCCTCTATGCTTGTGGAAACCTATTACCAGCTTATGCTTTCAAAAATAAATATCAATGGAAGGGATATTTCTATAGGAGATTCAGAGGAAACGATTGTATCATCGTTTGGAGAGCCCGACTATAAAATAAATGATACCAAGGGAAATATGAGCGTATGGGTATATAAAAAAGACCTAAAAAATTTTTTCTATATAGGGATTAGAAACAAGCAGGTATCTGAAATTTTCTCAAACGGAAGCTCATTTAGCTACCGAGGCATATCCTCCGGAGATTTGGTCACGGAAATTGACTTTGGGGCAAGGGCAAAGGCCGACGGAAACAAGGCCACCTATGAGGATGGATATGGAACTGTAGAAATAGGGGCTTTTTCTGGAGATAATAAAATAAGCTATGTATATGCTGCATCGGATAATAAGGGCATGAGGCATAATATAAACAGCTCAACAGTTTCAGATGATATTACGCTTCTTTATGACATTATAAGTGCTGAAAGAGCAAAACATGGACTTGCGGAATTTACTATAAATAAAAAAGCCTCTACAACCGCGAAGCTCCATTCTATGAGTATGGGCTACTGGAATTATTCAGACTATATAAATAAAGACGGTACAAATCCATTTGAACGCCTAAGCGATAAGGAACTGGATTATCTAATGGCGTCTGAGAATATTGCGCATGTAGGCGGAACTCTGGTTGATGTATATACACAATGGATGAACAGCCCAGGAAGCAGAAGCAATATACTTACAGACTATATGGATAATATTGGAATAGGTATAAACGTCAGTTCATCTGATGGCAGTGCATATGTAACGATGGATTTTTTGAAGCTAAAATAAAAAAAGCGGCTCATATTGAGCCGCTTTCCTTATTTTATTTAATCACAGCAGGAATTGTTGCAATTGCATTTCTTTTCAAGCTCGCTTAATGTGGGCGGGCAGAACATATCTGTAGGGAATGAGAGATTGTTGAAGAAATCACATACGTTTGTTGCGCTTTCAGTACCAGCACATTCTTCAGGAACACAGCATCCATAGCTGCGAACAAGCATGTTAACTGGACGGAAAAGTCTGATTACTGCAAATAATCCGATTGTTACGCATACAGCTGTAGGAATTTCGGTAACAGGGTCTTCACATCCGCATCCGCAGTCACAGTTGCAGTTGCATTTAGGTGTAAGCTTAAGCTCTGCGGCAAGGCCGGCTGCCTTAGCTTCAACTGATAAATAGGGGCCTGATGATGTTGATAAGCCCTCTGCGTTGATGAGGTCTGTAGCCATAACTGTTTCGCTTCCGACTGAACCGAAAAGTGTAAGCTGCATTGTGTAAACACTGGTAGCTCTCTTGCAAGTAATGAAGTTGCAGTCTGAGTCACGGAATGTGAGAGTGTAGCAGAAAACAAATTTGATTTCAACATCCCAGTAACCTGTTCTGAAAGCGTTAGCTTTTTTCTTAGTAATGAGTATTTTGCAGAGTGTAAGGTCATCCATACAAACTGACGCTGCGTTTACAGGGGGAACTATGATGTCGCCCTCCTGAAGAATTTCACTGCATGACGCAGTATTTCTTGCACTGCGGGCAGGGCCCAAAATACAAGGTGTTAAACAAATTTGCTTACGGCACTGATCAAAAATTTTATAAGCGATAATACAATCTTCTGTAACTGCATTTGACTGCACGGAGCTGTTTAAAGTGGCTTCACAGCATGACATATCCAATGCCTCCCATATCTTTTTTATGGTATATAATATGAGAAAAAGCCAGATGGGTGATTGAAAAAAAGCTTATTTTATTGACATGTACATATTTTTGAGATTATACTATATAAGTTAGACAGGCAGCAGACCTTAAAAAGCAGGGTGATATATTAATGAAGGAAATTCGTTTTTCATTTGACGATGATGTTAAAAATGACAATAACGAAAATGATATTGATAACGAAGAATTTTATGAAGAAATAAACTGCGCCAATGATGAGAGCGGGGAAGATAGTCCTGCCGAAGAAACGAATGAAGAAACTTTATATAATGACGACCATTATGAGTCGGAGGACGGAATTACTGAAAAAAAGAAAACTTCGAATAATAAAAGGACAAGAAGGAGACCTTTAGTTATTAGAAAGTTAATTCTCGGAGCAGCCGCTGCAGCCGCTATAGCCTTAATAATGCTTGCCTCGCCCATTTTTTCTGTAAATAAAATAGAAGTAAACGAACTGAGCTATTTTACAAAAGATGAGATATGCAGCATGATAGGACTGTCTCAAGGAGATAACGGCATTTTCTTTAACAGGAGCAAGGCAGAGAAAACATTGGAAAAAAATCAGTACATATCTTCAGTAAAAATAAGCTTTCAATTGCCTGATACGATGAAGATAACAGTTACAGAAAATAAAATATGCGGGTATATACCGTATTTGAGCAGCTATTTGTATATCGACCGTGAAGGAAGAGTTATTGACATAAAGAGCGAAGCGACAGAAAAAATCCCTATAATTGAGGGGCTTAAATTCGGCTCCTTTAAACAGGGTGAAATAATACCTGTTGAAAATAAGGACGCCTTTGAGGCGGCGCTTGTTATATCAAGAGCAATGTCAAAATACGAAATGCTTGATAAGGCGGTAAGCATAAATGTAGCTGATAAGGACAATATTTACGCTTATGTTGAAAATATAAGAGTGCTTTTGGGAGATACAAGCAGAATGGAAGAAAAGATCAAAACAATGTCTGAGGCTGTGAAAGAAATTCCAGAGGGAGACAGAGGAACTTTGGATCTTCAGGACTTAAGTAAACCTATTATATTTAAGTATTCCACATAAGAATTATGTAAATTTCGAAACACCTTAAAAATTTCTTTAAAAATTAATTTTTTTATTGAATATTAGGCAAAAACAAGATACAATGTAAGATGAGTAATTTAAGAATGAATAATTATGTATATTTAACCTAAGAATT
>URCD01000066.1 GCA_900546215.1 uncultured Eubacteriales bacterium | reverse complement strand
CGGTGCCTCCGCCGGAAATTACATCTTCCATCATATCGGTAAGAAGGAAGGCGGTAGTTTCTTTAATAACACGTTTTCCCTCATAATCATATTCAAGAAGTACATTTCCATCATGGTCAAGAACCTTTGTGTATGGTGTAGGCTTCATGTAGACGCCGCCGTTTGCGATTGCGCCATATGCGGCTGTCAGCTCAAGCACCGATACACCGTTTGTAAGTCCGCCCAGTGATGTATTAGCGTTTATATCATCTTCTGTTACCTGCTCAAAACCAAAGTTCAGCAGATAATTATATGCGTTATATACTCCGGCATCAACTATAACCTTTGCAGCCAGAATGTTCATTGAGTCCCTGATACCTTCTCTAACGGTAGCGTAGCCTCTGTAGCTTGAACCCCACCAGTTGCCGGGGGACCAGCTTCCTACTGTAAACGGCTCGTCCTTTATAAATGAACCGGCTGAGTATATATCCTGGTCAATCGCAGGAGCATAGGCAGCCAAAACCTTAAAGCATGAGCCTGGCTGACGGTAGGCCTGCGTAGCCCTGTTAAATACAAGGTCGCCGCTCTTTGTTCCGCGTCCACCGACAATTGCCTTGATATTTCCTGTTTTGTAATCAAGAATGACCATTGCCGCCTGAAGTGAATTTGAAACGGTGAGATTGTCAAGCACCATTGTATGTGTATCATCAACATACTTGGCCTTCATTTCCTCAGCAAACGCTTCAGCCTCATCTTTGTTGGACACTGTTTTGGACTCTGTATGATGCTCCTGCTCATTAGTCTGTTTATTGAGCACCGAAATAGTATAGGTAGCATCGTAGGTCCTATCAGAAGGCGGGAACAGGGAATCGTCATTAAATACATCCTCAAGCCTTCCCTGTACATCCTGGCTCATTGTTGAGTAAATCTGCAGACCGCCGCTGTATATCAGATTATAAGCTTCCTGCTTATTAAGGTTTCTCTGCTCCTGAAGGTCATTAGCAAGCGTAACAATAAGATGGTCGACAAAATAGTTATGAAGAGATACAGATTCTTCATCGCTTGTCTGTTTTCCTACCAGATTGGAGTAAATATCCTCAGCTATGGCACTGTCATATTCCGCCTGAGTTATATATCCAAGATCAAGCATTTTATTAAGCACAGTAGTCTGTCTTTCCTTATTGGCTTCAGGGTTGCTTATCGGCGAATATTTTGAAGGGTTTTTAGTTATCCCTGCTAAGCAGGCACATTCTGCCAAATCAAGCTCATTTATTTCCTTGCCAAAATAGAATTCCGCGGCTGAGCCAACGCCGTTAAGTCCGTGATTTAAACTGATAGTATTAAGATAGAGCTCCAGTATATAGTTTTTTGCCGCCTGTTTGCTGCCAAGTGTCTGTTCAAGCTCTTTTTCATATTTAACAGCAAGATACTGCTCTTGAAGCTTACGGGTAAGCTTCTTCTCGCTCGAGAGCATTTCATTTTTAATCAGCTGCTGGGTTATTGTACTTGCTCCCTGTGAGAAATCCCATTCTATTATATCTATATAGATAGCCCTGAATATACCTTTAATATCAATACCATTATGGTCGTAGAAACGTTCGTCCTCAATTGAGACTACAGCATGCTGCAAATCTTCAGGTATCATATCAAGGGTAACATATTCACGGTTTTCTTCTCCATGAAGCTTGTCTATCTCAGCTCCGCTGTCATCGTATATTATGGAGGTATAGTTGGTCGGAACAATATCCGAAGTATTTAGCGTCGGGGCGCTTTTTATTATACTAATCCATGCGCCTATGCATAAACCGACCGCCGCTAAAATAAGAATACCTAACACGACGAGGAATATGCGAAGCCCCTTTCTTTTTTTCTTTTTCTTTTTGTTCTTTTTAGGCCTGGGACTGCTTTGAACCTTACGGCTATGCTCAGCAGGCCTTCTGCCTGACGTGGAATGTGAAGCCGAACGTGATGTTTCCGTATGCTTTTGAGCAGGTGAGCGGCCGGATGAAGACCCGCTTTCCGTTGAAGGCGGCCTGCGCCTTTTAACAGGATGACCCTGCTCGTCCACATAATGAACATGACCGTTTTCGTCCGTATATTTAAATATTTTATGCTTATTCTCATTATGTTCCGAGTAATCCATACTTAAGCCTCCTAACTCAGAATATATTATAACAGATTGGTCTTTGATAATAAAGGAAATTATTGCTTATAATTCTTTAAGATTTTATTACAAAAATGTATTGTACAGCAGTATTTTGAATAAAAAGTGGAGGAGATATGTATTATAAAGAGGAAATTTAGAAAGTTTGTGGCGCTTTTATTACTTTTGTGTGTAGGGGCGGCAGCGTGCGCTTTTATTGCAGCCACTGAAAAATATATTATGCCAGTGGCCGCTAATCTTTGCCTTGTTGACGCTAAGGAAAGGGCAAATTACATAATTAATTCAGCAACAGAAAATGTTCTGCTGGAAAATGAAATTCAAATTGATGATATACTCAAGCTCAAAACTGACGAAGGAACAACAATGTTGTCAGCAGACACGGCCAAAGTGAATATGATATGTGCCAAGATAAGTGAGTACATAACCGAAAAGCTGGTTAATATGGAAAATAACAGGGTAAGTATTCCGTATGGAGCTGCGACAGGAGTTAGTATACTTGCAAACAGCGGGCCAGATATTTCTTTTGAAGTAATGCCTGTTGGAGGAGCTACGGTTGATTATGATACGGAATTTACGTCCGCCGGAATTAACCAAACTAACTATAAAATATGGCTTACAGTAAATATTACCGTAAGCCTTGTAAATCCGCTGTATAACAAAAAAGTCAACATGACTAGAAAGCTTATGCTGGTGGACACTGTAATTAAAGGTGAAGTCCCGTCAAATTATCTGGGCATTCCACAAAACTGATTATTCCCAGTCTTTGCAGATGTCAACCCATTTTTCCGCATTTGAGTAGCTATAGAGCTCATCGCAGTTCAGCTCTATAGCGGAATTGGAGCTTCCACAGGCAGGAAATACAGAATCGAAGCGCTTTAACGATACATCACAGTATGTTTTAACTCCATCCGGCAATGCAAAAGGGCATACTCCGCCTACCGCATGTCCGGTAAGTGCTGCAGTTTCTTCCGGTGAGAGCATTTTAGCTTTAAATCCAAACTCGGTTTTGAATTTATGATTGTCGATTTTTCCATCTCCGGCTACTGCGATGACAATACAGCTTTCGCCGCTTTTTAGCGCTAGGGTTTTAGTTATTCTTGCTGGAATTACGTTAAGGGCCTCTGCGGCAAGGGCAACAGTTGCGCTTGAAACAGGAAACTCCAAAATGTCTCCTTCTCGGCCATACTTTTTGAAATACTCTCTGACTTTATCAATTGACATAGTATTACCTCCGTTAAAATTATTGCTATTAATTAATATAAATAGTTTTTTAAAATTTTGCAACGGTAGATAATAAGAATTGTCAGACGTTTTGACGGTATTGGCATTGAACAGCAGACTGAAAAAGGTTATTATAATACTAACAGCAATTTTAGAAGGAGAGGCCTGCTATGTACAAGACAACAGTAACCGAGGACAGACGGGAAATATTTACTATTTTAAAAGCTTTTCTTGCCGGACAGTATGAGGCTAAGAAGCTTGTATATACTCATGTCTCCTATTCGAATATAGAAGGAACAAAATATAATGTCTGTGATTACGAGGATGACCTGTCATTCACTAAATCGGGTAGAATTTGGCTGTCCAGGAGAATTGAGACGTTTACAAGTGACTTTGACAAGGAAACTATGGAGAATATTAAAAGAAGAATAACTCAGGGATGTATTAAATCAGATGACTATATAAAGGAATTGTGTGAATTCCCAATAAATGGCGAGCTGACTGTTATAAAGGAAGTAGACCCAAATAAACCCCAATAATTAATGGACGGTTAGAATTTGTAATTTATGCACTCACCATGTATAATGTTCGCATAATCTCATTGCAAAGTGGAAAAAATCTGATATAATAATATGGTGAATATAAGGAATATAAATAGACAGACAATTTTGGAGGATGATATAAATGGTTGAGACAAAGGACGTAAACGGACAGATTCAGATATCTGACGAAGTAATAGCAATAATCGCTGGAACAGCTGCAGTTGAGACAGAAGGAGTTTCACTGCTTTCGTCTGCGGCAGTAAACACTGTGAAGGGATTTTTCGGCAAGAAAAACCAGTCAAGGGGAGTTAAGGTCACAGTTGAGGAATCAAACGCTCTCGTTGAGGTAGAAATATCAGTCAAATTTGGAATTAATATTAAAAATGCCTGCGAAGAAGTTCAGCAGAAGGTTAAAAATGCGGTCGAGACTATGACTGGTCTTACTGTAACAGGAGTTAATGTAATAGTTTCTGAGGTTTCTGTAGAAAAGGAAGCTCCTGTGCCCGTACCCGAAACAGCTGACGAGGAAACAAAAGCAGAGTGATTCTTTATGAGGCAATAGTACGGCTGTCACTTTTAGGCCGGTTCCCATTTAAGGCTTTTATGGGACCAGGCCTTTAGACAGCCTTTTTAAATGTTGGGAGGGCGAACTGATGGGACGAAGAAATGCCAGAAAGCTGGCGTTTTATTTATTATTCCAGTACGATTTTGTTAATAATGGGGATTATGAAGAGGTAAAAAATATTTTTCTTACTGTGAATTCTGATGACATTGCAGAAAATGACAGAGAGTATATAATATCAAAAACAGACGGAACAATGAGCCATCTTGTTGAGATTGACGAGCTGCTTGGTACATACGCGAAGGGCTGGAGTGTTGACAGAATGAGCAAGGTGGATAAGGCTATATTAAGGCTGGCTGTATATGAAATAAAATATGCGCCTGATGTGCCAGACGGAGTGGCTGTAAACGAAGCTGTTGAGCTTGCCAAGACATACAGCTCAGATGAGGCGCCGGCTTTTATAAACGGAATACTGGGTCAGATTTTAGGCAGTGAAGCTAATGCTTGAACCTAAAATTTATTCGGTATCTAAAGTTAATAGCTATATAAGGACAATGCTTGAAAATGACTTTGTCCTTAATAGCATATGGGTTGCAGGGGAAATATCAAATTTTAAAAGGCACAGCTCCGGACATATGTATTTTTCGCTCAAAGACAGTGAAAGCGTTATAAGATGTATAATGTTTAAGGGCGATGCTGATATGCTGCCTTTTATGCCTGAAAATGGTATGTCTGTAATTATATGCGGGTATGCGACAGTATATGAAAGGGCCGGAGAATATCAGATTGTTGCCCAGCTTATTAAGCCAGACGGGATCGGTGCACTAACAATTGCGTTTGAGCAGCTGAAAGAGAGATTGGCTGGTGAAGGGCTTTTTGACCCTGATTTTAAACGGGAAATAGTAAAAAGACCGAAAAATATAGCGGTGGTTACTTCGCCTACAGGAGCTGCTGTAAGAGACATAATAAAAATAGCCAGGGCAAGAAACAGCTCGGTGTCAGTAACAGTTGTTCCGGTGCTTGTTCAGGGAGAATCTGCTGCTGACTCAATTGTTGAGGGAATAAGACTCGCCAACAGGCTTAAAAGAGCCGATACGATAATAGTTGGACGAGGCGGAGGAAGTATAGAGGACCTTTGGGCTTTTAATGAAGAGAAAGTTGCCAGAGCCATATTCGCATCAGAAATACCAGTTATTTCTGCTGTCGGACATGAAACTGATTTTACCATAGCCGATTTTGTAGCGGATATGAGGGCGTCAACCCCTTCTAATGCTGCTGAACTGGCTGTTAACGATATAAATGAAGACAGAAGAAGAACAGAGTACGCTGCAGACAGGCTGGAAAGGGATATGGCCTATTTTATAAACAGAAAACAGGAAAAATATAATAATCTTGTTAATAACAGAAGCTTTAAAAAACCTCAGATAGCTCTGGAACAAAAGGAATCATATGTATTGTCTTTTATTGAGGCTGTCAGGGCAAAAACGGAAAATAAAATTAAAAATGACAGTATGGTTCTGTCAAATGCAGCTTCTACTCTTGAGGCGCTTTCTCCTCTTAGGGTATTGGCAAGAGGATATTCATATACAGAGAATGAGACGGGCAGAGTAATTGCATCTGCCGAGTCTGTTTCAAAAGGGGACAGGCTTTATGTCACGTTCATGGACGGCAGGCTGTCCGCTATTGTTGAGGATAAGGTGATATTTGGTGGCAAAGAAAACTAAGAGCTTTGAAGAAGCGCTTTCAAGGCTTGAAGAAATTGTTAATGCAATGGAAGAAGGGGAATTATCCCTGGATGAAATGGTAAAACTTTATAAAGAGGGCGTTGAACTGGCGGCATTATGCTCAGGAAAGCTTACGGACGCTAAGCAGCAGGTTACAATACTCTCGGCCAGCCTTGACGGACAGTTATCGGAAAAGCCATTTGAGCTTAAGGAGGAAGATTAATGAGTTTTAAAGAGGAACTGAAAAACAGAGCGAATACTGTGGACGAATATATGGAAAAGTTTCTTCCTTCTGCTGATGATTATCCTGAGATCATTTTCGAGGCTATGCGCTACAGCGTATTTGCCGGAGGAAAAAGGCTTAGGCCGGTAATGGTTATGGAGGCTTGCAGAGCCTTTGGCGGTGATTGGGAGAGCTCAATGCCGTTCGCCTGCGCAATTGAAATGATTCATACCTACTCGCTTATACATGACGATCTTCCGGCTATGGATAATGATGACTATAGGAGAGGGCGACTGACAAGCCATAAGGTTTTTGGAGAAAACATAGCTATACTTGCTGGAGACGCTCTTCTTCATCAGGCGTTTGAGGTTATGGCGAAAGCATGCGTCCAGCAGAATGATATAAGATATACCAAAGCTATGCTCGCTATTGCACAGGGGGCAGGCGTACACGGCATGGTTTCCGGTCAGGTTGTTGATGTAATAAGCGAAGGAAAAGAAATTAATAAGGATACACTTGATTTTATACACAAAAACAAAACTGCGGCTATGCTGATAGGAGCCCTAAAAGCGGGTGCGGAAATTGGCGGCGCCGATGCTTCGGAGATAAAAAATATTGAAAGGGTTGGAGAGCTTGTAGGAGTAGCATTCCAAATTCAGGACGATATACTTGATGTCACAAGTACTGTTGAAAAGCTTGGCAAACCAATAAACAGTGATGAAAAAAATCATAAGGTCACTTATGCCACAATGTTTGGCGTAGATGACGCTGCCAAAATAGTTGAAGACATGTCTGAGGAGGCAATTGAAATCCTTAAAGGCATGGGCAGCAAAGCAGATTTTCTTGTAGAGCTTACAAAATATCTGATAAAAAGAGAAAACTGATGTACCCATAGAAAGTGGTGTAATTCTTTTGAAGAGATTGCTTGATTCGGTTAATTGGCCGAAGGATATAAAAAAGCTGAATATCAGCCAGCTTAACAGGCTGGCTTTGGAGCTGCGTGCATTTCTTTTGGAAAACGTATCAAAAACGGGAGGTCATTTGGCGTCTAATTTAGGTATAGTTGAGCTTACCTTAGCCCTGCATTACTGCTTAAATACACCGGAGGACAAAATTGTTTGGGACGTGGGACATCAGGCATATATACATAAAATAATAACCGGAAGAAAAGATGTGTTTGACACTCTCCGACAGCTTGACGGAATATCTGGTTTTCCTAAGCCTTGTGAAAGTGAATATGATACTTTTACGGCTGGACACAGTTCAACTTCAATATCAATTGCTTTAGGGCTTGCCTGTGCCAGAGATTTATCCGGCGGCAGCGAGAAAATTGTGGCCGTTATAGGTGATGGCTCTATGACTGGAGGAGTGGCTTTTGAGGCGCTGAACAACGCTGGCCGCTCAAACAGGAATTTGATTGTAATACTTAATGACAACCAGATGTCTATATCAGATAATGTAGGGGCAATAAGCAGGCATCTTGGAGAGCTGAGAACAGAGAGAAAGTATCTTGAGGCAAAGGACGATGTTAAAAAGTTCCTCAGCCGACTTCCTGCCGGGGCTCCAATGGTTGATACAATAAAGAGGACAAAAAAGAGAATTAAATATATGTTTGTTCCGGGTGTTATTTTTGAAGAGTTCGGATTTAAATATATCGGCCCCGTAGACGGGCATAACCTTCAGGAGCTTATATCAACTATTGAAAAAGCGGAACAGATTGAAGGACCGGTCATGGTGCATGTCAGGACCGTTAAGGGAAAGGGATATAAGTTTTCAGAGAAAAATCCAAAAGATTACCATGGGGTCAACTCATTTGACTTGAAAACTGGAAAACCAATAGCTAAGTCTGCACTTCCAAGCTATTCGTCCGTATTTGGAAAAACGCTTGTAAAGCAGGCAGAAAGTGATGGAAAAATAGTTGCGGTATCTGCTGCTATGTGCAGCGGAACAGGACTTGACTGCTTTGCTAAAAAATTTCCTGAAAGATTTTTTGATGTGGGCATTGCGGAACAGCATGCTGTTTCATTTTCAGCTGCAATGGCAAAGGCCGGTTATAAGCCTGTATTTGCTGTATATTCTACATTTTTGCAGAGAGCATACGATGAGATAATGCAGGATGTATGCCTGCAGAACCTGCATGTTGTTTTTGGAATTGACCGAGCCGGAATTGTAGGCAGCGATGGAGAAACACATCAGGGGATATTTGACCTGTCATATCTTCTCCATATGCCTAATATGACTGTTATGGCTCCTAAAAACGGCTGTGAACTTGAAAAAATGCTGAAATATGCTTTGGAAAATATGAATTCGCCTGTTGCCATCAGATATCCAAGAGGTGAAATATCTGAAAGCTTTTCAGATTTAGACAATGAGATTGAATATGGAAAGGGAGAACTGCTTAAAGACGGCGAAAAAATAGCGGTTTTTTCACTTGGAAGCACAGTTGACGATGCAGCAGAGGCATGTGAACTGCTTGAGAGGGACGGATATGCGCCTATGCTCGTTAACTTAAGATTTGCTAAGCCTGTAGATAAAGAACTGATATTAAATGCAGCTTTAAAATGCCGTTATTTGTTTACTGCTGAGGACAACGTAAAAAATGGCGGAGTGGGCGACAGTATACTTAATATACTTAATGAAAATGAAAAATTGGGAGAAACTGTATTTCATTCTTTCGCCATGCCCGATAAATTTATCGAGCATGGTTCGCGAAATGAGCTGTATAAAAGATATGGTCTGGACGGCGAAAGTATGTATTTGGAAATAAAGAAGCGGGTTGAAAATAATGGCTGACAAAGAAAGACTTGATGTACTTATTGTAAATAGAGGGCTTGCTTCCTCGAGAGAACTGGCTAAGGCTTATATTATGGCCGGAAACGTATATGTCGACGGCAATAAGGAAAATAAAGCCGGTACAAAAATTGATACTGATTCTAACATAGAGGTTAGAGGAGGCGAGATGCCGTATGTCAGCAGAGGCGGCTACAAGCTTGAAAAGGCGATGGAAGTATTCCCTGTTGAAATAAAAGGGAAAGTCTGCATGGATATAGGGGCTTCTACCGGAGGCTTTACAGATTGTATGCTGCAAAATGGGGCTTCAAAGGTATATTCGATTGATGTCGGATATGGCCAGCTGGCATGGAAGCTGAGAAATGACGAGCGTGTCGTCTGCATGGAGAAGACTAATGTACGATATATTAATGAAGAACAGATAAGCGACAGGCCGAGCTTTGCATCTGTCGATGTATCATTTATTTCATTGACAAAGGTTATACCCCCGGCAGTTAACGTAATGGCCGAGGATGCCCAAATGGTATGCCTTATTAAACCTCAGTTTGAAGCCGGACGTGAAAAGGTCGGAAAAAAGGGCGTTGTCAGAGAGAAGTCCACTCATCAGGAAGTAATTATAAAAATAATAGATTTTGCATTTAATGAAGGACTTAATATAATAGGAATAGATTTTTCACCGATTAAAGGACCTGAAGGAAATATAGAATATTTAATAATGTTTGACAGAAAAAACAGCGGGCTTACAAAAGAAGAAGCTTATAAGACCGCACATGATATAACGGAACAGTCACATGAGCTGCTTTGAGGTGATGTAAAAGTGAAAACAGTTGGAATAGTACCTAATTATGATAAAGAGGCCGCCATGAACCTTGTAGGTGAACTGGCTCAATTTCTGAGAGAGAAGGACTGCAAGGTTGTACTTACATATAAAATTGCAGAAGTTACGGGACTTAAAGAGCTTGGCGTAACAAAATATGAGCTTTTTTCAAAATCAGATTTTATTATTGTGCTTGGCGGGGACGGAACACTGCTTGATACGGGAAGAAAAGCCGCCAAATACGGAACTCCGCTTTTGGGGATAAATATGGGTACAATGGGCTTTTTAGCTTCGGCAGACGGAAACGACTACCGTGAGACGATAGAAAAGGTTTTAAACGGAGAATATAAGCTTGAGAAAAGGCTTATGCTTGAAGCTGATATAATATCGGATACAGACAGCCCGAAACAGTATACAGCAGTAAATGACGTTTGTATTGCCAGAGGAGTTTTTACAAAAATAACCGATTACAGTATATATGTAAACGATGAATACCTCGCTACCTTCAGGGCTGACGGAATAATAATTTCAACGCCAACAGGCTCCACAGCATATAATCTTTCTGCTGGGGGCCCAGTGCTCAAGCCAGATATCGGCTGTATGGTTATAACACCGATTTGTGCCCATTCCCTTCATTCCAGAAGCATTGTTGTATCGGCAGATGACATTATAAAAATAGAGGCAAGCTTTGGTGCAAACGGGGATATAATAATGTCAATGGACGGGCAGACAAGCGTAATAATGAATAACGGCGATACTATAAATGTAAAAAAGGCTGCCAGCAGCGTTAATATTATAAAAACAAACAGAAGAAGCTTTTATGAGATATTGAGGAAAAAACTGATTTCAAAGGGGGAATAAAAGTTGAAGGTATCCAGACATGCAAAGATTTTAGAGCTGATTGAAAAATATGATATTGAGACCCAGGACGAGCTTGCGGCAAAGCTCAGAGAGGACGGCTTCGATGTAACCCAGGCTACTGTTTCAAGAGATATAAGGGAAATGAGGCTTACTAAAATATCTGTTGAAAAGGGAAAACAGAAGTATGCCGCAATGGCCAGCAGTGACAACGAAATATCTGACAGGCTTATAAGAGTGTTTAAAGAAGCGGTTGTGAAAATGGATTATGCCGGAAACATGGTTGTTATTAAAACCCTTGAGGGCATGGGAATGGCCGTTGGAGTTGCGCTGGACAACATGCAGAATAGTGAAATACTCGGAACAATAGCGGGGGACGATACAGTCTTTTGTGTTATAAGAGGAAATCATCAGGCGGCTGAACTTATAGAAAGGCTTTATCGTATTATACATAGCTGATTGGGGGCGTAACCTATGCTCGAATATATAAATATTAAAAATATAGCACTGATAGAAGAGTCAGAGGTGGCCTTTGGAAGGGGATTAAACGTGCTTACTGGAGAAACCGGAGCCGGAAAATCTCTTATTATTGATGCCTTGGGTTTCTCGCTTGGGGGAAGGGCAAACAGGGAAATAATCCGCAGGGGAGAGGAACAGGCTGTTGTTGAGTCTGTATTTTCTATAGACGATAAAAAAATAGAGAAAATCCTTGATGATATGGACATTGAACATGGGGAGGACAATACACTTGTAATCAGGCGTATTTTACATATGAACGGAAAAAGCGTCTGCAAGGTGAACGGAACTACGGTTACTGTAGGTCAGCTTAAAGAGCTGTCTTCATGTCTTGTGGACTTCCATGGCCAGCACGAACATCAATCGTTATTAAATCCAAGTAAGCATATTGAGCTTTTGGATAAGTTCTGCGGTACTGAGCTTGATGCGGAAAAAGCAAAGCTTGCTGAGTTTTTAAAGAAGTATAAAATTACTATGAAGGAAATGAAGGCTATTGCCGGTAACGAATCTGAAAGGGAGAGAAGAACAGAAATTCTTTCGTATCAGATAAGTGAACTGGAGACTGCGGACATAAAACCGGGTGAAGAGGATACTCTGACTGAGAGAAAGAAAATTCTTCAAAACGGAGAACGCATGAGGGAAATGGCCGGGAAATGCATTAATATACTTTATAACGGCGTTAACGGTCTTCCGGCCAGCGATATGGTAACCGAGGCTGCTGATACCCTCAGACAGCTTAACGATATAGATATCTCAGTAAAGCTTATTTATGAAATTGTAAATTCCGCTGCAATTCAGCTTAATGAGGCTGAGAGGGAACTGAAAAGATATTTTGAAAACCTTGAAACAGGCGATGATGAAATAGAAAAAATAGAAGAACGCCTTAGTATTATATATGCCTTTAAAAAGAAATACATCTGCACTTCTGACGGTCTTGCTGAAAAGCTTGAAAACTTAAGGAATGAATATGATATGCTGATGCATTCCAGAGAGAGGCTTGAGGTGCTTGAAAATGACAGGAAAGAGCTTTTCAAAAGTATGGTTGACGTCTGCAAAGTTATGACAGATATCAGAAAGAAGAAAGCGGAAGCGATAGAAAAGGATATTGAAACTAATCTTCGGGAGCTGGAGATGGACAAGGCCAGATTTAAGATAAGAATTGATCAAAAAAATCAGCTCGGAATTGACGGCTGGGATGATGTGGAATTTATGTTTACAGCAAACGAAGGCGAGGAGCTTATGCCTTTGGCTAAAATAGGCTCTGGAGGAGAGCTTTCAAGGGTAATGCTTGCTCTTAAGGTGGTTTTCGGAAATGTTGATTCAATAGGTACGTTCGTTTTTGATGAGATAGATACGGGAATAAGCGGCAGAACCGCCCAGAAGGTTGCTGAAAAGATGCATAAGGCGGCTAAAGCGAAACAGATTTTATGCATAACGCATCTTCCTCAGATTGCTGCTATGGCCGACAGCCATTATATGATTGAGAAAATTAATCAAAAAGGCAGAACGAGAACCGTGATAAAAATGCTTAAAAAAAACGAAGAAGTCAGGGACATCGCAAGGCTCATGGCGGGAAGTGAGGTTACGGAGATGTCCGTAAACGCCGCAAGAGAGATGAAGGAACTGGCGTCTAAGTTCAAAAATGAAAACAGATAAAACGGTGAATAAAATGGTCTCCTTTAAGGAGACCATTTTTAATTTTCATCATTTTTATCATATTCCGCTTTGGCTTCCGCAACCATTGACAGATCTATTTCCGGGTGAGCTTCGTTTTCATTTATAAGATGATTGTCTGAATTATATGTTTTAACCGTTATTCCGGACTTATCAAAATCGGCAAAATTATTCTGTATGTTTAGGTACTGCTCAGATTTTTCCGCTAAAGAGTATTTACAGTCTGTGTTGAACTGCATATAGTTAGTGAGAATTTTGAGCAAGTATGGGTCCTGCACTTGAAATTCATCTGATACGCCTGTAATATAGTCTGGGGACACATTTAAAGTACATGCAAAAAAGATAATATCGTCAAATTCAGGGAATTTTTTTATATTCAGCTTCTCTTTCACGGCCATCATTTTTTGAGCATTACTGTCAATACCGTGTTCACAAACGTATTGTGTAATAAGAGATTCAATACGTGCAATATTTAACTTATATGCTGCCATAGTAAC
>URCD01000065.1 GCA_900546215.1 uncultured Eubacteriales bacterium | reverse complement strand
TCACGGCTTCCTTAAGTTTAGGCTCAGCAAGTTCCCAATACTTATCGAAATCCATCATCTTAAGATACTCGCCGTTCATCCATGTTAACTTTTTAATGTCAAATATTGAAGGCGACTTGCTTATACCCGAGATATCAAACTTTTCGATAAGCTCGTCCATAGAGAAAATCTCCTGATTATTCGAAGGGCTCCATCCAAGCAGAGCGATATAATTCACAACGGCCTCAACAATATATCCCTCATTTATAAGATCCTCAAATGATTTGTCGCCATGACGCTTTGAAAGCTTATGCTGCGCATCCCTCATAACCGGGGGAAGGTGTATATACTCCGGGGCGTCCCAGCCAAAGGCATCATAAAGAAGATTATATTTCGGTGTCGAGGAAAGATACTCGCTTCCTCTTACAACATGGGTTATATTCATAGTATGGTCATCAACGACATTGGCAAAATTATATGTCGGAAAGCCATCAGATTTAATCAATATTTGATCGTCCAGCTCACTGTTGTCAACTGTAATAGTGCCATAAACAACGTCCTCAAATGTTGTTGTGCCTTCTCTTGGCATAAGCTGGCGGATAACAAACGGTTTCCCTGACGCAAGATTAGCTTCAATTTCCTCCTTTGGCAGGCTAAGGCAGTGTCTGTCGTAGCGTGCAAAAGCGTCACCATGCTCATTGCTCTCCTTAAGGGAATCCAGTCTCTCCTTTGTGCAGAAACAGTAATATGCCTTTCCCTTTTTAACAAGTTCAAGGGCATAGTCCATATACATTCCCATTCTTTCGCTCTGTACGTATGGACCGTATTCTCCTCCTACATCAGGGCCCTCATCATGTTTAAGCCCAGTCAGTTCAAGAGTCTTATATATTACATCAACGGAGCCTTCAACCTTTCGCTCCTGGTCAGTATCTTCTATACGCAGTATAAACTTACCACCCTTTGATTTTGCTATAAGATATTCATATAACGCAGTTCTTAAGTTGCCAATATGCATATAACCTGTGGGGCTAGGCGCAAATCTTGTTCTTACTTCCATTTTGTTCCCTCCAAAAAATATTGTCATCTTATTTATATTAAACTCTGACAGCAAAAAAGTAAAGGAAAAACAAGGCAAGGCGCACCATAAAAATTGCATTCTACTTCTTTATTACTTTTATTTCAGCAGTTTTGTCAGTATCGTTCCATACTATTTCGGACACCCCGACTACCAATCCATAAAAATCCCTGACAGGTGCAAACAGAATATCGTCTGCCATTTTCACTTTGTTATTCATCGCTATATCATAGCCGTTTATCTGCACCATATACGTATCAGCTTCAAACCGTGCCACTCTCTGGCCAAAAATCACTGAGGCCGAGTTCTGCCCTTCTTCCATTACAGTGTTGGCAAAAACAGACTTTGCCATTCCCTCCAGCGGAGCCATCAACACCCCATTTTCAGAAATATAGATCGGCGAGGACAGCTCAATTATTTGCTCCTCAGTTCTTATGCAGCTCTCGCCGGACTTTACAGATATGGGCGTAACCTGCCTCTCTTTGCTCGGGTAATTATAAAGCGCTAAGCATTTCTCAGCGGTTTTTTCTTCAATTATCATTCCGCTTTCACTATCTGTCAGCGTCAGTATAATATCATATTCTCCGGCAGCAATTGTACTCAAAATATAAATTTCGGCATCTGCTAAGGCTAATGCTGATTTTTTCGTTGAGGCGTTATTTATTTCCAATATAATCCTGCCGTCTTTAATTTTGTCATCAAAGTCCAAATCTCCGTCGGCATACTTAATATAATAGTCATCAAATTTCATAGCCTCCACCGATATGGAAAGCTCCATTCCATCCTTTAGGGCTCCGGCCTCCATTTCCTCCACAGATATATTCATCAAGGGCACACACCTGCACCCTATCATATGTGTTTCTTTTATTATGCGGACTGTCGCCGGTATTTCCTCAAACTCTACAGCTATCATATTTTCTTCACTGGTATCGGCAAATGACGTAAGGGTGTTCGTAAAGGTTAGGACTACAGTTAATAATACTAAAACAAATTTTCTCACGATTTTCCCTCCTATTTAAGCAGAAACAGTCAAGTATATATACAGTTTATACCAGCTTCAAACTGCTTTCAACAAAAAACCATAAAAAAACGGCGGGCATATGCCCGCCGAAAAAAACTAAAACATTTTTTGTTCTGCTTTGTCAAGGCAGTTTTCTGCCTTATCAAGAACTTCACGGCCTTCATTTATCATATGTCGGCCTTTTTCTTTATTTTTTGAAAGATAATATGCTCCAGCCGCAGCAGCTACACTTCCGGCAATCATACCGTTTACAAATCTGCCCATTTTATTCCCTCCTAACAAAAAGTGATGTGCCAGATTAGGCACACCACTATTATTTGTTTCTTATATACTTTTTACTCTAATGAATGTATAAACAGCCCGCTTCTTAATTTTGGTTCAAACCATGTAGACTTCGGAGGCATGATTTTGTCCTCGTCTGCAATTGTCATGAGCTGCTCTATAGAAGTTGGATACATAGCAAAGGCTACCTTCATTTCGCCGCTGTCAACTCTTTTTTCAAGCTCTCCAAGTCCTCTTATTCCTCCGACAAAATCAATTCTTTTATCCGTCCTTATATCTCCAATACCAAGCAGCGGTATAAGCACATTGTCCTGCAAAATCGAAACGTCAAGTCCTTTTACAGCATCCTCAGTTATAATTGAGCTTTTTGCTGTCAGCATATACCATTTTTTATTTAAATACATTCCAAAGTCGTATTGTTTTTCCGGCTTAGCACGCCCAGAGACATTTTTAATATCAAATTTTTCTGAAAGCTTTGTAATAAATTCCTCATCGCTCATCCCGTTGAGGTCTCTGACAACACGGTTGTAATCCAATATTTTCAACTGGTCAGATGGGAATATAACGGAGAGATAGTAATTAAACTCCTCATCGCCCGTATAATCCGGCTTCTCAATTCTTCTCTTTAACCCAACCTTAGCGGCAGAAGCATTTCTATGGTGCCCGTCCGCAATATAAAGGCTAGGCACATCCTTAAAAAGCTCCACAAGATTGTTTATATCGTCTTCATTATCTATAACCCACGCTCTATGTTTTATACCGTCCTCAGCCGTAAAGTCATATATAGGAAGATTTTTCTTAATTTTATTAATTATCTCAGATATTTTATCAACTGTACGGTATGCGAGAAAAATAGGGCCTGTGTTTGCGTTACAAATATCGACATGACGAATCCTGTCCTGTTCTTTATCCTCTCTTGTAAGCTCATGCTTTTTTATTATCCCATTTATGTACTCATCAATTGATGTGCAGGCCACAAGCCCCGTCTGGCTTCTGCCTTCCATTGTCAGTTCATATATATACAGCTTAGGCTTATCGTCCTGAATGAGAATTCCGTTCGCTATCAGATTGTCGAGATTCTCCTTTGCTTTAGCGTAAACCTCAGGAGAATAGATATCAATTCCGACAGGGAGGTCTATTTCCGCTTTATCTACATGCAGGAAGGAATAGGGTTTTCCAGCCGTCATATCTCGTGCTTCCTCACTGTTCACCACATCATACGGAAGCGCCGCTACTTTTTCAGCCATAGCAGGTGTTGGCCTTACAGCCTTAAACTGTCTTATTACAGCCATATTCTCAGCCCTTTCTTAAGCTACCTTTACAACTCTAACCTTAAGAATGCCTTCTACTTTCATAAGCATATCCGCAATTTCATTGCATTTTCCGTTAAACGTATCAAGGTCAACAAGAGTGTAGGCGTATTCGCCCTTGCTGTTATTAACCATGTTGTCAATATTAAGGCCTTCATCTGAAATAGCGTTTGCTATTGCGCCTACCATACCTTTTATATTTCTGTGAAGAATGGCCAGTCTTGCCTTGCCTGTGTATGGAATGCTGCACGCAGGGAAATTTACTGAATTTTTGATATTTCCGTATTCAAGATACTGTTTAAGTTCCATAGCTGCCATTTCAGCACAATTTTCCTCGCTCTCAGGAGTAGAAGCTCCAAGATGTGGAATACAGATTACATTGTCAAGGGCAATAACATCTGCGTCAGGGAAATCTGTTATATATTCTGTAATAGTACCGTTATCAATAGCCTCCTTGAGGTCGGCTGTGTTTACAAGACCTCCTCTTGCGAAGTTAAGAAGTCTTGCTCCTTTTTTTGTAATATCAAAAAGCTCCTTATTGAACATTCCCTTTGTGCTGTTATTAAGGGGAATGTGAATTGTTATGTAATCGCAAGCGGCTACAAGCTCTTCCTTTGTACCCGCTCTCTTGACTTCGCTTGAAAGGCTCCAAGCCGCATCAACAGAAAGGAAAGGGTCGTATCCGTAAACTTCCATGCCAAGGCTTACAGCCGCGTTGGCAACAAGCACGCCAATAGCTCCAAGCCCCATTACGCCAAGCTTTTTACCCATAATTTCAGGACCTGTAAACTGTCCCTTACCCTTTTCAACAAGCTTATCAACATTTTCCTTGCCTTTAAGCCCCTTAGCCCATTCAATGCCTTCAACAATTTTTCTTGATGAAAGGAAAATTCCTGTAAGCACAAGCTCCTTAACAGCATTTGCATTAGCGCCAGGAGTATTAAATACAACTATTCCCTTTTCTGAGCATTTATCAATAGGAATATTGTTTGTTCCGGCACCTGCTCTGGCCACACCAACGAGCGCTTCAGGCAGTTCCATCTCATGCATGTCAAAGCTTCTTAAAATAATACCGTCAGGATTAACCATATCGCTGCTAACCACATATTTTTTAGGATTGAGTTTATTTAAACCTACTTCAGAAATAGAGTTAAGTGTCAGTACGTTATACATTTATATTTTCCTCCAATTATTTATTTTCCATTTCAAACTTCTTCATGAAATCAACAAGCTTCTGTACGCCCTCAACAGGCATTGCGTTGTACATGCTTGCTCTCATGCCTCCTACAGTCCTGTGTCCTTTAAGGTTAACAAAGCCGGCGGCTGTCGCCTCTTTAATAAATTTCGCATTAAGCTCTTCTGTAGGAAGAATAAAAGGCGCATTCATAAGGGAGCGGTCCTTGGGTACAACTGTTCCGTTAAACAAATCGCTTGCGTCAAGATAATCATAAAGGATTGACGCCTTTTTCTCGTTAATTTCCTGAACAGCCTTTACTCCGCCTTTTTCTTTAACCCATTCAAATACAAGCCCAGCCACATATATCGCAAATGTGGGAGGTGTATTGTACAGCGAGTCATTATCGACATGTGTTTTGTAATCAAGCATAGTCGGCGTAATGTCCATCGCATTGCCTATGATGTCTTCACGGACAATTACGACTGTAACGCCAGCGGGGCCAACGTTTTTCTGAGCGCCTGCAAACAAAAGTCCAAATTTGCTGACATCAATTTCCTCAGAAAGTATAATTGAAGAAATATCGGTAACAAGAGGTACATTGCCAGTATCAGGCAGTTCTGTATATCTTGTACCATAAATAGTATTGTTATATGTAATATAAAAATAATCTGCTTCAGGGTCAAACTTGCTCTTATCAAGCTCAGGTATATAGCTGAAAACTTTATCCTCAGATGACGCCACAACGTTTACCTTACCATAACGAGCAGCCTCTGATTTAGCCTTTTTAGCCCACTGGCCGGTAAGAACTATATCGCATTTCTTATTTTTAGTCATAAGATTTAAAGGAATCATAGCGAACTGTGTTGAGCCGCCGCCCTGTAAAAAAAGCACTTTATAATTATCAGGTATTTTCATAAGTTCTCTGAGTGTTGCCTCTGCGCTTTGTATTATCTTTTCAAAAGGCTTAGATCGATGACTCATCTCCATTACCGACATACCTGAATCTCCGTAACAGACAAGATCCCTCTGCACTTTTTCGAGTACTTCAAGTGGTAACATAGATGGTCCTGCAGAAAAATTATAAACTCTTTCCATTGAAAAAAGCCTCCTTAAAATATAATAATATAGTTTTGTCGGCGTAGGATTAAAGAAAAAACATGGCATTAAAGCCATGTAAAAAATGCTTTCAGCGTTAAGCCTTTTTTTCATATACGCCATTAAGTTTATAAGGACATATTACTGCTTATATACTTAATGCCGTTTACGACTAAAGCTTTTCGTAATTATATCAACGGTTTTATCAGTTCGTCAAGTTAATCACCTGGCTATTCCGTAGTATATTGCACTAACAAAAATCATTGTATTTTAGCCAAAAGCAACAAACATTATCAAACAATATTTTTAAAGTATAAAAATATTTTATAAAACCCAAAAAATACTTAAAAATAGTTTCCCTTATTACACCATACTATAAAAATTTAACAAAAATAACACATTTCATAGACATTTGTCCACGAGCAATAAAACTAATTAAAAAAGGCGGTCAAATATGACCGCCCATCATTGTTTTACTTAAGTGTTACTTTTGCGCCAACTTCTTCAAGTTTAGCTTTCATAGCCTCAGCGTCTTCTTTAGAAACTGCCTCTTTAAGAACCTTAGGAGCGCCGTCTACGAGCTCTTTAGCTTCTTTAAGACCAAGACCTGTTACTTCTCTAACAACCTTGATTACTTTAATCTTTTCAGCGCCAATTTCTGTAAGTTCAACATTGAACTCTGTCTTTTCTTCAGCTGCACCTGCTGCGGGGCCTGCTGCTACTACTGCAACGCCTGCTGCTGCGGATACGCCGTATTTTTCTTCTGCTGCCTTAACAAGGTCATTAAGTTCGATAACTGTAAGTTCATCAATAGCTGCGAGAATTTCTTCAATTGTTAATTTTGCCATTTTATAGCACCTCCGATAATATTAAACGATTAATGAATTTCTTATTCTGCTGCTGCCTCGCTTGCACCTTCGCCCTTCTTTTCTGCAATCTGACTGATAACTCTTGCGAAAGAAGAGATTGGGCTCTTGAAGCTGCCAAGTAATTTTGAGAGAAGTACCTCTCTTGAAGGAATATCAGCGATAGCCTTAATTCCTTCTGCGTCATAAACGATACCTTCTACAACGCCTGCCTTGAACTCAAGGTTCTTAGCTGTTTCTGAAACCTTTTTAACTATACTTGCACCCTTTGTAGCTTCGTCATATGCGAAAACAACTGCTGTAGGGCCTTCAAGATACTGTGCAATTCCTTCAAACTGAGTATCTTTAACAGCGAAGTTAATCATTGTGTTCTTGTACACTTTATAATCAACGCCCGCTTCTCTAAGCTGCTTTCTTAATTCTGTATCCTCAGCTACAGTAAGTCCTCTTGCATCAACAAGTACTATAGATACAGCCTTGTCAAGTTTCTCTTTGATTTCGTTAACAACGGCCTGTTTTGCTTCAACCTTTGCCATTTTAACACCTCCTTGAATAGGAAAATTATTAAATTGCCTAGTGTACACCGTCAACAATATACGGCGGGCAAAGCCTCATATAAGAAAAGCCCCTAAGTCTGACAGACAAAGGGGCTCAAGAATTCTTGATATAAGTCTCCTCGGCTGGCAGGACAATGTCCTTTATGCTTTCGCACCTGCTGTCTGCGGCAATATTCAACTGTTTGATTATATATCAAAATTTACCCTTTGTCAACAATTACTCACTGAGTTTTGCGGGGTTAATTTTGATTCCAGGGCCCATTGTTGAAGAGATAACAACGCTCTTAAGATACTGGCCCTTTGCTGTTGCCGGTTTAGCCTTAATAACAGCACTCATAAGAGTCTGGAAGTTTTCGAGTAACTTTTCTGTACCGAAAGAAACCTTACCTACCGGAACATGAATAATGTTTGTTTTGTCAAGACGGTATTCAATCTTACCTGCTTTAATGTCCTTAATAGCCTTAGCAACATCCATTGTTACTGTACCAGCTTTAGGGTTAGGCATTAAGCCTTTAGGTCCAAGCACACGACCAAGACGGCCAACAACGCCCATCATATCGGGTGTCGCTACCGCAACGTCGAAACCAAACCAGTTCTCACCCTGGATTTTAGGGATAAGATCTTCCGCTCCAACAAAATCAGCTCCGGCTGCTAAAGCTTCCTCAGCTTTATCACCTTTAGCAAATACTAAAACACGAACTGTTTTACCTGTACCGTGGGGAAGAACAACGGCACCACGAACCTGCTGATCAGCATGTCTGCTGTCAACACCCAAACGAATGTGTGCTTCTACTGTCTCATCAAACTTTGCTACAGATGTATCCTGTACAAGCTTAATAGCGTCTTCTGTATCATAAAGCGTTGCTCTTTCAACGAGTTTCGCTTTTTCTGTATATTTCTTTCCTCTTTTCATTCTCGTACCCTCCTTATTCCTCTACAACAATACCCATGCTTCTTGCTGTACCGCAGATCATGCTGTATGCGGAATCAAGGTTAGCAGCGTTAAGATCGGGCATTTTCATTTCCGCGATTTTCATAACTTCATCTTTGGAAATTTTAGCTACTTTTGTTTTATTGGGTACGCCTGAACCAGACTCAATCTTGCAGGCCTTCTTAAGAAGTACGGCTGCGGGAGGAGTCTTTGTAATGAATGTAAAGCTTCTGTCCTGATATACTGTAATTACAACAGGAATGATAAGACCTGCCTGTGAAGCTGTTTTCTCGTTGAACTCCTTGCAGAAGCCCATAATGTTTACACCGTGCTGGCCGAGAGCGGGACCAACCGGGGGAGCCGGCGTTGCCTTAGCTGCCGGGATCTGTAATTTAATATAACCTGTTACTTTCTTTGCCATTTCGGCACCTCCTATAAATGTGGTAATTAACGGGGTATTCACCCTCCCACGCGCGAAAGAATACTAACGCGCATCCAAAAACGAACGTATTACATCTTTATGATCTGATTATATTCGAACTCGACCGGGGTCTCACGTCCAAATATTGAAAGAATGACTGTGACTGTCTTTTTCTGGTCATTGATATCCCTGATTTTTCCTACTGAATCAGCAAATGCGCCAAACGCAACTCTGACAGTATCTCCAACCTCCATATCGAAGGCCTCAGTGGTTGTCTCA
Organism: uncultured Eubacteriales bacterium; assembly: GCA_900546215.1. Taxonomy (GTDB): domain Bacteria; phylum Bacillota; class Clostridia; order Lachnospirales; family Anaerotignaceae; genus Metalachnospira. The sequence goes on along the minus strand of URCD01000065.1, from coordinate 4,651 downwards.
ATGCCCATCATTCTTACCTCATCAGGAGTAAGGGGAACCGGCTTGCTTTCAGGACCAACAAAGCTTGTAACGCCTCTTGTATTTCTAACGACATACCATGTATCCTCGTTCATAAACATTTTTATAAGTACATAGCCGGGAAATATTTTTCTCTGAACAGTCTTTTTCTGACCGTTTTTAACCTCAACTACTTCCTGTACCGGAACGCTTACCTCGTGGATTTGATCCTGCATGCCGCGGTTTTCAACTATTTTCTCAATATTGGCTTTAACTTTGTTTTCATAACCTGAATAGGTGTGTACTACGTACCATCTGCTTTCAGATTCCGCCTGCTTGTTGATTTCTTCTGACATAACAATCATCCTTCTTTAATCAGGCCAAAAGGCCGATAACTAAATTCATTACTGTTGTATATACAGTATCCATACCGAATATAACTACACCCATAATAAGAGATGTAACTATAACAGTAACCGTGTTCTTTTTCAAAGTTTCACGGTTAGGCCAAATAATTTTTTTAGCCTCAGCTCTGCAGTCAGCAAGCTTTTCGGAAAGACCCGGCTTTTCCTTTTTCTTCGAGTTTTTCTTGGGAGCCGCTTTTTTCACTTCGTTTTTTTCATTCGGGTTTGTGGTTTTAAGTTCTTCTTCCATCGGTTTCACTCCCTTCGGATTTTTATTTTGTTTCTCTATGGAGTGTGTGTGCTTTGCAGAATTTGCAGTACTTTTTCATTTCCATTCTATCGGGCATAACTTTCTTGTCCTTTGTAGTACTGTAATTTCTCTGCTTGCACTCTGTACATGCTAAGGTAATTCTTGTCCTCACAACTTCCACCTCCTGTTATTAATTTACCGGCAAAAAGGCGCGCTAAAACAAGCATACCTATGCCAATCATAACGATGTTAGCACAGGTACAAGCCTTTGTCAATATTAAAGTTTATTATTCACCCTTTTTCTCAATAACAGCGCTAAGCGCTTTTGAGAGCTGGTCGGGACAGCTGGTGCTCTTCATTCCGCAGCCAATGCCTTTAAGCTTTTCAATAACTTCCTCAACCTTCATACCGTCTACAAGCTTTGCTATTCCCTGAAGATTTCCGCCGCAGCCACCTGTATATTTTACATCCTTTACAATTCCGTCTTCAACTGTAAATTCGATAAGTCTTGAGCACGTACCCTTTGTTTCATATCTATATCTCATAAAAACACTTCCTTTCACAATTACATCATATGAATATAGCACATTAATTGCCTCTTAGCAATTAAAAAAATATTAATTTTAAGCTCTTTTTAATGTACACTTGACAGAAAACAGAAATTGCGGATATAATAACACGTACAAAAACGCAAATCATTTGCATTTGTTGAGTGAGGAAATATAATGAAAAAATTAAAAATAATAATTGCAGCATTTCTTTCAATTTTTCTAACGGCATCCTGTGCTAGCAGCAGCACTGCAAAAGATGATGATATTGAGGTTGTAACATCCTTTTACCCCATCTATGTTATCGCTGAAAATGTTATTGGAAATACTGAGGGCATAAGTCTTAAAAACATGGCCCAGCCGCAGACCGGCTGTCTGCATGACTATCAGCTGTCCACCGGAGATATGAAAAAGCTTAGCACAGCCGATATATTTGTTATAAATGGGGGAGGAATGGAGAGCTTTCTGGATAATGCGCTTGAGCTTTTTCCAGAATTGAATATAGTTGATACCTCTGACGGGGTAACTGAGCTTCTTAACGAACACAGTGAACACGATGGTCATAATCATGAAGAAAATTCCCATTTCTGGATACTGCCGTCTAATGCCGCTGTACAGGCACAAAACATTTGCAGTGCATTGAGCGCGCTTTGCCCAGATAAATCAGGAGTTTTTGAGAATAATACTGAGATTTTTATAAAAAAGTTAAATTTCCTTGAAAGCTTCGACGGAAACGGAATAAAGGCATGTGTGTTTAATGAAGCGTTTGATTATCTGGAACTGTCATATGGTATGGATATAGTCCTGTGCGTTGAAATGGATGAAAATGAAACTCCGTCAGCTAAAGAGCTGGCTGAAATAATAAGTACGGTCAATGAAAACCATATAGATCTTTTGATTGCCGCTGATGACGCATCAAAGCTTTTAGCGGAAACCATAGAAAGAGAAACCGCTGCTAAGGTCATCGTACTTGACCCTGTTCTCACAGGCGATTATTCCCCAGAAAGCTATGTAAACGCCATGAACGAAAACGCCCGTATACTAAAAGGAAGTGTTAAAAAATGAGCATTCATAACAACTGCGGCCTATGCAAAGTAAATATAGAAAATCTGGCCGTATACGATGGTTCCGAGGCAATAATACATGACGTCAACATGGAGTTTCACTGCGGTGAGCTTACCGCCCTTATAGGAAAAAACGGTTCAGGTAAAACCACTCTGATAAAAGCCCTGCTTGGAGAAAGACCTCATACGGGAAAAATAACATATCTTGATCATAGCGACGGTAAAATAAAAAAGCTGACCACTGGATATGTTCCTCAGCAGCTTATATTTGATAAAAGCACTCCTGTATCGGTTCTCGACTTCATGGCCTCAGCATCCACAAATAGGCCTGTCTGGCTTGGACAAAAGCATGAATTAAAAGCAAAAATACAAAAACGTCTTGATGATTTCAGCGCAGGACATGTAATTAACAGAACACTTGGGGACTTATCTGGCGGCGAGCTGCAAAGGGTTCTGCTGGCTGTAGCCATAGACCCCCTTCCCGATCTCCTTATACTTGATGAGCCAGTATCTGGAGTAGATATAAACGGTCTTGATACTTTTTATAAAAAGGTATCTGAACTCAGGCATAAGTATCATATGGCAATACTTCTTGTGTCCCATGATTTAAGCCTGATTAAAAGCTATGCTGACCGTATAGTCCTTATGGATAAAACGGTAATAGCGCAGGGAGCTCCTGATGAAGTCTATAGGGCAAAGGCGTTTCAGGATATTTTTGGTTATACTCTAAAGGAGGCAGAAAACGATGAGTTTAGTTTATGAAATAATTGAAACTGTCCTCCCTTTTTCCTTTGTTGAATTTGTCTTTATGAAAAATGCCTTAATTGCCGTTCTGCTTGTAACTCCGTTATTCGGAATGCTTGGCACAATGGCCGTAAACAATAAAATGGCGTTTTTCTCTGATGCTCTTGGGCACAGCGCATTAACCGGAATTGCCATTGGAGTAATGCTCGGCGCAGGAAATCCAGTTATATGCATGCTTGCCTTTGGTATCTTGTTTGGGCTTGGAATAAGAAAAGTTAAAAGCAGTACACGCGCTTCATCAGACACTGTAATAAGCGTATTTTCTTCAGCCTCCATTGCTCTTGGAATTGTAATTCTTTCCAAAAGCGGCGGTTTTGCCAAATACTCTTCATATCTTATAGGTGATATACTTACGGTTTCGCCGTCATATATAAAGATATTAGCGGCTGTACTTGTTGTTACATATATCATTTGGTATTTTGTCTACAACAACCTTCTGCTTTTAAGTATAAATCCCTCTCTGTCATCCAGCAGAGGAGTCAAAAACGCACTTACAGAAAACATATTTGTGGTAATAGTAGCTGTTGCGGTAATGCTTTCGATAAAGCAGATAGGTATTCTTACTATAAATTCCTTATTGATTCTTCCAGCAGCGGCGGCAAGAAATATAGCATCAAACTCAAGACAATATCATGTAATCTCAACAGTAATATCCGTACTTTGCGGAATATTTGGATTAATTATATCTTTTTACGCCGATACCGCGGCTGGCGCTACTATGGTGCTTCTGGCGGCTGGCGTTTACTTTATAACATATTTGAAAGCAAAAATTTAAAAGGAGAGCAGGCTATACAAGCCTGCTCTCCTTTTATTGCTTTATATCCTTAGCCAAATTAAAGGCATGCAGAATATGCATCCTCATAGCAGCTTCCGCTCCTGCCGCATCCCCATTTTTTATAAATTCCAAAACCATTTTATGGTCGTTTATTGTAAAGTCCTTTACTTCGTCGCTTACAAGGTTAAATATCCTTTTCATATCCATTCCCGAGTATATAACTGGAAGTATCTTTATTATAAACTCATTTTTCGCGGCTCCGGCAATTGCATAGTGAAACTGCAGGTCGTAATCTGTCCTCAGGTCCGCGTCATTGACATGCTCGTTTATTATTTTATCCAGCTCGACTAATTTATCTATATCCTCAGCTGTCGCCCTCTGTGCCGCATAGTTTGCCATTGTCGGCTCAAGCATTATTCTGGCCTCAAAAAAATCCATTGCGTTCATTACAAGGTTGTCCAGCTCGCTTAGCCCAAAGTCCTCGTTCAGCTCCCTATTATCTGCAACGAATGTCCCCTTTCCCCTCTTTATCTCAAGTACATTATGAGCAATAAGGAATTTTACAGCCTCTCTTAGGGTTGTTCTGCTTACACCCAGCTCACTTGAAAGTTCATTTTCGTTAGGAAGCTTGTCACCTATATTAAATTTTTTCTCGATTATTATCATTTTTAAAATCTGATTGGCTACCTTCTCAGATAACATGACATTATCCTTTACCATATTATCGTCTCTCCTAATATAATTGAACATAAAAGTATACATTACTAATCTTCTCAAAATAGAGACTATTTTAGTGCTTTTATGCAAAA
>URCD01000064.1 GCA_900546215.1 uncultured Eubacteriales bacterium | reverse complement strand
AGAAGCTGAATTGCCGACATCTTACCTTATTACAAATGATTATATTCATTTTTCAAGTATGCATAATGTGTTCTTTGAAATTTTAGCAAGCCAGGGTATTTTAGGTATTGTTCCATTTTTGGCATTTGCACTTTTAATCGTAATACATCTATTCAGAAACAGAAAATTATTATTTGAAAGTGAAGAATTCAGTGCATTTGCGGCTATTTTGGCATGTATGGTTGCTGTTTGCACAGCGAGCATGTTTATCATTGAAATTGTATATGTCGTATCTCCGGCATCGTCGGTGTTCTGGATTGGTTTGGGTTACATGAACAAATTTATTTCAAGCAAAAATGGTGATGTGTCGTTCATAAAGAAATGGTTTCAAAAGAAAAAGTCTGAAATCAAAAAATCTGAAACCCAAAAGTCGTGAGCTTTTATGACATAGACATGATGGTGATTTTAGTTGCTATATGAATGGTTACAAACTACAACATTACGCTACCAAAATATGAAACCTGAATATTTCCGCAATAAAATCAAGAGACTAAATTTCATATAATTAAGAAAAGAGATGACACAATCATGAGAAGTGATTTAATGAAAAAAGGTCTGCAAAGAATACCTCACAGGGCTCTTATGAAAGCAACGGGGCTTACGGAGGAAGAAATCAGCAGACCGATTATTGGTATCGTAAACTCCCAGAATGAAGTAATCCCCGGACACATACATCTTGACCAGATTTCCGAGGCCGTAAAAGCTGGTATAAGGATGGCCGGCGGTACTCCAATCGAGTTCCCTGCAATTGGTGTGTGCGATGGCATTGCAATGAATCATGCTGGTATGTTCTATTCACTTCCAAGCAGAGAGCATATTGCTGACTCAGTAGAAATCATGGCCACTGCTCATCCATTTGATGGTCTTGTATTTATACCTAACTGCGACAAAATCGTACCTGGCATGCTTATGGCTGCCCTTAGGCTTAATATTCCATCGATTTTCTGCAGCGGAGGACCCATGCTTCCAGGAAAAATCAAAGGGAAAAAAGTTGCCCTGACGGACGCCTTTGAAGCACCCGGAGCTATTGAAGTAGGTACAAAAGATGAAGCCTATGGAATGGATATAGAAAACTTCTCTTGTCCAGGATGTGGCAGCTGTGCCGGATTGTTTACGGCAAATTCAATGAACTGTATGACAGAAATACTTGGAATGGCACTTCCTGGTAATGGGACAATCCCAGCTGTTCACGCTGAAAGAATTCGTCTTGCAAAGCATACCGGTATGAAAATAATGGAACTCGTTGAAAAAAACATCTGCCCGAGAGATATTGTAACCGAAAAATCAGTTGAAAACGGTCTTGTCTGCGATATGGCCATGGGCTGCTCAACAAATACAGTATTACATATCCCAGCTATAGCAAATGAAGCAGGTATTAAGGTAAATCTTAAAGATATAAACGAAATGAGTGACCGGATTCCTCATATTGTAAAAATTAATCCTGCCGGCGTACACTTTATTGAAGACCTTAACGAGGCCGGAGGCCTTTCGGCAGTACTTAAGAGACTTGATTCTATGAGTCTTATTAATACAGATGTTCTGACTGCAACGGGTCATACTATTGCAGAAAATATAAAAGACGCTGAAGTAATGGATGAAGATGTTATCCGTACCAGAGAAAACGCATATTCGCCTACAGGTGGCCTCGCAGTATTATGGGGAAATATTTGTCCTGATGGCGCCGTTGTAAAAAAAGCAGCAGTTCTCCCTGAAATGCTTGTTCACGAAGGGCCAGCCAAATGCTTTAACAGTGAAGAGGAATGCATTGCCGGTTTAGCAGCAGGAAAGGTTGTTCCCGGGGATGTTGTCGTAATTAGATATGAGGGTCCAAAGGGCGGCCCTGGAATGAGAGAAATGCTTTCTCCTACCGCTACATTGGCCGGAATGGGACTTGATAAAACCTGTGCCCTTGTAACTGACGGACGTTTTTCAGGTGTTTCAAGAGGTGCTTCAATTGGCCATGTTTCACCCGAGGCGGCATCAGGCGGCGCCTTGAAGCTTGTGCAGGACGGTGATATTATATCAATTGACATACCCAATCATTCTCTTAATTTAAAGATTTCTGATGAGGAAATGGCTAAACGAGAGGCAGAATTTGTGCCTGTGGAATTAAACAAAGTAAGCAATTATCTTGAAAGATACAGAAGACTTGTATCATCAGCAAGTGATGGCGCAATTATGGGTATACCTAAAGAATAAGTTCAAAAAGGAGGCGATACATATGAAAAAACTTATCGAATGCGCTGACAATTTTATACTAGAATCTGATTGGAAGGACATTGCTTTAATAAAACTGTGCCTATGTTCTCTTGGTATCATAATTGGGCTATGTATACCCAAGGAGAAAAAGAAGGTTCCATTATGCGCGGCTGTTTCAGTATTTGCGGCTACATATGTACCGCTTATAATGAAATTTGGGAAGGTAGCTGCCGACGTATATAAAAATGAATAACAAAAAGCCGTCCATAAGGACGGCTTTTTTTAATTAGTTCCAATACATACAATTTCTTTAACCGGCTGTGTAACATTTTTAGACGATACTATACTCTCACTGTCAAACTGGCCGTTTATATAGACCTGTTCCTTTTTAATCTCTGTTACACCGTTTGTTCCCTGCTGTATTATTTTTTTATAGCTGCTGCTTTTAGTATTATCATATTGATATTCTACTTCCTTTTCAGCAGTTTCTTTCTCCGTAACAGTGACGGTAGCCTTAACAGTTATATAAGGGTCATTGCTTTTAACCTTTATTTCCTGTCCCACAAAAATTGTAGACGTTACGCTTAAATCAGGATTAAGCTCCATTAATTCATTTAAAGTCATGCCATATTTTGATGCAATAGCCAAAGGGCTTTCTCCTGACATTACTGTATGAGTTTTCGTTGTGCTTTCACCAAGCGCAATTTTATTTTTAGCATCATCCAATGACATTATGCCATCCATATTAGTAAACTGGCTTACAATCTGGACATCCTCAGCATAAGATATTTTAGCATTTTCAACGCCCTCTGGCGTATATTTTTTATTCAGATAGTCTAAAACCTCATTTGCTTCGCTCTCATTCTTAAGAGTGGCAACAACGTCCCCGTTTACAGCTATAGCATAGGCCTCTATATTATACGCTACAGAGTCTCTGAGCTTAGCAAGTACGCTTTCAGTAGTTAGGGCTTCTGTCTTCTTTGATACATGAACGCCTTTAACCTCAATTTCATCCATTATCTGTACATTTGTTCCGCTCTGCTCCGTAAGCATTGCAGTAACAGAATTTACTATATCTTCCTGAGTCACGCTCCTGGTCTTAACAATACCTAAGCTCTGGCCGTTTACAAGAATTTCGCTTCCGTTCCTCCTCGTTGCAAAACCAATAATACATGCCAGGGCTAATACAATGACAACAATACCTATCATCATCATTCTTTGTTTTTTACTATATCTAATTTGCTTACGCTTTCTTGATTTTTGTCTTCTGGTTATATTTTTCTCAGTATTTATTTCTGAACGAATAGCCGTTGACGATGCCCTTCGCCTAGCATTCGAAGAAGTCCGTGTTCTTTTTTTGTCTGCCATATAATTCACATCCCCGGATAATTTCTAAGTTTTATTTTATAATATTCGACAAGAATTATCAAGAGATAGGCCTGATTGTAATAAATTTGTTATAAAATAATCTTAAAGATTCTTAATTGATTTCAATATTTCTATAGCCTGGTCATCGATATGCTCTCTGCTTATGGCTCTTGCCTTTGCTGCGTCTCTCTTTTCAAATGCCCTTATTAAATCTAAGTGCTGCTGATTAGGAACAGAAATGTTAGAAAGAAGCTTAAGATATGTTATCCTATATCTATAAATCTGTATTGAAATATTGCTGATTATCTGAATCAGCTTGTCATTTTTTGTAGCGCTGAAAATTATATCATGAAATCTTGTATCGGCTTCTATAACACCGTCTCTGTCCCCGCGTTCAAAAGCCTCCACAAAGTCCATGTGAGCTTTTTTTAAATCAATAATCTGCTGTTTTGTTATATTTTCAGCGGCAAGGCCAGAGGCAAGCTCTTCAAGAACCTTTCTAATTTCAAGAACATCCTTTATATCTTTTTCGCTCATATCCCGTACCTGCGCGCCCTTTCTTGGAATAAGGTCCACAAGATTCTCAATTTCCAGCATTCTAAGCGCTTCTCTGATAGGTGTACGGCTTACGCCGAGTTCCTCCGCAAGCTGGTTTTCCAGCAGTCTTTCACCAGGTCTTAATCTTCCTGTCAGTATACCATCCTTAATTGTATTAAAAACCACATCTCTCAAAGGAAGATATTCATTTTCCGTAATTTTAACTTTATAATCAGACATGTCTTTCCTCTCCTATGCATTAAATATTTTTGTCAAAATAACATCTCTTATTTTAAACTCGTTTTTTATCGTTTCGGCAGCCATTTGGGCCTTAATTCTATCATCGAACAATCCGTATACTGTCGGTCCGCTTCCACTCATTAACGTGCCCAGAGCGCCGTTACATATCATACTTTTTTTAAGCTTTCCAATCATAGGACACATAGGTATTGAAACATTCTCAAGAACATTAGACAGATTCGATGCTACTTTGAGTATGTCCTTGTCTTCAATAGCCTTAATTACCAAATCAGTATTTGGATGAAAGTCTAATTCAATCTCGTCAAGAGCTTTGTAAACAGCTGCGGTTGACAGGCTCATTTGAGGTTTTGCCAAAACCACCCATGCGTTTGGACATTCCGGAAGCTTTGTAAGTATTTCTCCCCTTCCCTCGGCTAGGGCCGTTCCTCTCATAAGACAGTAAGGAACGTCGCTTCCAAGTTTTAGAGCGATATCAGCCAGCTCTTTTCTGCTGATTTTTAGTCCAAACAGTATATTCATACCATAAAGAACCGCTGCGCAGTCACTGCTGCCGCCGGCCAATCCAGCGGCAACAGGAATAGTTTTATGCAGTTCAATAAAAACTCCCTGTGAAATTCCATACTTAGTTCTTATTATATCTGCTGCCTTATATGCAAGGTTTCTGCTGTCTAACGGAAGCCATTCCAAATTTGACTTTAATTTTATATAAGGCTTGTCTATCTTTTTGATATATACCCTATCATAAAGCTCAACCGTCTGCATAATCATCTTAAGCTCATGATATCCATCATCCCTTTGGCCGACTACATCAAGAGTCAGATTGATTTTTGCTCTGGCTTTCAAGTTAATATAATTCATGTTTTCACCTATGTACAATTTAATATAGCTTAAATTATAATTATTTTGTACACAAAATACAATCGTTTGTATACAATAATCTTTAACTCAAATTTAAACTTTTTTTGTCAATAAAGTATAAAACGGCAGGTTATAGTAACCTGCCGTCTTGCTATTGTCATACATCATTAAATTACTGGTCATTCCTTATTATAAGCTCTGGCGCTTTAATGCTCACATAACTATTTTTTTCTACTGAGCTTGTTATAAATGAGTTTCCGCCTACAACCGAATTTTCTCCTATAACCGTATCTCCGCCCAATACAGTAGTATTTGCATAAATGGTTACATTATCTTCCACTGTTGGATGTCTCTTAATCCCTGATAGTGACTGTCCCTTCCTTGGAGAAAGTGCTCCAAGAGTAACACCCTGGTATATCTTAACCCACTTTCCTATAACTGTTGTTTCACCTATAACAATTCCAGTGCCATGGTCTATAAAGAAATACTCTCCTATTTCTGCGCCAGGATTTATATCTATTCCCGTTTTGCCATGTGCGTATTCTGTCATCATACGAGGAACAAACGGAACCTTTCTTTTATAAAGCTCATGAGCTATACGGTATACAAATATTGCATAAAATCCGGGATAAGATAAGACAATTTCCGATTTGCTCATTGCCGCTGGATCACCTTCATAATTAGCAGTAACGTCTTTTAAAAGCATTTCCTGAAGATTAGGAAGCTCATTTATAAACTCGTCACATATATTATCAAGCTCATCTGGTTTAAAAACTCTCTTCACATTTGTACACTTGCTCAACGACAGCGAAAGCTCCAGCTGAGTCTTTAGCTGGTAGTATATGCTTATGAGTGTTTTTTCTACAAACTCAGGCGCAGTCATGCCCCGCAGCGTACTGACACCAAAATATGCAGGAAAAAGTATTCTCTCAATTTCATTCAATATATCGACTACTTCTTTTCTGTCAGGCAGTTTCATTTCACCGCAGTATATAGGCATATCCTCTTCACAGGCATAGTTAACAGCAATTTTTCTGACGGCGTTTTTAAATGTTGATTCTTTTCCTGTAACCATATTTTAACCTCATTTCATGCATTATAATTCCTAGCGATATACTATGGTATTATATCAGATTTGATACATTTGTCAATATAAAAAATACAGGCTGTCCAATTGAACAGCCTGATAATTATAAATCGAATAACGACATCTGGTCAGATTCCGGTATGCCTCTAAGCACTCCATTTTCCTTTAAAAGTTCTACAATACTGGCGCCTGCAGATGTTCTGTTTTTAAATTCATCTATGGTTCTGAACTCACCCTCGTCTCTTCCGTCTACAATGCTCTGTGCTACAGACAGACCCAATCCCTGCAGCGAATTGAAAGGAGGTATAAGTCCCTCTGGAGTTACAATAAATTTTCTGGCATCTGATTTATACAAATCAATTGGGAGGAAATTGAAGCCTCTTTCATAAAATTCTATCACTATTTCCAAAACTGTCGCCTTATTCAGTTCCTTTGTAGTTGCGTCATTTCCTTTGTCATTGATTTCTTTAAGCGCTGCCTTAGCAACATCTTCACCCTTACACATTGAAGTATAATCAAAATCATCAGACGCGCGGACAGTAAAATATGTGGCATAATAAGCCTCAGGATAGTTTATTTTAAAATAGGCTATTCTGTATGCCATCATAACGTAAGCGGCTGCATGGGCTTTAGGGAACATGTATTTTATCTTTAAGCAGCTGTCAATATACCACTGTGGTACATTATGCTCCTTCATATATTCTATATCTTCTTCCGCAAGGCCCTTGCCCTTTCTAACCTTCTCCATTATTTTAAAGGCTTTTTTATTTTCCAGTCCCTTTGTTATAAGATAACTCATAATACTGTCACGTGTAGAGATAGTTTCTTTCAGCGTTATCGTTCCGTCAGCTATGAGTTCTCTTGCATTTCCTACCCAAACATTCGTACCATGAGAAAGTCCTGAAATCCTGAGTAAGTCTGAAAATGTTTCAGGTTTCGTTTCAATAAGCATGTTTCTTACAAATCTTGTACCGAACTCCGGTACACCTAAGGTTCCTGTGGGGCAGTTAATCTGCTCAGGAGTAAGGCCAAGTGCTGCCGGGGACTGAAACAGAGACATGGTTTCCCTGTCATCCAGCGGGACAAGCTGGGGATTAAATCCCGTAATATCATAGAGCATACGTATAAACGTAGGATCATCATGACCCAGAAGGTCAAGCTTCAGGATACGTCCGCTTATGGAATGATAATCGAAATGAGTCGTAATTATAGTTGAGTCAACATCATCTGCCGGATGCTGTATAGGGCAAAACTCATAAATATCCTTATCCTTCGGGACAATCATAAGTCCGCCTGGGTGCTGTCCGGTTGTCCTCTTTACCCCCGTACATCCGTTAACCAGCCTGTTCATTTCAGCATTGTGCAGCGTGAGGTTGTGGTCATCAACGTATCTTTTTACATATCCAAATGCGGTTTTATCTGCCAGCGTACCTATTGTCCCGGCCTTAAATACATGTCCTTTGCCAAAAAGCACCTCTGTATAAGCATGTGCCTGCTGCTGATACTCACCTGAAAAATTTAGGTCTATATCCGGCTCTTTATCTCCGTCAAAGCCCAAAAATGTTTCGAACGGTATATCATGTCCGTCCTTTTTCATCATTGTTCCGCATTTAGGGCAGACCTTATCAGGCATATCCACACCAGAGCCTCCCTGCATAAATACCTTTTTAACCTCTTCAGACTCAAAATCCGAATATTTGCAGTTGGGACACACATAATGCGGCGGAAGTGCGTTAACTTCTGTGATACCTGTCATATTCGCAACAAAGGATGAACCTACAGAGCCTCGGGAGCCTACCAGATAACCATCATCATTTGATTTCCAAACAAGCTTCTGGGCTATTATGTACATGACAGAAAATCCGTTTTTAATGATTGATTTAAGCTCCTTATCAAGTCTTTCTTCTACAATCGGCGGAAGCGGGTCTCCATAAATTGAATGAGCTTTATCCATCGCAATCTGCTGTATCTGTTCCTCCGCACCTTCAATTTTTGGCGGAAATGTTCCGTCCGGAACAGGCTTTATCTGTTCTATCATATCGGAAATAAGGTTTGTATTGGTTATAACTACCTCTTTTGCCTTTTCCTCTCCCAGATAATAGAATTCTCTGAGCATTTCCTCTGTAGTTCTGAAATAAAGCGGCGGCTGCTTTTCCGCGTCCTCAAAGCCCTTTGCATACATAAGTATTTTTCTATAAACAGAATCATCAGGGTCAATAAAATGGCAGTCGCATGTTGCAGCAACAAGCTTATTATGTTCTTCACCAAGCTGTACTATTTTTCTGTTAAAATTCTTTATGTCCTCAACCGAATTAACTGCAGGAACTCGGTCAGAATCTACCATAAACATGTTGTTGCCAAGAGGCTGTATTTCGAGGTAATCATAAAAATTTACTATATTGTCTATATACTCTTTAGGCCTCATATCAAGCAAAGCTCTGTAAAGTTCGCCAGCCTCACAAGCGCTTCCAATAATAAGCCCTTCTCTGTACTGCATAAGCTTACTTTTTGGTATTCTTGGCTGCTTATGATAATATTCAAGATGTGACATAGATATAAGCTCATATAAATTCCTAAGTCCCGTAAGATTTTTTACAAGAATAATCGTATGATATGATTTCAGCTTGCTGTAATTAACAGTTCTGCTGGAATATATGTTTATTTCATCGAGATTATTTACGCCGTTTTCCTCAAGCATGTCCACTAGCTTTAGGAATATTTCAGCTGTAGCCTCGGCGTCATTTACAGCCCTGTGATGTCCCTCAAGACTTACGCCAAGGCGCTTTGCAACAACATCAAGCTTATGCTTTTTCAAGTCCTTAAGCAGCGTTCTTGACAGTTCAAGAGTATCAAGTATTGTATTATGTCTGTTTTTAATTCCAAGTTCGTCAGCCTTTATACGGACAAATCCCGTATCAAATGATGCGTTATGAGCGACAAGAACTGCATCCCCGACAAAATCAAGAAACTCCGGCAGTACTTCACCAATTTTTCTCTGTCCGGCAAGCATATCATCTGTTATATTCGTAAGATTTATGATTTCTTCAGACAGCTTTTCTTCCGGGTCAATAAATGTTGAATACCGGTCTATAATCTGCCTGTCTTTTATTTTTACAGCGCCGATTTCCGTTATCTTTCCTTTTTCTTTATTAAGACCCGTTGTCTCAATATCAAATACAACATACTCATCATCATAGGATTGTCCATGACTGTTTATTACTACTTCACCCAAATCATCAATGAGATAGGCCTCAACTCCATAAATAACTTTAATTTTATTGGCCTCCGCAGCGTCCATAGCGTCAGGATATGCCTGTACAACGCCGTGATCCGTAATTGCAATTGCTTTATGTCCCCACTTCGCGGCTCTTTTAATGTATTCCTTAACACCGGTAACAGCATCCATGGCGCTCATTGTAGTATGTAAATGGAGCTCAACGCGCTTTTCATCACTCTCATCAGTTCTTGCTGGAGGCCTGTCCGCTTTCACAATGCTTCTTGACATAATAATTATCTCTTTAGCGTATTTATCAAACTGAACCTCGCCTTTAACACGAACATAAGCGCCTTTAAGTGCAGATTTTATGCCTCCGTCACAGTCATATGGCTTTTTATCAGTAAAGAATTTGACAGTTGTTGAGTCGCTTCCATCAGTAATATCAAAGGATACAATATATCTGTCACCTTTAATTTCTCGTTCCTCAAGATTGAATATATCGCCTTCTATTATTACCTTTTCTCCCTCAATCTTGGTGTCTCTTATTTTGGTAATCTCACCTCTAATATCTTCCTTACCTATTATTATACCTTTTACAATGTTTGCCTGGGTTTCATCTGCTTTTGCCGTTTCCTTGGCGGTTTCAACCATTACCTGTTCGCTGATTATGGCATTAACAAGCTGTTTTTCATATGACAGATGTTTTTCATCATATTCTTTCAGTTCTTCCTCAGTCAGTTTTTTATTCTTAAACATAATTGAGACGTTAACTCCCGTCTCATCTTTAATTCGTTCCTCTATGTATTTGTCTGCACCCTTTTTATATAAATAAAATGCAGCATTATGTCCGGTTAAAATTAATATCTTTCCTTTTTCTTCTTTAATCTCACAATCATCAAAAATACAGCCGCAGACCGGGCTCTCATTAGAAAGCTGACACGCAGCGTCCTTCCAAATAAAATCAAAAGCAGTTCTGGGGCTTTTATCTTCAATATCATATTTTATTCTGATTTTTACTTCATTTGCCGCATTTATTGTATCAAATATTGCCTTTTCCATTAAAGCCTTATACTTGGTCGGTATAAGGCTTTTTGATAAAACTTCTGCCTGAAGAAGTTTTGTGCTTTTTGAAATTGTAAGTTTCTCGACAAAGGCCTCTGAAAATGCTTCCCTTACTGTATTTTCAGCATTTACCTTTCCAAAAACATTTAAAAACTTTTCATGCATTACATTTCACCTGTTTCTTACAGCTTTTCAATTTCCTTGAGCAGCTCCTGTACAAGGCTGTTTTCAGGAACCTTTCTGAGTATTTCGCCTTTTTTAAATATAAGACCCTCACCGTTTCCT
The DNA here is from genome assembly GCA_900546215.1 of uncultured Eubacteriales bacterium. Classification (GTDB taxonomy): domain Bacteria; phylum Bacillota; class Clostridia; order Lachnospirales; family Anaerotignaceae; genus Metalachnospira. The sequence continues at coordinate 3,075 of URCD01000064.1, read as the reverse complement.
CCAGCTATGCCTATATCTGCTTCTCTTGCCTCGCCGGGCCCGTTAACAGCACAGCCCATAACAGCGACCTTAATATTTTTATCTATATTCTTTATTTTTTCTTCAACCTCATTAGCTATTTTAATCAGGTCTATACAGGTTCTTCCACAGGTTGGACATGAGATAAACTCTACACCGAATTTTCTAAGATTTAAGTCCTTGAGTATTTCTTTAGCAGCATATACTTCCTCAACCGGGTTGCCTGTAAGGGAAACTCTTATTGTATCACCTATTCCCATAGAAAGTATCGCTCCAATACCAACGGCCGATTTTATTGTCCCGCCCCATACGGTACCGGCTTCAGTAATACCCACGTGCAGAGGATAGTCAACCGTATTTGAAAGAAGGTCATAAACCTCAATTGAAAATGGCACGTTAGATGCTTTTATTGATATGGCTGTATCATAAAAATCATTTTCTTCAAGCAGCTTTACATGTCCTAAAGCGCTCTCTACAAGCCCTTCCGGGGTAACTCCGCCATACTTATCAATTATGTGTTTTTCCAAGGAACCGGAATTCACGCCAATCCTTATGGGAATTCCGTTCTTTTTTGCCATATTAGAAACCTGCTTTACTCTATCAGAGCTTCCTATGTTTCCCGGATTTATCCTTATTTTATCTACTCCGTTTTCCATACACTTCAGTGCGAGCCTATAGTCAAAATGTATATCAGCTACAAGCGGAATATTAATTCTGCTTTTTATATCTCTAATTGCCTCGGCCGCCTGCATATCTGGCACAGCTACTCTGATTATTTCGCATCCGGCTTCTTCAAGACCTTTAATCTGTTCTACAGTTGCATTTACATTTCTTGTATCTGTATTGCACATAGATTGGATTGCTATTGGATTGTTTCCTCCGATTTTCACTCCGCCTATGCTTATCTCTCTTGTTTTTCTTCTAGTATATTTCATATAATTCATCACCGTATTAGATTCACTATATCGTTAAACGCAATAAAAACCATAAATACCATTAAAAGAATAAACCCTGCTAAGTGTATTCTTCCCTCAATCTCAGGATTAACCGGCCTTTTCCTCACACCCTCAGCAATCAAGAATGCCAGCCTTCCTCCGTCCATTGCAGGTATAGGAAAAAGATTTAGTATTCCAAGATTAGTACTTAAAAGTGCCGACAGGGCAAACAGGTTAAGCAGAGCATCCTTGAAGCCATATGCCATTCCGGCCTCATAGGTATCTCCTATTGTATTAATTATGCCAATAGGTCCTGAAACCTCTTCAGATTTAACCTGGAAAGTAAATATTCTTACAAATCCGCTTACAACAGACTTTACAAAATAGACCATAGTTCCTAAATCAGCTTTAGCGGTTTCCAGAATACTTGAGCGTTCAAAACCATCTATTTTATCTGAAAACAGTCCATATCTGCCGTCAAAATTAAATCCCAGCATATACCTTCCGCTTTCCTCATCAAGCCTAGGAGTAACCGACATACTTGTTTTTTCTCCGTCTCTCACCACAACCATGTTAACAGGCTGGCCTGTTGCAACTAAATTTACGGCAGGAGAAAAGTCCTGGTAAATTAATATCCTTTTACCATTAACCTTAACAATTTTGTCACCTGCCTCAAGCCCTGCCTCGTAGGCCGGACTGTTGTCGTTTACTGATTTCACCTCGGGAACCAAAAATCCGTTCATTCCTAAAAGTATGAATATAAGCAGAAAGGCTAACACAAAGTTCATAGCTGGACCTGCAAAAATAACCGCAATTCTTTGAAGAACGGTTTTTTTGCTGAACGAGCGTGACGGGTCATAATCTTTGTCAACCATATCCGTATATTCTTCGTCAGCCTCTCCCTGCATACGGCAGTAGCCGCCCAGCGGGAGCATCCTCAAAGAATATTCAGTCTCCCCTTTTTGTTTCGAATATATCAGAGGCCCCATTCCTACTGAAAATTCTTCAACACGTATACCCACCCTTTTAGCCACAAAAAAGTGTCCAAGTTCATGGACAATTATTATGACTGAAAAAACTACAATTGATATAATTATCGACAATTTTTAATTCTCCTTAGTCTTTATTAGAGCGCTTGAATAATCTTTTGCCCATTTGTCGGCTTCTACAAGATCTTCAACCGAATAGTCATATTTAACAGTATATGAGTCCATTGTTTTTTCTATTATATCTGCTATGGCTAAAAATCCAATTTTATCGTCAAGAAAAGCTGATACAGCTATTTCATTTGCTCCATTCATAACAGCAGGCATAGTTCCGCCGCATTTTATTGCCCTGTAGGCAAGGGAGAGGCATCTAAACGTATCCATATCCGGCTTCTCAAATGTCAGTGTATTTCTCTTTTCGAAGTCAATTTTAGGAAAGCTGTTTTTTACCCTTTTGGGATAAGTTAAGGCATATTGTATAGGCACCTTCATGTCCGGCTCTCCAAGCTGAGCTATTACCGCACCGTCCTCATATTCTACTGCCGAGTGAACAATGCTCTGCGGATGTATCAAAACTTCTATTTCATCTACATCAACATCAAACAGCCACTTTGCCTCAATAAGCTCCAGTCCCTTGTTCATCAGCGTTGCCGAATCAATTGTAACCTTTTTTCCCATGCTCCAATTAGGATGCTTTAAGGCGTCCGAAGCCTTAACATCCTTAAGCTGCTCTCTTTTCATTCCTCTAAACGGTCCGCCCGAGGCTGTTAAAAGTATACGTCTTATTTTATTTTCGCGGTTTCCCCTAAGACTTTGAAAAATAGCCGAATGCTCACTATCTACCGGATATATTTTTACTCTGAATTTTTTTGCGGCGTTAATTATCAGCTCCCCTGCGGACACAAGGGTTTCCTTGTTAGCAAGAGCGATGTTTTTACCGGCTCTTATGGCTTCAAAAGTCGGTATTATTCCAATATTGCCCACGACCGATGTTACGACCGTATCACTTTTTTCGTATACAGCAGCGGCTGTTAAGCCGTTTATTCCGCTTACAATTTCAGTTTCACAGTCCTTAACTTTACTCTTAAGTATTGCCGCTTTTTCACTGTCCATAACAGCGGCAACAGCGGGTTTAA
>URCD01000063.1 GCA_900546215.1 uncultured Eubacteriales bacterium | reverse complement strand
ACTCAATTCTTTCATAGCGCCGCTGGGTGTGCTAAGGCGTACACTGAGATGCCCCTCCCTGTAGGTGCAATAAACTGAAATTTTGTATTAAGGCTATCCTGTCCCCCTCGCATGGGCAAAATAACGATTTAAAGAAAACATAAAAAGACCTATAATCATCAACTGACTATAGGTCTTTATTGCTGTTTAAATTTTTGTATCATACATTCCATTACCGAAAGTATAATATCTTTTTGTTCATTTGTCAGCCCTTCAAGAGCTTTTTGTATATCGCAGCTTTTTTCTATATATCCGATAGAAAGACTATTTTGAAATACAAAATCAGCCGAGGCTTCAACTACATTTAGTATATTGACAAATGTTTCGAGCTTTGGAACCCTATCACCGCGTTCTATATCAGATAAATATTTCGGACTTATACCTGCATATTCAGAACACTTTGTTTGGGATAGTTTCTTATCTATTCTGCATTTATGAAGTTTTTTACCAAAATCGTATTTGTCAAATTTCATTTTGATGCCTTATACTTTAAAATTAAACTTTATTTAAGTATAAGGTTAATGTTGAAATTAGTACATCCAGCAGAATAGTAATTATTCGAGGTTACTTATAATTTGAAAACAAAAAAGTGAACCCCTATCATTGGAATCACTTTTATATTGTATTTTTAAAATTAATTTCCTTCTGGTCTTTTAGCTTATTAATCATTATTTCTATTACAGACAGCACAATTTCTCTTTGCTTGGGAGTGAGTATTTCAATAGCTTTCTCTATATTAGAACTTTTTTCAATATAACCTACTTTTAAACTATTTTGCAGTATAAAATCAGCCGAGGCATCAAGAACATTCAGCATTCTAACAAACGTATCAAGTTTTGGCACTTTTTCTCCGTGTTATATGTCAGATAAATACCTAGGGGATATTTCCATATATTCTGCACACTTGCTTATGGACAATCCTTTTTTTGTTCTGCATATTCGGAGCCGCCGGCCCAAATCAGCGGTATCCGTTCTGAATTTCATGCTGCTTACTCCCAATAATATTGAATAGTTTAAAACAATATTATGATACATTTTTTCCTGATTTAAAAAAATGAACTATAAGCAGATTAATCCACTGATAGTTCATAGTAAGGTTAAAATTATATGGTAAAATATGTTTGTAATTAAATTTATTTGTAAATAAGGGTGATTTTATGGAGAACTATGTAAGACGTGTAGACGAGCTTAAAAGGATTATAATTCCTGACAACATATGTTCTAAAATGGGGATTAATCCGGGTTCAAAAATTGAATTGGAGTTTGACGAGAACCAGCAGACAATAGTAATTAAAAATTCGATTTCTCAGTGCATCTGCTGCGGAGAGGAGACGTCCCTGAGGGCACTGCCTAGGAATCAATATATTTGTAAAAGCTGTCTTGACTCGTTAAAATAAAAAGAGTGCTTAAAGCACTCTTTTTTATCTTATTTTATTCAGTATCTGTTCCCTGTCCTTACATAACAGAGGCGACATGCTGTCCCTGTATTTTGAAAAATCAGCATTATTAAGCGCATTTTCAATCTGTTGGTTCAGCTCCGGCTTTGCATTTGAAATGAATTTAAGGTATTGTATGCACTGCCTTGCCACAGTGGGTTTTTCATCTGTTATATGCTCAAAATAAGCGTCCAATACGGCCTCGGTTTTTCCCTCTGTATCCCATTTTGAGTTCACCGCAAACAGCCTGAGCCCTCTTGTGCGTACATATGAGTTACTGTCGGAAAACATTTCTATGAATTTGTCCATGAAATTATAAACATCATTCGTTTCACTGCTCATTTTCTCAAGCTCTTTCAAACAGCTGTAAGCGAATTTATCATCGCTACATTGAAGTCCGTCGACCAATTCCAATATGTTCATGGTGTTTCCTCCTTAAATTCTGCTTTTACCATATGAATTGGCTTTCCATGTCCAAAATATATTTTTCTGTCGCCAAGAGCCTTTATTTTTTCCACACTGTCAGACGCTTTTTCTTTATTCGTATATACGGCCGGTGGCTTTGGACAGACAAAGTTCATAATAGCGTCACCTGCAAAAAGATATCTTCCGGCGGCGTCTACGCCGATTGAACCGTCCGTATGTCCGGGCAGAGCGATTATTTTGGCGGTTACTCCGAATTTCTCTAATATGTCCCCTTCTTTCAGCAGCAGAGTAGGTATGAACATGGGGCACAGAAGGTTTTCCATACTCCAGTTAGATACAGCTTCCATAGCCCTGCCAAATAAACTGCCTGATTTCAATGGCTGTAAATTATGGTCAAAAATCAGCTCCTCATCGCCCTCGCCTACCGCAATCGGAACGTTAAGCTCCGCCGCAAGATACGCGGAATTTTGGATATGGTCAATATGACCGTGTGTAAGGACAATCAGCTCCACATTATTTCTTTCAGACAATGACAGAATTTTTTCACGGTATTTTGCCGTGCCGGTGTCTATCAGAACTGCCCTTCCGTTTTCAGAAAGTATATAGCAGTTTACAAAACCGCATTTTATTCTCTTTATTTTAATCATTATCTCATCCCCTCCGAATAAGATTAAATTCCATACTTATTTTCAAAATATAAGGTAACTAATATCATAACTACGAATATCAGATGGTTGACAGCGGCAGATTTCAGCGTCTTTAATGCAAGAGCCGTATTTTCTTTATTCTTCAAATATTTGATAAAATCTGAAGCATAAAAGTTTGAACAGCCTATGCATAACGTAATCCTTATATATGTAAAAACGCTTGATATATAAGAACTGTTAATCAAAATTTGAAGCGATATATTAAAGAAAATCAAATATGCGGCGTTTAAGAGAAAACTGAATGTCCTAATATTTCCTTCATCCTTAGCTTTTATATTAAGAACAGCATTTACAGCTATAAAAAGTACTTGAACTGCCGTAAATTTTATCAGCATAAAATCACCTGCGCTATTAATTAAATATACTTACAGATTTATTTTGATTGCATTATAGCACATTTATTATAATTGCAGGACGATTATTGACAATTTAACATAGACTTAATATAATAATTTACAGAGTGTGGCAAAGGGCCGCACGAAGGGGTACACCACCGCGGGTGTAATCTTTCGTGCGGCCTTTTTTCATGCCTGTATTTATGTTAAAAAGGAGAATGGAAAATGAAGAAAAGACTTTTAGCGTTATTTATAGCGGCGGCTTTTGTTATGGGCGGCTGTTCACAATCAGGCTCACAGCCTGCTGAGAATGCCGACGGCACAAAAAACATTGAAGAGCTTAACGTGGCCTTTGCGCCGTACGACTCGTCAGAAACAATGCTTGCCGAAACGGAACCTATGAAGGTGCTTTTGCAGGACAAGCTGCTTGAAAAGGGCTACAATGTTGAAAACGTAAATATAACTGTAGGCGCTTCCTATGACGCGGTTGGAGAGGCGTTAAGCGCCGGAACCGCTGATGTCGGCTTTATTTCAGGAGGTACCTACGTCCTTTACGACGAGGGCTGCGACGTTTTGCTCACAGCATTAAGGGCAGCCTACAGCAAGGACTCCGATAATCCCGCTGACTGGAACGACACAACGGAGGGACATTATCTGGACACAATGGCCAAATACTATAAATCTATTATAATCGCAGGCCCCAGCGCAAAGGGACAGGAGCTTGCCGCAAAGGTTAATAACGGTGAAGAGCTTACATGGGACGATTTAAATTCAGCCACATGGGCCGTAATGGGGGCTTCATCGGCTTCGGGCTACATATACCCTTCCCTCTGGCTTCAGGAAAGGTTCGGAAAGGGAATTAACGAGCTGGACAATGTAATACAGTCAGATTCCTACAGTACATCAATCGCAAGGCTTGCTTCCGAGCAGGCTGACATAATGGTTGGCTTTGCCCATATGCAGTATAAATACGCCGATCAGTGGACAGCCGATTTTGGCCGGGAGGACAGCATTTGGAAGGAAACAAATATAATTGGGGTTACCGAGGGCATATTCAACGACACAGTATGCGTCAGCAAAGCTTCTCAAATAATGACCGACGATTTCAGGCAGGCGCTCGGCGAGTCCCTGATTGAGATAGGCCAAAGCGAGGAAGGCCTTGAAATTATTGATAAGGTATTTGCGCATAAAGGTTATGAGTGGGCCGAGGACTCCGACTATGACGGAGAGAGAAAGGCTCAGGAGCTTATAATGAATGCTGATTAAGGACTTGATTTTATGATAGAAATTAGCAACCTGAAAAAAGAATATAAGACAGGCGGCGGCGTAACAGCCGCCGTCAATGGTATAAGCCTGAAAATTCCAGAGGGTAAGTTTGTCTCAATAATCGGTCCAAGCGGCGCGGGAAAGTCCACCCTTCTTCGCCTTATAAACGGAATGCTCAGCGCAGACGAGGGCTCGGTATGTTTAGACGGAAAAAATATAACGGAGCTTAAGGGAAGAGCAAAAAGAGATGTACAGAAAAATATCTGTATGATTTTTCAGGATTTCTGCCTGGTTGGAAACAGCACGGTAAAGAAAAATGTACTTAACGCCTGTCTGGGAAATATGAATCTGTTTTCTGTCATGTTCGGTTTTTTCGGGGCGGAAAACAATGAAAAGGCAGAGAAGATACTTGGGCGCGTCGGTATGTCCCATAAGTCCGGTCAAATGGCCTCAGTGCTTTCAGGCGGAGAGAGGCAGAGAACCGCGATTGCCAGGGCGCTCATGCAGGGAGGCCGAATACTGCTGGCCGATGAGCCTGTAGCCTCGCTGGACCCGGTAAACGCGGAGGCGGTGCTGGAGCTTTTGAAATCACTGCAGACTGAAAAGAATATGACTGTAGTAATGAACAGCCATAATATTGAGCAGGCCGTCAAATATTCAGACTGGATAATAGGCATAAACAGCGGTAGGGTTGTTTATGAGGGAAAGCCAAAAAATATGGATAACAACGTGCGAATGGAAATCTACGGAAAGGACAGCTGATATGAGCAGAAAAAAATCCTTCATATTAATACTATCCGCTGTTCTTTTTTCTTTTTGGTTTACCGGCTTTGATTTATCGGAGCTTGTTAAAAGAGGTGGGCAGTTTTTTGTCATTATTAAAAAAATGTTTCCTCCTGATATATCCTATGTGCCTAAAATTATAAGCCCCCTGCTGGATACTGTAAAAATGTCATTTGCGGGCACGTTTATCGGTTCTGCGGCAGCTCTTTTAGCCTCGCCCTTTTGTGCGTCGGGTTTGATAGCGAACAAATATGTATACAGTATACTTAAGGCCACAATTAACATTCTGCGGGCCATTCCCGTTTTAATTATAGCCTTGGCGCTTTCCTTTATATTTGGAACAGGCTCATTTTCCGGGGCTTTTGCCATTGCCCTATATACCTTTGGAATTATATGCAGACTGACATGGAAGGACATAGAGCAGACACCAAAAAATACTATGGAGGCATTATGCGCCGCTGGTATAGGAAAGACAAAAGTTTACATAACTACTGTTTTTGTTGATATTTTCCCCAATTTTCTCTCTAACTGTCTTTATGTGCTTGAAAGCAATGTAAGGCATGCCGCAATTCTTGGATATGTCGGTGCCGGAGGATTGGGGATAATATTAAGTGAGAAAATATCATGGAACGATTACGCAAAGGTCGGAATGATACTTATTATGCTTTTTGCTGTTGTGTTTATCATAGAAACGCTGAGCTCATATCTCAGAAGGCTTTTAAATGGTGAACTTAATCCACAGATAAAAGGAGCTGTTTTGTGGATAACGTTTATTTTTGCTGTATTTTGCATACTTTCTATTGACCCACCTAAGATAACATCTGCCGGGATTAAAATATTTAAGGGAATATTTTATGGTATTACACACCCTGATATGGGGCTTATCTTTACATTATCAACAAAAGGAGTACCCTATCTGCTGCTGGAAACACTGTGCATAGCGGCCGGAACATTTATTGGAGCCGTGGTATCAGTTGTCACAGCGTTCCTGGGCAGCCGCAATATAAATGGCAAAGTATGCTCAGGTGTTATGAAGGTTATAATATTGGCAGTCAGAACAATGCCTGCTGTGATATATGGCCTTATATTTATAAGAGTTGCCGGCCCGGGCGCCTTTGCCGGAGTGCTTACACTTGGCATGCTCAGTACAGGCATGTGCACAAAGCTGTATATAAATACCTTGGACAGTATGAACAAATCCACAATGGAGGGAATAAGGGCAATGGGAGTGACAAAATTTGCGGCGCTTCGCCATGCAGTGTGGCCTGAGGTGAAAAATAGATTTTTTGCCTCCGCAATGTACCGTTTTGACGTAAATTTGAGAGAAGCATCCGTGCTTGGACTTGTCGGAGCCGGAGGTATTGGCACACAGCTTATTTTTTCAATGAGCGGATATTTGTGGAACTATGCCGGGGCCTACATTTTAGGTCTGATAGTCCTTATACTTATTGTTGATAAATTAAATTCATCAATAGTTTGATTTTTGCAATTCTATATGATAACATCATTTGGCAAGGATATTTTTGTGAAAGGATTGAAACTGATGGATTTTAAATATGAAGCCGCCGCGCTTATTGCCAAGGCTTGTGATATGGATATAAATGAAATAGAAGGCTTTATCGAAATTCCCGCTAAAGCTGAAATGGGAGATTACGCATTCCCCTGCTTCAGGCTTGCTAAGACAATGAAAAAAGCGCCTAATATTATAGCTTCTGAATTATGCGGAAAAATCAATGAAAAAAAATGCTTTTCAAAGATTGAGCCGGTAGCGGCGTACATTAATTTTTTTACAAATAAAGGATTGTACGCGGAAACTGTTATGGAAAAGATTATTTCCGAGGGTGAAAATTACGGAAGAACTGAGGAAGGAAAAGGAAAGACAATAGTTATAGATTATTCGTCGCCGAATATAGCAAAGCCTTTTCACGTTGGACATCTTCGCTCAACAGTTATCGGAAGCGCCCTTTATAATATTTTTGAAAAAATGGGTTATAAATGTGTTGGAATTAACCATCTTGGAGATTGGGGAACACAGTTTGGTAAGTTGATAGAGGCCTATAAGCTTTGGGGAAGCAAGGAAGATGTCGAGGAAAAAGGAATAAGTGAGCTTACAAGGATTTATGTTAAATTCCATGAGGAAGCTGAAAAGGACCCTGCCCTTGATGACAGAGCAAGAGCATGGTTTGTCAAAATGCAGGAAGGCGACGAGGAGGCTTTAACGCTTTGGAAATGGTTTTACGACATAAGCATTAAGGAATTTGAGCGTGTTTATGAAAAACTGGGTGTTAAGTTCGACTATTATACCGGAGAGAGCTTTTATAATGATAAAATGGCGCCTGTTGTACAGGAGCTTAAGGATAAGAACCTGCTTACCGAAAGCAGCGGAGCTATGATAGTGGACCTTGAGGAAGCAAAGATGCCCCCCTGCCTCATTATAAGGACAGACGGCGGTACTCTTTACGCCACAAGAGATATAACGGCGGCCCTTTACAGGAAGAAAACTTATGATTTTGACAAGGCATTGTATGTGACGGCCATTGACCAGAACCTTCACTTTGCCCAGTGGTTTAAGGTAATTGAAAAAATGGGTTATGACTGGGCTAAGGATCTTGTACATGTGCCGTTTGGACTTGTAAGCCTGGAGGACGGCAAGCTTTCAACAAGAAAAGGAAAGGTTGTCCTTATGGAGGAGCTTCTTGACGAGGCTGTAAAAAAGACGGTGGGTATAATTGATGACAAAAACCCTGACCTTCCTAACAAGGATGAGGTTGCAAAAACAGTCGGAATTGGCGCCGTAATATTTGACGACCTTTACAATGGCAGAATTAAGGATATAGTATTCTCATGGGACAGAATGTTAAACTTTGACGGAGAGACAGGCCCATATGTTCAATATACTCATGCCAGAGCCTGCAGTGTTCTTAAAAAAGCAGATTATAATGACAGTATGAAGCAGAATATTGACTATTCTGTATTGACAGATGAAGCTACTGTTGACGTATGCAAAACCCTTGCGAATTATGCGGCTAAAATTAAGGAAGCTTCAGTAAGATATGAACCATCAGTAATTGCGAGATATCTTGTTGATTTGTCTCAGGCTTTTAATAAGTTTTATCATGACAATATCATTTTGGCTGATGATGAAAACGTGAGAAAAGCCAGACTTGCTGTTGTTGATGCGGTAAGAATTGTAATTAAATCAGGCTTAGCTATTCTTGGTATTGGCGCCCCTGAACAGATGTAAATGTAATACAGTTTTAAAGTACAGATAAAAGCTGATGTTTCACGTGAAACGTCAGCTTTTTTTATTAAAGTTTTTATGTTTCACGTGAAACTAGCAAATAGTAGTTTTTTTTATTCCGGAATTATGTTATCATATAAAAACAAAGGCTTAAAATAGCATTAACTTGAGGAATGATGCAGAATGAATAAAGTAAGAATAATCGCTGTGGCTAACCAAAAAGGGGGCGTGGGCAAAACAACTACTGTTGTTAATCTTTCGGCATGCCTTGCTGAACAGGATAAAAAAGTACTGGTTGTAGATGCTGACGCCCAGGGAAATACCACAAGCGGATTAGGCTTGGAAAAAAATAAAATTGAAAATACATTATATAATGTGCTTTTAGGAGAAATATCAGCTAAAGAAGCTCTGCAGGAAACTATTGCAGACGGGGTTGATCTGATTCCTGCCAATATGAATTTATCAGGAGCCGAAATAGAGCTAGTGGCGCTTGATGAAAGAGAATATATAATGAAGGAATGCATTAAAGAAATACAGGACAGCTATGATTATGTACTTATAGACTGCCCCCCTTCTTTGGGATTAGTAACATTAAACGCGTTGACCGCAGCGGATACGGTATTGGTACCGGTTCAATGCGAATATTTTGCGCTGGAAGGCATGGAACAGCTGTTTCATACAATTGGGCTTGTGCAAAACAGGCTTAATCCGTCATTGGAAATAGAGGGCGTTGTTTTTACAATGTTCGATTCCAGAACAAATCTCTCGCTTGAGGTTGTTGATGAGGTTAAAAAGGTTTTAAAGCCGTCAATGTACAGCTCTATCATACCTAGGAACGTAAGACTTGGAGAAGCACCAAGCTATGGGCTTCCAATAACAATATATGATTCCAAATCCAAGGGTGCAGAAAGCTATAGGGCTTTGGCGGAACAGGTTATAAATAAGGAGTGGAAATAATGGCAGTACCTAAAAAAGGCTTGGGTTCAAAGGGACGAGGATTAGAGGCCCTTATATCACAGCAGGTTGAAAATATAAATGATAAAGGCGTAACGGAAATAGATATTAATAAAATCAGTCCAAACAGGGAGCAGCCAAGACGTGTATTTGATGAGACGGCCTTGGAGGAACTGGCGGCGTCCATTAAACAGGTTGGCGTTATTCAGCCGGTTATTCTTGCAAAGGATGGAGAGTTTTATAAAATAATAGCCGGAGAAAGAAGATGGAGAGCCGCGAAAATTGCCGGAATAGAGAAGATACCGGCGATTGTAAGGGAGTATGACAGCGCATTTGCCTTTGAGGTGGCATTAATAGAAAATCTTCAGCGTGAAAATTTAAATTCAATTGAAGAAGCCAACGGCTACAGAAGGCTTATTGAGGAATTTAATATGAATCAGGAGGAGGTTGCCGAAAAGGTCGGAAAAAGCCGTCCGACAGTGGCAAATTCGCTTCGTCTTTTAAATCTTGACGAAAGGGTTCAAAGGCTTGTTTTGGATAATAAAATTTCAGGCGGACACGCACGAGCTCTACTTGGACTTGACAACAGCGCTTTGCAGTATGAGATTGCGGAAAAAATTATAGAAAACGGACTTAGCGTCAGGGCTGTCGAAGCACTGGTAAAGGCTTGTAACTCTGAAAAGCCCATGGAAATAAAGCCGGCGGCGTTTGATACGACGGGTTACAAATCTATTGAAAAAAATCTTAAGGACCTATTTGGAACCAAGGTTAAGCTTAACTGCAAAAAAAATAAGGGGAAAATTGAAATTGAATATTATTCCGATGCTGATTTGGAAAGAATATTGGAACTGATTAAAAAAATAGACGAGTAAAAGAGGTAGTTAAAATGTCGGACGGGAGTTTCTTTGCCCAAAATCTTGATTTATGGATATCGATCATACTAACTCTTGTGGTCGCTCTCATAATTCTTGTGATTGTGGACATATATAATAATAAAAAACTGAAATCCAGATATGAAATGTTTATGGGAATAAACAGAAAACGCAAGACAGACGTAAATATGGAGAAGCTTTTAATTGAGTGTGTCGCCAAGGCTGAATCCATAGACGATAAATATACAAAAATACTAGAGATCGTACAGGATATGCAGAAAAATATGCAGTACTGCTGCCAAAAGGTCGGTATTGTAAGGTATAATCCCTTTGAAGAAATGGGAGGAAATCTCTGCTTTGCAGTGGCTATACTGGACGCTGAAAATACAGGTATTGTAATAAACGGTATTCACAGCAGAACCGGTACATTTACCTATGCTAAGCCTGTTGAGCTTGGTGTCAGCACATACATCCTCTCAAAGGAGGAGCAGGAGGCGATTGATAAGGCCAAAAATAATGCTTATCAGGCCGTGAAAAAAACCGTAACTGTCAAGGAGCCTGCCAAAACACTGAGAGCGAAAAAGAAAAAAGAGAAAGAAGAAGCAAGAAAAGAAAAAATAGATATTTACAAGAAAGCGGCTGTACAAACAAGAAGAAAAAGGACGGTTAAAAATACTAAGCGTCCTGTGGATAAAGACAGTAAATAACCACAAGAATTATATATTTATCCACATATACAGCTGTTTATCCACACAAAACTGTGTATAAAGCTTGAATTGGAGATAAAAATGGACTATAAAATGCTGTTTTTGGATTTAGACAATACACTATTGTCTAATGATTTATCAATATCAGATGAAAATTTAAAAGCTATAAGAGCCGCCTCCGAAAAGGGTGTAAAGGTAGTAATATGCACCGGAAGAGGGGTATTCAGCGTAAAAGGGATAGCTGAACAATTTGGGATAAATTGGGATAACTGCTATATTATCTGTTTAAATGGCGGAGCTGTGTATAAAGGATTTCCTCCTGTGCTAATAAAGGAGAGACTTTTTCAAAGCAAAGATGCGTCCATGATATATGACGCTGCAAAAAGGTATGGTGTAGACGTACAAATTTACAGAAATGACAGGCTCATAATAGACAAGGTGACTGAGAGAATTCAAGCGTATATAGACAAGCTGTCCGCAGAATATATGCTGGTTGAAAATATAGCCGATTATGACGGCGAAATATCAAAAATTCTACTTAATGGGCCAAACGACGTACTTATTAAGGTTCAGGATGAACTGAGGCCTAAGCTGAAGGGGAAAATGAATATATTTTTTTCAAGCCCAAATTATCTTGAGTTTACAGCTGAGGGAACAACTAAGGGTGAAGCAATGGCTGAATTGGCCCAAAAGCTTGGCGTTGATATAAAAGACACAATCGCAATGGGGGACAGCTTTAATGACGTATCAATGATACGAACAGCGGGATTTGGTGTTGCGGTAAGAAATGCTGTTCAGCCGCTTAAGGACGAGGCTGACTATATAACAAGAAATACAAATGATGAGAGCGCAGTTGCAGAGGTTATTAACAGGTATATACTCGGTGATGGAAAAAGTGGTGTCGGTGAATATAAATTTCGAATTCCGGTGAGAATATTTATTATTATTCTTGTTATAGAGCAGCTTATAGCAAGTGCCTTTAATTTTAATTCTTTTAAGCTGTTTAGATACGAATATGTCTATGGAGGAAACAGCGGATATAAATTTGGGCTGCTTTCACTTATTATACCTATTATTTTATGCTTTGTTGTTGATTACTTTAATCAGCGGACTAAAGGCGAGGATGAAGAGGAATTTTGGGAAAGCAAGTACGGCAAAAAATAAAGCAATAATATTATCCACGTATTTAATAAGGACAGACAGGAATTGACCGATTCTTATTATACCTTTAACTTTAGTGCATTAACATTGAAAATATATTTGACATTTGATTTTATTTGTGATATTATAGCAAGGCAGTAAGCCGTGGAGAAGTACTCAAGTGGCTGAAGAGGCGCCCCTGCTAAGGGTGTAGGTCGTTTGCGCGGCGCGAGGGTTCAAATCCCTCCTTCTCCGGTTTAAAGGACGTTCATATAATGAACGTCCTTTTTTTAATTTAAAATTTTATTATGTTCGAATAAGCTCGCAATTTTTATTATATCAATGTAATTTTGTGAGGCATGCCTCATGGAGTGTGTTTTATTATTTCTTTAGAATTTTAAATAAATCTAAAGAAAAGAGTGCGATTTGACATGAGAGAAATTTATAAACAAGCAATGAAAGATGTTATTTCCGAAAGCTTTTACAAAACAAGGACGGAACAGCGACTTACACAGGACAAGATGTCAGAAAAACTAATGCTATCATGCCGATCCTACATAGACATTGAGCATGGAGCCAGCTTGTGCGGGTCACTGCCTCTTATACTGTATTTCCTTGACTGCTGTCAGGATCCGATGGCGTTTCTTGATGAAATGCGGATTGCCTTAGATAAACTGAGATAAGGAATAATTTAAAGCCCTCATTATGCCGGAGGGCTTTAATGATTTCTACTTGACTGCACTTAAAAATGCCACTGCTTTTCCTACTATTCTGACATTATTCATTTCCTCTCCGACATAAACAAATGGCTCATAATTTGTATTTTCCGCAGAAAGAATAATTTTGTTCTCATATACATAAACCCTTTTAAGGGTTGCTTCAGCTACGTCAGCCATATCATCTATGAGCACTGCTGCTATCTCGCCATTTTCCACTGAGGGCTGTTTCCTTATGAAAACTATGTCTCCGTCATATATTCTGGCGTTAATCATACTGTCGCCCTTGCACCTGAGACAGAAGTCGGCAGACACATTTTCAGGAAGGAGTACCTCGCGTTCAACGTTTTCACCAGCAAGTATCGGTGTTCCGCAGGCTATAGTTCCGATAAGAGGAACTCTGCGGGAAGTGTTGTAGGGGAGAGGCATTATATTTGATATTCTTGTATAATCAATTATATTTTTATCCTCATCCCAGCCTATAAGATATGAGGGCGTTGTGTTTAGCGCCTCGGCAAATATTTTTATTTTAGACTGCGGCAGCCCTCTTCCGTCGCTTTCTATTTTATTAATTGAAGACCTGGACTTGTATCCTGTTTTTTTAGCCAGATCCTCCTGAGTCATATTTAATTCTTCCCTTTTTTGTCGAATTCTTTGACCAATATTCATTTAAAGCACCTCCTATTATTTATATTAAATCATATTGTAGACGTTTTTGCAACGTATTTTTCATAAATTTAAAGAAAGGTTGACAAGAAGTCAACAAAAGAATATACTTAATTTGTAGACGAAAAGTCAACATATATAGCAGACAGGAGTGATTGTATGCCGAGCGGCAGTTATATTCAGGCAGATGTTTTGTGCCCTTTCTACATGACGGATACGTGCAGACCAGTATCAATAAAATGTGAAGGAATTTCTGATAATAATAGCCTGACTCTCACATTCAGGCTCAAGGACGATAAAATAAGCTATATGAGAGAGTTTTGTACCAGCTGTTATAAAAACTGTTATTTATACAAAATAATTTATGATAAATACGATGAGCGTATATTAAAGAGTAAATGAGAGGTGACAGGCCAAAAATAAAGTGTATCAAATAAGACAGTTTAAAAAATCGATTTGCATAATAGCTAAATATGAGGACAATATCATTATGAAAGATTGCTAATTTAAATGTCGAAAAAAGCAGAATACTATATGGTTCGACTTTTATAATTTAAAAAAATATTGTTTTAATGTGTGCAGTTTACATTTACCTACAAAATATATAGGTTTAATTTGTATATTTTATATATGTATTAAAATTCAATTTTTAGGCATACTACAAAAATCGATTTTGTTCTTATGAATATACGTATGCAAATGAAATTTAAATTATATTTTATAAATATTTATGTTAAAAATTAATATTAAAGCTGCTTCATAATTGTTAAATATTGATATAT
>URCD01000062.1 GCA_900546215.1 uncultured Eubacteriales bacterium | reverse complement strand
ATTGGGAATAAAGGACATAAATTGGTCAGAAGATTCATCAACAATTACACTCAACTGAATATTCCATTTTTCCTCATAATCTGCTATACTCAGTATGAGGTGATATTATGAAATTAAAACATAAATTAATGATTGCAACTTCTGCTGTTTTAATGGCCGCTATGGTACCTGTCAGTGCCCTGGCTTCTGTGAAAGTCAAGATTTACGGCGATAGGCGTGTTTATGGAACAGAAACACCATTTGATACGTATATCGAGCTTAAATCTACTGGTTACGGTCTAATAAATAATACTGCCACCATTAAGCTGACACTTAAAAACGGAAAGTTTGCAACAGACAGCGATGGAAATTATCTTCCCGTTTATATCACCGATTCAAAAGGAGAAACGGACAGAGATGAGATAACAAGCAAATTGTCTGACGGCTCTCTTTACGGTTTTGGATTTATGCCGGCCGATGATAATTATGTTAAGGTAACACTGCCGGAAGATATGATTGATGATTATGCACAAATTATGTTTACGGCAACGGCAAAAGACTATGGAGATGTAACTGTTTCATTAAGTGATAACAGAAACATAAAATACATCGTTGAAAGGGAAGATTCCAACGAAAAGGAAATTGTTAAGGAGCATAAAAAGGCCGAACCTGTAAAAGTTGTTATACCTATTGGCTCTGAAGTTATATATATAGGCGATGAAAAACTTTCAGTTGATATTCCAGCTTATGTTTCAGGAGATATAACAAAGATTCCTTTAAGAGCTGTATCTGAAATCTTTGATACCGATATATATTGGAATGGTGCTGAAAAATCTGTTACAATATATGCTGGGGATGATGAGATTGTAATGCGTATAGGAGATATTAAGATGTACGTAAACGGATACGCTGTTCCATTATCAACAGCTCCGGAAATCAGTGACGGAAGAACATTTCTTCCCCTTCGTGATGTAACACAGATATTTGGAATTAACGATATTAATTGGGATGCTGAAACTAAAACAGTATCTTTTGATTATACAAAATATTCTGGGCATACTTATCTTACATACAATAGTTAAAAAATGACCTCTGCTGGATAGCAGAGGTCATTTTTATTATGTTCGATTCTAAATAAGAAAGGACCTCCGAAATAACGGAGGTCCAAATATTAGTAATTAAATCAAGAACAACTTATGCTTAGTTAAGAGTAACTGTAGCAGAAGCTTCGTTCCAGTCGATCTTGCTTATACCAAGAGCATTAGCAAGGTCTCTTACAGGTACGAATGTTCTTTCATTTGTTATTTCGGGAGCTGTGTTCATAGCTACAGGTGTACCATTGATGTACATTGTCTTTGAACCGATTGTCATTGATACGATTCTCTGTCCCATCATGATTGTTACTGTTCTTGAAGCGTCATCCCAGTTTACTGTTGCACCAAATGCCTCTGATACAGCTCTTAAAGGAAGTTCTGTATAGTTCTCAGCATTGATGTATGCAGGTGTATCAAGTGTGATTGTCTCTGTGCCTACTGCCATTGTTGTTGCTCCGATTGTGATGACAATCTTTCTGTTTGTTGTTGAATCATCCTGATCACGAGCCTGTGTTACTACTTCTACGTAGTTGTCGTTGCATGTTACTTCTTTGTATTTAAAAAGTGCTTTAGCTTTAGCAGTTTTAGTTGCAGAACCCTCTACTGCATCTTCATCATAATCATCTTTATCAGTTGTAGAGTTTTCCCAAAGAATATTTACATTTCCATCAACGTCAGCTTCGTTATCTTTATAGGTCATAACATTCTGAAGTGCATAACCACCTACAGGAAGAGTTCTGTCAAGGTAAAGCTCAAGGCCGCTGATTGTAATTGTTGATGCCTCTGTAGAAGCATCTTTAACTTTAATCTGAAGCTGTGCTCCATCTTTTTTGCTGTCAAAGATTTCAACATTAACATCGATGTCGCCTTCTGTTACTTCATAAGAACCAGCGTCTTCAAAGTCCATCTTTTCTACCGCTAATAAAATTACATCGTCGTCATCAAGAAGTCCATCTTCAGCCTCTGTAATAACGATTTCGTTTACAGGTACATATCTATAGTCGATAAGTACTTCTGTTGTCTTAGCTTCTACTGTGTAAGGAGCTTTAACTGTAGCTACCTTAAGGTCTACATCATCAAACTCGCCGCCAAGTGTTACACTTACGTCACCACTGAATGTGGGGGCTGCGTTAAGAATAAATTTGATGTCGAAATCTGTTTTGTTAGATTCTTTTACATCTCCGCTTACTTTTTTGCTATAGTTCTTTATTGTAACAACATTTTCATCAATATCAACTGTAGCGTTTGGAGCACCCTTGTGAAGGAGCGTTGTATCAACAGCGGCTACTTCTATACCTTCGGGGAATGTAAATGTAGCTTTTCTTGATGTGTTAAGGATGTCACCTGTGTTTTCTTCAACTGATAATTTAAGAGTATTATTTTCGTCGTTAAATTTACCAGCCCAGATTGTAGGAAGATCATCATCTTCAACTGTGTATGTAACAGCTTCTTCTACCATCTTAGCTACTTCAAGAGTAACTTTAGAAAAATCCTTGCTTGATACTGCGATTTTAGCTACATCGCCAGCTGAACATTTCTTACCTGCTTTAAGGTAAAGGTTTGTAATAGTAAGATCTGCGATATCTTCAACTGATTCAAGAGTAATAACTATTTTGCTGTCATCAACCATGATAGATTTTACTTTTGCTGTAGCATTAAGAGTAGTAAATAAATCAGCCTTAGCTAATGCTGTATTATCATCCTTTGCAAGAACATAAGAACCTGTTTCATAGTCTGAATATGTTGATTCATTAGTAGCGTCTACTTTTACTAATTCACCATTATCTTTTAAAAGATTGTAAGTGTAGTTTCCGCTAAGCTTAAGAGTAATAGCGTTCTTTTCGCTAATAGCGCCTTTTACTAATCCTTCGATTGTAATGTCTTTAATTTTCTTTACATCTGCTGCATCTTCAACAAAAGTTGTAACGCCAGCAGATTCAACATTTACTTCATCAGATGAAACTGTTGCAATAACTTCTGTAGCTTTCTTGAAGCCTGTAGGGCCATTTGAGAAAGTAGCTGTTACGTCTTTTCCTGCTTCAATGCCATCTGCTTTAATTACAAGCACACATGCTTTTCCAAGCTTGCCTGCTACAGTAACAGTACCACCATCATCTTTTACTTCCTCTGTCTGATTAAATGTTGCGGCATCTAATGTAACAATGGCTGTTGTACTGCTTGTTACCTCTACGCTAACAATTCCTAAATCTTCAGAATCAGGTGTTTCAATTAAGTAATCATCATCAGAATCATCTACAAGTGTAAACTCACCGTTTTCAAGTGTAAGTTTCACCTGAAAGGAATCTCTATCCGTTTTGGCACCCGTAGAATCTGTATACTTATATGTACCAGTTCCTTCAACATCTGCCTGGTCATTGTTCTTTTTAAGTTCTACTCTTGATTCAAATGAGCCATCTTTAGCAACAATAGGTGCATCAACAGATGTTAACTTTGTGGATGCGAACGCTGTCATGGGAACCATAGCGACAGTCATGATCGCAGCCATTAATAAAGCTAATTTCTTCTTCATTTTGTTGTCCTCCTTTAAATTTTTTGGGGTTTTCCCCATTGTTTAGTTTTTTGTATCAAGGGGTTTCCCCTTTACAAAATGAATTGTAGCAATCACCAATTTTAAAGTCAATGGAAATGCCTATTCAATAAAGTAAACGGAAAATATGTAGTAAAATAGCTTGATTATAAAGGAAATATAGCAAGTTTTGCTTTTAAATATGATGAAAATACACAACATTTTACACAGTTTTACACAGCTTTTTTTGTCTTTAAACGACATAATTTTTTATCAGGTTGTCGATTAAATCTACTAATATTTCTTACAAGTATATTTTTCCTGTAAGCGGCGCAACATATATTCGAAAGGAGTGTATATTGTTGCAGGTTCTTGAAAAATTAAGTGAAAATAAAAAGATTTTGCAGGACGCTTTTAAGGATTGCGGAGACATAATAATCAGGCCGTTTAAAGCTGGATATAACAAAGATATAAATATGCTTTTAGTGTACATTGATAATATAGTCAGTACGGATGTAATAGAGGATTCTATTATGACCAATCTGATGAACCGTACGAACGTTACGGCTGAAGACTTAACAGAAAAAAATATTCTTGACAGATTGAATGAAGAAGTAATAAGCGTAGGAGAAATGAGTGAAGAAACAGATTTTGATAATCTGTTTACGTCTATTTTGTTAGGAGATACAGTAATTTTCGCAGAAGGAGTAAACAAGGCTCTTGTAGCATCAACTAAAGGATGGCCTACAAGGGGCGTTCCTGAGGCGGAAAACGAGGTTGTTGTTCAGGGTCCAAAGGATGCCTTTGCAGAGTCTGTCAGCAAAAATGTGGTGCTTATGCGCCGAAGAATAAGGGATACCAATTTAAAAGTAGTCAGAAGCAGAGTTGGACGAAGAAGCAAGACCGACATTGCTATTATGTACATGGAGGGAATAGCGCGTCCGAAAGTTGTGGAAAAAATAAAAAAAGGACTTAATAATATAGATGTAGATGCTATCTTGGACGCTGGATATATCGAACAAATGTCCGAAAAAAAGTGGTGGTCACCATTCCCTCAGGTACAAATGACTGAACGTCCGGATAAAGCTTCGGCAGCTCTTTTAGAGGGTAGAGTGGCGGTAGCTGTTGACAACTCGCCTATGGTTTTAATGCTTCCTTCCACTCTCAATACATTTTTTCAAGCCGCTGAGGACTATTATGACCGATGGGAAATAATGAGCTTTATAAGAATTATCAGATATATAGCGGCGTTTTTTGCACTGGCGCTTCCGGGACTTTATATTGCGCTTACTCTCTATAATCCAAATTTGCTTCCTGTTGAGGTTGTATTGAAAATAGCCGGTACGAGGATGAATGTACCTTTTTCAGCAGTAACAGAAGTATTTGTCATGGAAATAGCCTTTGAGCTTTTACGAGAGGCAGGAATAAGGCTTCCGTCTCCAATTGGCTCTACACTTGGAATAGTCGGAGGAATTGTAATTGGTCAGGCGGCTGTGGAGGCAGGGCTTGTTGGGCCGGTTGTCGTTATAATATCGGCTATAACCGGAATTTGTACGTTTGTTATCCCAAATCAGGCTATGGTAAACGGCATAAGGCTTTCAAAGTATATAATTCTGGCTCTGTCAGCATTCTTGGGACTATTTGGCTTCTGGATTGGCCTGATATTAATTATAGTTCACCTATGTTCGCTTGACAGCTTTGGGATACCCTATATGTATCCATACTGTTCGGCTTCCGAAAGCGGGTGGGATGACCTTAAGGACAGTGTTATCCGTGTGCCTCTCTTTATGCTGAAAAAACGCCCTGTATTTGCTTCACCTAAAAACAGGACCAGGAGGAGTTAGTATGGTGTTTACAAATGGAAAAATTTCCGCAAGGCAGATGCAGTCCCTTATAATACTTTGGATATTTTCATCAGCCCTTATAGGTATGCCGTCGGCGGCTGTATATAATATATACAGCGTACTCATAGGTGCAGGAATTGTGCTTGCGGAATGCCTGCTGATATGCTATGCGGAAAAAAGATTAAATGGAAATGAAAAATATCAGAGACTAACAGCCATGCTGGCCGGTATAAGCATGATAATCTATGCAGGAATAAATATTAAGCTGTTATGCGGCGCGGTAAGCATATTTTTGCTTCCAAATACTCCGGCGTGGATTATAGCGCTTGTTTTTGCCCTTGCAGCGCTTTATATGGCAGTCCTTGGCTCTCAGGCTGTGGGACGGTCAGCGGAACTGTTTTTAATTATAGTAGGCGTTAATGCCGTTATTTCCGCAGTGCTGTGTCTGTCTGACGCAGGAGAGGGACTGCTTACGTCAGCATTCTCAATTACTAATCAAAATGTATTGCTGAATGGACTTAAATGTGCCTGTATGTTCGGAGGAGCTCAGGCTTTATATGTACTGCTTCCGTACACAGATGGTGAAGAAAAAACAAAGAAAGCGGTTTATGCCGTACTTATATCAGTGGTAGCAGTTGTATTTTTTACTTATACAGCTGTTTCTAAATTTGGTATAAACGATACGGCCGCAAGAGTTTATCCTGCCCTTAATATAATGGATACTGTCAGCCTGCCGTTCATTTTTGGGGACAAACAAGATGTTTTTATGCTCCGTATGTGGATGTTTGCGGTTTTTGCCGCAGTTGGCTTTGGGGTGTTTTCGTGCGGAAGGGTATTCAGCAGGTCTAAAACGGCATATCCCCATACAATTATAAGCGCTGTTATAGCATTGACGGTTTCATTTATTCCTCAGGATATAAATGGGGCTGTTCAAATGCTTTATACTGCGGGGGAAATTTCCCTTATAGTTTTTGGAGTTATTCTTCCGGCTATAAGCTTGACTATAGGGACTAAAGGGGGTTCAAGGGAATGAAGCGAAAATTTTTATTGCTGATGATTGTTTCTATGCTTTTAACTGGCTGCTATGATAAGACTGAAACAGAAGAACGGCTGTATGTTGTGCTAATGGGCATTGATGGCAGGAGCATACCTGAGAGCTATGATATCTATGGAGATGAGGGCAGGTATATAGTTTCCGTTGGAGAAGCCAAGCTTGAAAGCGATATAGGGGATGACAGCGAGGATCAGAAAACAGTAATCGTATCAGGAAATACATTTTCTGACATTAAACAGACTGCAGACAAATACAGTGATAAAGAAATATATTTTGGACAGCTTAAGGCGGCTGTGCTTGGGGCTGACATAATAAAAGATTCTGATAAATTGGCGGAGACTGTCTATAATATAGAAAGAATGGATGATATAAATACAAAGGTTGTCGTGTTCGCTTCCGAAAAATCGGCGGCTGAGGCCGTAGAGGCTGTTATGGCTAAGGATTCAAAGGGAGGCCTGTATTTATGGGACTATTACAAAAATAACGATGGAAATGCCGATGCCGATGAGTATATGGATTTTGAAAACCTGGTAAAGTGCATGAGGGAGGACGAAACATTTATAATACCCAAAATAACCGCAGATGAGAGCCAAATACTGCTCGATGGAGGGTATGTGATAAAAAAAGGCGAGTTTATGGGTGAAATAACAGATGAAGACATTAAAAGCATCAAGTGGTTTGAGGGAAAGGCAAAGGGTGAACTGATAAACGACAATGAACTGTCGGCTCGGGTTAAAAAAGCAAGAATTTCAATTGCCGATGAGAACGGAGTAGCCGTAGTCAGTATAAAAGCTGAATGCTCAGTTGAAAATGGAATATCCGAAAGTATAAAATATTCGCAGGAAAGACTCGAAACAGTAATAAAAAGTAATTTGGAAAATACAATAAATAAAGCACGTAAATTGAACGCCGATTTTATCGGGCTTACTGACGGCGATGGAATGGGCAGCAAAAGCTTTAAAATAGATGTAGAAGTTAAAATAATCTCCACTGGAGTTATAAAATAGAGAAATATGGCAATCCTCCTTTATGTAAGAGTGAAACATAAGGGAGGAAATACATAATGAATATAATATATGAACAGATAAAAAAAGATAAAAAAATAATAATTATATCAATCATCTGCGGAATTATTATTACGTTTTCGGCCGCAGTAAAAGCATATGCAAACAGAGTGAGCAGCGAAATATCCGACGCGGTCATAAGATTTCATGTATTAGCCAACAGCGATGAGGAGTTTGATCAGAACCTCAAGCTTAAGGTAAGGGATGAAATTTTATTATATTTAAACAACGATATGAAGGACTGCAAAAGCAGAGAAGAAGCAGAAAAATATCTCAGCTCACATAGGGATGAAATAACAGCTGTTGCGGAATCTGTCATTGAAGAGGAAGGCTATAATTACAGCGTCCATACAGAGCTTTCTAACGAGCATTATCCGGTAAGGTACTACGGAAACGCCGTTTTCCCTGAGGGAGTTTATAAATCCCTTAGAGTAATAATCGGTGAAGGGGAAGGTCATAACTGGTGGTGTGTTATGTATCCGCCGTTATGTCTGAATGGTGAAAGTCTCGAATATGCCGATACAGATTTACTTAAGAGCGTACTTACAGAAGACGGATACGATGTTGTTGTGCTTTCGTCTGACAATATTGTTCCAGAGATGAAATTTAAAGTTGTGGAGTGGTTTTCTTCGGAAAAGTAAAAAAGTGGATTATATTAATATTGGTTTCTGTTTCGGCAATTTATTTGTTATATTCATATACCTATAAAATAAGAGAGGTGGAAGATGTGGCGGTTTATTATTGGGGGTCAAGCGGCAATACCGTTGCCGCTATACAGCAAAGGCTTAGGGATCTTGGGTATTATTCCGACAATGTAGACGGTATTTTCGGAGCAAATACATATTATGCCGTCGTCAGCTTTCAGTCGGCCAACGGACTGAACCCGGACGGGATTGTAGGCAATGCCACTTTGGAAAGATTGGGAATAACGACAGATGTAAGCTATGAGGATGATTTATATACTCTGGCGTCTGTCATAAACGGTGAAGGCAGGGGAGAACCTTATACCGGACAGGTGGCAATTGGTGCAGTAGTGCTGAACAGAGTTGAAAGTGATAAGTTCCCAAATTCCATTGCTGAGGTTGTGTATCAAAGCGGTGCCTTTGATTCGGTACGCGACGGACAGATAAATCTTACACCAAGCGAATCGGCAATAAGAGCTGCGACAGACGCCTTAAACGGATGGGATCCCACAGATGGGGCTTTATATTTTTGGAATCCAGCAACAGCAACATCTAAATGGATATGGTCTATACCAATAAGGCTGCAAATAGGAAGACATGTATTTGGATAAAATAAATCCGGCATATATTTATGCCGGATTGTTTTTATTGCTTTTTCTAAATCTTTTAAAGAACTCGCCCATAGGCTTGGCGCATTCCTCCTGAAGTACCCCTTCGGTTATACTGACCTGGTGGTTGAACCTAGGCTCGTTCAATATATTTAATATAGAACCTGCGCAGCCGGCCTTAACATTTCTTGTGCCGAATACTACGTTTGGTATTCTTGCCTGAACAATAGCGCCGGCGCACATCGGGCAGGGCTCAACAGTAACGTACAGTGTGCAGTCCTCCAGACGCCAGTCTCCCATAAATTCCGCAGCCTGATTAATAGCCGATATTTCAGCATGGCAGAGAGGGTTTTTTTTACTGTTTCTAAGATTATGGCCTCTGCCTATTATTTCATTTTTATATACAATAACGCAGCCGATAGGAACTTCACCGTTGTCAATAGCAAGCTGTGCCTCAATCAGCGCCTCACGCATAAAATGTTCGTTTATATTATCACATGTATCCAATCATATCGTCCTTTCAGCCGGATATTATACGCATTTCCTGTGTATTTATGTCAGCGCCGGATATTATAAAGCAGTCAGACATACCGTCCCCATTGAAATCTGTTACATGATACCGCTGACCATAATCTATATTCTCATTTTGTGTATAAAGCCCTTTTTCTCCGATAATATATTTTGACGACGTACCAGTGGAATCAAATACATATATTTCTTTAATTCCGTCTCGGTTTAAATCTCCCGTATAAATATATTTTTCAAAGCTTTCAATTGACAAATGGGTGCTCCATATGCACTTAAAAACAGACAATGTTTTGTGATATATGAAAATATCCATTCCATCGGTAAAAATGTATTCGGTAACTCCGTCATTATCAAGGTCTGTTATTTCCATTCCAGTTATGGATTTGCCGATGTAATAGCTTACCTGCTTGGGGCTTACCTCTGTGCCTGAAATAGGATAGTAGTCAATTGAACGTCCCCTGGCGACCAAAAGACAGCCGTTGTCATAGCCCACCGAATAGTCGTCGCTGTCCTCAGATATTATCTCTGTCTCCGTAGCGTTGAAATCACTGTCAAAAATCACTATTTTCTGCGGTACTGTAACGGGGACAGAGCCTCCGTCAGGATATGTTTCAGTTCCGAAAAGTACGGCAGTTTCAGTTGTGTTATTTATAAATGCTGCCGAAATAGGTATCAGGTTTTCAGACGACAAATCTATATTCTTATAAGAATATATCGGAGTCTGGCCATTGCTTCTGTTTATTACAAGCCTTGATCCTTCATTAAATATTGAGTATGTTATACCGTCTATTGTTATAGAATCAAAAATACCCTCCACATTGACCTGAGGAACGGATTTAACTGTAAATTCTGCTTCATCATCTCCGGTTTCAATATTAGAAAACGGAGAGGCTGTCAAATAGGCGTTTCTTACATAAAGACTGCATGGGGTGGATGAGTCATGGGTTGTGTAATAAAGCCCTGATATATCATTTCCTATAAAATAAAAGTAAACTGTACCAGCGGACTCTCTGTTAAAATATAAAAGCTCGGCAGTGGCCCTGACGCAGTCCCTTCCTGAATCTTTACTCATATTGTAGCCGCTTTGATTTGAGCATTGGAGTATTTCTTCATCCTCAGGAACTGTACTTTCTTCATATATAATTGTGTCGGAATTATACCTCCAGTAAAATGAATTAAGCGTATTTTCTATAAGAGCGTCATATGAGGCCTCTCTTTCATCAGAAATAGTAAAAACGGCTTCACTGTCTTCGCCAGAGGCGGAAGCGCAGCCAGACAATGCCAAAAATGAAAGAAAGAATATGCTTAATATTTTGATCCTCATAAAAATCACCCCATTACTGAATTATATTTTATAATATCATAAAAGGGTGATAAATTCAATTATTTGAAGAAAAGAGCCGAAGCCAGCATAAATGACACGGCTATGCCGGATAAATTAGCTATCAAGGCACAGACGGCGGTGTATTTAGTATTCTTAAGTCCGCCTGCGCTCGAATAAATACTTAGGGTATAAAACACGGTTTCGGTGCAGCACATCATAATTGAGGCGGCTATACCGCAGAGTGAGTCAGGTCCAAGATTTTTAAATATATCCAGAAGTATTCCTGTGGCGGCAGAGGATGAAAACATTTTCATTATACCTAAAGATACAAGCTCATTGGGAAAACCGACTGATTCGGTTAAGGGATTAAACAGAGAAATAAGTATATCCATAGCTCCCGAGGCACGGAATATTCCGACAGCCATAATCAGCCCTATCAGAGACGGCAGAATTCCGGCCACAGTCTTAAGTCCGTCTTTGGCGCCCTCCGTAAAGGCTGAATAAATATCGGTCTTCGCGCAAAATCCACAGGCAATTATTATAACAAATAAAAGGGGCAGTATAATCTGGGATATGTAGTTGACAACGCTCATTTTTTCACGCACCTTTCAGCCGCCTTAACAGCGAGTATTCCTATAATTGTAGATATAGTTGTAGCCACTATTCCGGGAAATATTATATCAGCCGGGGCGGGGGAGCCGTACTGGGTTCTATAGGCTATTATATTTATTGTTATCAGCTGGACAGAGGACATATTTATAACCATAAACATACACATGGATTTTGAGGCCGTTTTTTTGTGCCCATTAAGTTCTGCAAGACTCTCCATTGCAGAAATTCCGGCTGGAGTTGCGGCCCAGCCCAGTCCAAAAATATTGGCGACGATATTTGTAGAAATATGGCTAAGCGCGGGATGGTTTTTAGGTATCTCCGGAAAAAGACGTCCGATTACAGGATACATACGCTTTGTAAGGGCTCCTGTAATGCCTGATTTTTCAGCTATTTTCATCATTCCGCACCATATAGACACAATTCCGCACATAGTAAACGCTATATTGACAGCGTCCTTTCCCGACGCGATTACAGCATTTGTCAATTCAGAGACATTGCCGGTAAGAAATGAAACCAGCACGCCAATAATTATCATAGACCCCCAAATAATATTCATACAGCTTTGTCCACCTCCGTTAGTTTATATATTTTTATTAAGATACGGTTAATATTATTATCGCAGGATTATAAATATTATTACAAATATTGACATAAAGAACATAAATTGATATGATTATTTGGAAAATGTTTTCACGAGTAGACTAATAGCAGTGTGAGGGAGGAGATAGCATGAAATCAACCGGTATAGTAAGAAGAGTGGATGAGCTGGGACGTATTGTTCTGCCTATCGAGCTAAGAAGAAGTCTTAACATAAATGAAAGAGATACTCTTGAGATTTTTGTGGACGATGAAAGAATAATACTTAAGAAATATGAGCCGGCAGACATATTTACAGGAAGCATGGATGACCTTATCGAGTATAAGGGAAAGAAGGTTTCAAAGGAATCTATAATAGAAATGGCTAAAATGGCTAATTTGAAAATTTCCGAATAAATATGAAAAACCCCGAAAAGCAAGCTTTCCGGGGTTTTTGTTATTTGATATATTCGTCTAACTTCTTTGATATTTCACTGGGAGGAAGCGCGCCTACAATTCTTCCTGCTTCTTCTCCGTTTTTAAATACAAGCATGGAGGGCACGCTGAATACGTTGTATTTCATAGCAAGGCTTTCAGCTGTGTCAATGTCTAGCTTTGCAAACTTTACTCTTCCCTCATAATCATTTGACATCTTCTCAAGCACAGGGCCGACCATTTTGCAGGGGCCGCACCATGTGGCGAAGAAATCTACAAGTACTGGCTCAGATGACTTTATTACTTCATTTTCAAATGTTTCTGGTGTAATAACCTTAATCATTTTTGGTGCTCCTTTCTCTTTAGGTAAAAATTAGTTGTGGCTGAGAAAAAAATAATTGTAAGTGATAACTGTATTAAAATTTTTCATTAATAAGTATTTGGAGTTGAATAATAAAATATTCACGGGGCAATAATATAATCGAGGATGTTGTTTATCCCCCAATATTACAGCATCCTTTCTACTTCTTCCCCTTATTGTTACGCAAAGGCGCCCGCTCGGGCGTCTTTGTTTTTTATGTCGCAGTACTTAATATTTTTCAATATCTATCTTAGCAGGTGTGTAAGTCCTTTTAAGAGTTTTAATACATATTTTTTCAAATTTATCCGTTATATCACTTACGTAAAATACATTTATTGGCTTTTCGCTTCCGTCATTAAGCATATCCCTGTTTTCAAGAATTTCTTTTATGCTTTCGGCGGTATTTTTGGCAGGATCTACAATTTTAACAGCTTCTCCAATTGTCTCTCCTATACACTGCTTAAGCAAAGGATAGTGGGTACAGCCAAGAAGGAGAGTATCAATTCCACAGCCTATCAGCTCATTGAGATATATTTCAGCTGTAAGTCTGGCTACATTATTATCATACCAGCCTTCCTCAGCCAGCGGAACAAAAAGGGGGCATGGCTTTGAAAATACCTCAATGCTGTTGTCAGCCTTATGGATAAGCTTTGTGTACATACCGCTTCGCACAGTGGCCTCAGTGCCAATAATTCCTACTTTTTTATTCTTTGTAGTATCAATAACACTTCTGACTCCAGGCTCCACAACTCCGACAAATGGAATGTCAAAGGCCTTCTTAAGCTCGTCAAGGGAATTTGAGGATACTGTATTGCAGGCTATTATAATAGCCTTTACGTTTTTTGTCATTAAAAAACGGACTATCTGCTTGGAATATTTGGTAACCACGTCTTTTGATTTCGCTCCATAGGGTACTCTGGCGGTGTCGCCAAAATATACTATATTTTCATTGGGGAGTGATTTTACAATTTCCTTTACGACGGTCAGCCCGCCTACGCCGGAATCAAATATTCCTATCGGTCTGTTATCCATTGGGCTACCTCCGTTATTTACAGCCGAATTTTTCAAGGGCAAGGTCAATTAATTCATCCAAGAGAACATTCATAGGCTTTCCGCATGCTGACCACAGCATACTGTACATGCTTATTGGAGTAAAGCCGGGAAGTGTGTTAAGCTCATTAAAGATGACGTTTTCTGTTTCGTTTTCAACAAAGAAATCCACCCTCGCCAGACCGCTTCCATCAACGGCCTTAAATACCTTAACAGCCATATTACGGATTTCGTCCTGCTTTTCCTTAGATATAACAGCGGGTACAACCGTTTTGGACTCCGAGTTATTATATTTTGCGTCGTAGTCATAAAACTCAGCGGCGGCTATTATTTCACCTACGCATGAAG
>URCD01000061.1 GCA_900546215.1 uncultured Eubacteriales bacterium | reverse complement strand
CTTAACGACATTTTTCACTCCGACTATCATTAACACTTTCTTTTAGTAAATCAAATTTATAATATTTTGTGTATTTTGTCTATTATATATAGTTAAACCAACAATCTTTAAAATATAATAGAACAAGTATCAAATAATGTAAAGCCAAAAATAAAATTGTCTGGTTTATTCCTTTGTTTCGTATATTCATTAAACTACATAATTAAACAAATATATTCGTTATTTTTCACAAAATGCACCTGCTATTCGTATTAAATAAGTTAATTTATTGGTATATTCTTCCTTATAAAGGAGGTATTATCTATGTCACTAGCAACCAAGTTTTCACACGAGGTTTATCTTGCCAGAACTCGTCTGGGCCTTACCCAGCAAGCGGTAGCCGACGCCGTTTCTATTTCCGTACGATGGTATCAATATATTGAAAATGACTCACATATGCCCAGTGCTGATCTGATGCTTAGACTTATTTTTTATTTAGGTATTGATATCAACGTTTTCAGAGATGAGGTGAATCATATTGTTTCTGTATCTTCCAATTAAGGAGCGCTGTTACAATAAAGCTATCGGTTATTATTTTTCCTTTGGCATAAAGATTTATCGCTTAACTGAAAACTGCTGTTCAGTAGAATTCCGTATTTCTGATATTTCGATTTCCGAGGCCTTTGTTTCAAATTTATCACTGCTGTGTACTAAGCAGCAGCTCAGCCCTATTCATTTTGAAGAAATTATTGACGACTTAATATAAGATGACTTTAGGTGATAATAAAGGATTGCTTACTATCTTAAAACTATTTTGATATATTGAAAAAGGCGGACATAAATATGTTCCGCCTTAAATCCGATAAAACATTTTATATTATAATAGAGGATTGTCAGCTCTAGCCTTCAGTCTCTCCCATCTTGTATCAATTTCCTTTTGTACACTTTCTACTACTTCTGAGTATTTATTGTTGGTCAAGTGCTTTGTACGTCCCATCATAGAAAACCAGTCAAGCACCGTGATTTTTTTATTAGCGCTTTCAGGGTTATAGCTCAAAGAGGTTATGCCGTTTTCTATCTCATAAAGCGGGAAATAACAGCAGTCGACTCCTGCTCCAATAACCTTTCTTTCTGTATTGGGCTTATCTGACCAGTTAAGTGGGCAGGCTGAAAGTGCCTTTAAATACGCCGTACCGTATTCATTTGAGTAGGCCTTAGCCTTGGCCGCCTTTTTTATAAAATCCAGAGGATTAGATTCAGCTACAGTAGCTACATATGGTATATTAGCAGCGGCCATTATAATTGGGGTGTCTTTGTTAAAAAATGTCTTTCCGTACTGCTCTTTTCCAACATGAGAGGTTGAGCTTTTTGCACCTTTTGGTGTGGAATATGAAAGCTGATAGCCTGTATTCATATATCCGCCGTTATCATATTCAAATATAATCAGCTTATTATTTCTCAGCGCTGTTCCAAGGGCAGACCCCATACCTATGTCCATTCCTCCGTCTCCGCTCACCATGACAAAGGTTATTTCGCCTTCAGGATATTCTCCTCTCTTCTGTCTTTGCCTAAACATTTCAGCAAGTCCAGTCAATGTAGCGGCGCCGTTTTGAAACAGGTTATGAATATACGGTACTTTAAATGAGGTTTTAGGATAAGCTGTTGTAACTACCATTCCGCATCCTGTCTGAAACAGCAGTACGACGTTTCCTTCAATGCCCTTCATCAGTAAATTAATGTTTACTGGTATTCCGCAGCCGGGGCATGCTCCGTGTCCTGGCGCAAGTCTTTTAGGCATTGCGGTCGTCTCATTAACACGCCCTCCTTTTACAGTCATCTTTCCATTATCAAACGCACATTTAGTTAGCCCAGGAGTTGACTCTTTCTCTGTTATAGGTCTAAAATATTGGCTGGGCTCAAGTTTTTTATCTCCAGGATAGACACCAATATAATCAAATTTCTTTAAATCCGCTTCATAGCATGAAAGCAGCATTTCTTCTGCCTCTTTTTCATAAAAATCCCTTCCGCCTAATCCATAAACTCTTGAAAACACTTCCGCATTCGATTTATACTCCTGCAGCATAGCCTTGAGCTCTAATGAGAGGTTTCCTCCTTCGGCTCCGTAACTGTCCTGCCTGTCTCCCACTATAATTTTTTTTGAATTTCTGCACAATGAAAAAAGCTCCTCAGAAGGATATGGACGGAGTACGTTTGTTGTAAAAACGCCGACCTTTTTCCCTTTTTCTCTCAGCTTATCCACTGCAACCTTTGCAGTATGATAGCTTGACCCTAAAATGTACAAAACAACATCAGCATCATCTGTTCTATATCCCTCCGCCATTGTAATCTCTCTTCCTGAAATATTCTTATACTCATCAAATATCTTAGGTATGGCCTTTCTTGCGCTTTCCATAGCCAGATGAAGCTGATATTTATTATTTAGAATATCCGGTTCATTCATATATGAGCCTATTGATACGGGATTTTCAAGGTCTAGGGCTGAATATTCAGCATTATATGATCCAATAAAATTCTGAACTGTTCGGTCGTCTTCAAACACATAACATTTACGTTTTTGATGGCTTGTAAAAAACCCGTCAAACGCTACAATTACAGGAAGCTTTACGTCTTCAGCAATTTTAAGGGCACAAATATTCATGTCATAGACCATCTGCGGAGAGCTTGCAAACAATATTATCCATCCTGTATTTAGAGTATACATAATGTCACTGTGGTCTCCCTTTATACACAATGGGCCTGATACTGTTCTGCAAGCCACATTCATAACCATAGGAAATCTGGTACCTGACTGGACTGGAAGCTGTTCAAGAGCGTATAAAAGACCATTAGCGCTTGTTGCATTAAATACCCGGCCTCCACCTGTTGAAGCCCCATAGCATATACCTGCTGCACTGTGCTCTCCTTCAGCCGCAATCAATGATATGTCATGTTCTCCATCCGCTTTCATTTGGTCGAGATATTCTGCGATTTGTGTTGAAGGAGTTATCGGATAATACCCCATTACATGATAGTTTATCTGCTTAGCGGCATACGCCGCCAGCTCGTTCCCGCTTTCAAACAGAATTTTTTGCTTTTCCATTAAACGATACCTCCATCAATACGTTTTTCATCCAAATACGCCTCGCTTGTGACCCATGAATTTGCACCTGTGTCCTCAAACTCCAATTTATCAACTATTAAGTCTTTATTTCTTGTGAACCACTCAGGATTTTCATGTTCTCTTTCATTCCCAGCAACCAATGCATTTGTCGGGCATACCTCCACACATCTCAAGCAGCCCTTACAGTGATGATAATCAAGCCCGGTGTTTATCATTGCCGGACGGCCTTTAAACTCTCCCGGTTTAAATTGAAACACCATATCCGGACAAGTAGTATCACATAGGCCGCAGTTTATGCATTTATCCTGTATAAATAACGGTATATATCCTTCTCTCGAGGCTGAAAGATCATTTGACACTGTACTGCCAAATCGCGTATTTACACCGCCAATAGGAGCATTTTCATAACCCCATTTGTTTTTTACCTCTTCATAATCAACCTTAGGGTATTTTCCGTCATTCTTAAAAAGCTTAAATACAGCTTCTTCATATCCTCTTTTTACACCTTCAATATTATTTTTAATCAGCTCAGGATACTTTTTTCCTATAGTGTCTTTAACCATTTCAACTGTTAAATCCAATGGAATAAATCCGCTTGCCTTAACTATTGCACCAAGAATAACCATGTTAATCCTTGTTTTAGATTCCATAGCTATTTTGAGAGCGTCAATACAGTACACCTCTCCTGCACAAAGCTTCAGCCTTTCTCTCATTTCATCAGGTGTAGATGATGTATTTATAATGATCTTTGTTTCCTCTGAAACACCTGCTGTTACTGACATTTTCCCAATCATAGCCTCGTGGAAAAGCCCAAGTATATGTGGATTTTCTACCGGGCTGTTTATTCCAATATCGTGCGAGTCGCTGCACCAGCGTATATATGCTTTGACAGGCGAACCCCTTTTTTCAGAACCATAGCTTGAAAAGCTGGCGGAATTAAGGCCCATGTATACTGCACCCAGTTCACCAAGCATTTTACCACATAGGTTGGCTCCCAAGCCTCCTATGCTTTCCAGCCGTATTTCATAATATCCGTTTTCATTTAATATTGGCAAATCCATAGACAGTCTCCTTTAATTTTTAATTATCTATATTTTATTATTTACCAAAACAGATTCTTTATTAAGCTTTAAAGCAATTATTAAAAATTATTGCTGAAAAAACGCCGCAGGTTATGTTAAAACATAATCTGCGGCGGTCTAAAAACTCCTACGTCTTACGGGAATTGAACCCGTAGCCTTTCGGTCCGGAGCCGAACGCTCTATCCATTGAGCTAAAGACGTTTAATCATATGCAGTTAATCCGGCTCAAAAATTCCACTGTGATCATTTCCGAGCATATTTTTTCAATAAGGAAGCGTCTGGCGCCAAATGCCCTCATCAGTTCCTTATATTCATCAAACTGACTATAAAATCCAAGCGCTGCGTCGCATGCATCTTTTGCAGCCGCAGATATAAGCCTTTCATTCGAAGCGTTATCCATATCCAAAAAGCCTGCGGCTTCTATACCGTTTACCGCGGCCTCTGCAAATGGCATAAGCTTTAAGCTTACAGCTTCAAACACTCTTTTTTGAACATCTAAGTTATCTCCGGACAGGGCTTCAGCCCTGTCCAGAAATCCCTTATTATTTTTCTGTTCAATATACTCCCTGAAAATATTATCTATTTCCAAGCCTTCGTCAAAATCTCTGCCGAAACTATACATACACTATCTCCCGAAACCTTATATGGTTATTATATGCGGGAGGCCCTGTCATAGTGCTTATAATTCAATATGCAGAGGTTTTAAGTTCCATATTTCATCGGCATACTCGCGTATCGTTCTGTCACTGGAAAATTTTCCGCTTTTTGCAGTGTTTAAGACAGCCATCCTTGCCCATCCGTCTTTATCTCTATATGTTCTTTCAAGCCTCTCCTGCGCTTCAACATACGATGCAAAATCCTTCAGAACAAAGTATTCATCACTCCGATTGCTTCCCAAAAGTGAATTGTATATGTCTCTGAATAGCTCAGGGTTATTAGGAGAAAATGTTCCATCCACAAGCGACTCCATAATTCTTGCCACTCTTTCGTCACTATGGTACACATCCCAAGGGTTATAGCTGTGTTCTCTGCTCATTTTAGCAGTTTCATCTGAAGATAATCCGAAAATAATAATATTCTCTTCTCCAACCTCATCATGTATTTCGACATTGGCGCCATCCATTGTGCCTATTGTCACCGTTCCGTTAAGCATAAACTTCATATTTCCTGTACCCGAAGCCTCTTTTCCGGCAGTAGAAATCTGTTCACTGACATCAGCGGCAGGAATTAACCTTTCCGCTAGTGTAACACAGTAATTTGCCATAAAAACAACCTTAATTCTGCCGTTTACATCTAGGTCACTATTAACGACATCAGCAACTGAATTAATCAGTTTTATTATATCCTTAGCCCTTTTGTAGCCTGCTGCGGCCTTTGCCCCAAATATAAATGTTCTGGGTACAATATCCATGTCGGGATTTTCTTTAAGTCTAAAATATAAATTGATTATATGCATTACATTAAGAAGCTGGCGTTTGTATTCATGCAGCCTCTTTACCTGAATATCATATATCGACTGCGGATTAACGTCAATACCATTTGTCTCTTTTATATACTCTGCAAGTCGGGCTTTGTTCTCAGCCTTAATATCCATAAACTTATCTCTGAATTCCTTGTCATCGGCATATGGAATAAGCTTATTAAGCTCATCAAGGTTAGTAATCCAATTATCGCCTATTGTGTCGGTTATAAGAGAGGCAAGAGAGCTGTTAGCGTGCAGAAGCCATCTTCTTTGCGTTATTCCGTTTGTCTTATTATTAAATTTATCAGGATAAAAATCATAGAAATTTTTAAGCTCCTGCTTCTTAAGTATTTCACTGTGCAGTTTTGCCACTCCGTTAACAGAATGGCTTCCCACTATAGCCAAATAGGCCATTTTTATCTGGCTGTCAGCTATAATTGACATATCATGTACTCTGATAGGATCATTTCCGTATTTCTGTACAAGCTCAATACAGAAGCGTCTGTTAATTTCCTCAATTATCATATATATTCTGGGAAGAAGGCGGCTGAAAAGCTCAATTGGCCATTTTTCCAAAGCCTCTGACATAATAGTATGGTTTGTATATGCACAAACCTTGGTTGTTATTTCCCATGCTTCGTCCCAAGGCACGTCATTTTCATCCACAAGCACCCTCATAAGCTCGGCAACCGCAATACTTGGATGCGTGTCATTAAGCTGGAAGGCCACCTTATCAGGAAGCTCCTTAAAATCACTGTGAGTTGTTTTAAAGCGCTCAATAACTCTTTGTACCGTAGCGGATATAAAGAAGTACTGCTGTCTTAAACGCAGTTCCTTTCCCTGTATATGCTCATCAGCAGGATAAAGCACCTCTGTAATAGTGCTTGCAATGTTTTGTTCCTCAACAGCTTTGGCGTAGTTTCCCTCATTAAATGACTTAAGGTCAAAGAAATTTTTTGGTCTGGCCTCCCAAAGGCGCAGTGTATTAACTGTATTATTTCCATAACCAATTACAGGATAATCATACGGAACAGCTATTACAGACGAGTAGTTTTCCTGTATGAATCTGTACTCTCCGTTTTCTTTAATCTCTGTTCTTACATCCCCGCCAAACTTGACCTCTACCTCATATTCCGAACGCTTTATAGCCCAGAAGTCTCCGTTGGCAAGCCAATTATCAGGCTTCTCAACCTGATAACCGTTTTCTATTGCCTGTTCAAAGATACCATAATGGTATCTTATACCGCAGCCATAGGCCGGATATTCCATAGTTGACAAAGAGTCGAGGAAGCATGCGGCCAGTCTGCCAAGACCTCCGTTTCCAAGACCTGGGTCAGCCTCGGCATTTTCAATAGTATTATAATCTATGCCAAGCTCTTCAAGAGCCTCTTTAACTGTATCATGCATAAGAAGGTTCATTACCCCGTTTCCGAAAAAGCGTCCCATAAGGAACTCCATTGAAAGATAATAAACCATTTTTACATCTTTTTCTTTATACTCATCATGAGTTTTAATCCATTTCTCAGTAAAAACCGTTCTAAGTGCATAAACAGCCGCTTCATATATCTCAACGGTCGTAGCGGTGTCTACGGTCTTTCTGAAAAGAGTTTTAAGGCACTCGACAACCGCGTTTTTTATTGATTCCTTTGATACAATTTCCATTAATTCGCCTCCCGAAATAGTTTATAAAATAGCTATTACGGCTCCCAAAAAGCCTGCGGCGGCAGCTGCGCCGGTAACGGCGTTAGTAAAAACATCCGCTTCAGGCAGGGCAAAAACACAGCCCATATACATAACAGCGCCGGACGCCATATATTCTATAAATCCAATGTTAAAATATCTGGCGGCGGCAAAAAGAATAACCGAAAGCATGCATACCACGTAGCTGTTTGCCCCAATTGTGTCAAGAACAATTCCCACAAAGGCTCCCGCAATAACGAGGGCCACCACCAGAATGCAGCTTACTGCATTTTCAGTAAATCCTATTGCCGAAAGGGAACCTGCGGCTATTAAAATGCCTCCCATTATCCCCTTTAATACATCTGCAGATATTTTTTTGCTGTCCTTCATAAATTATCTCCCAAAACACACATATATATCATTATATGCATAATGGGCTTGTTTCTAATTATTCATTGCTCTTAAGCTTTTCTGCTCTTTCTGAGGCAGAAAGGGTATCAACGATTTCGTCGATATCGCCTTCCATCACACTATCAATTTTATAAAGTGTCAGGTTAACCCTATGGTCTGTAACCCGCCCCTGAGGAAAATTATAGGTACGTATTCTTTCATTACGGTTACCGGTCCCTACCTGTGCCTTTCTTTCTCCGGCAATTTCCTCATTGTGCTTTTTAAGCTCCATATCATATATTCTGGCATAAAGCACCTTAAGCGCCTTATTCTTATTTTTAAGCTGGCTCTTTTCATCCTGGCAGGATACTACAATACCAGTAGGAATATGCGTTACACGTACCGCCGAGTCTGTAGTATTTACACACTGTCCGCCGTTGCCTGACGCCCTGAAAACATCTATGCGCACATCGTTCATATTTATGTTGACATCAACCTCATCAGCCTCTGGAAGCACAGCCACTGTTACTGTTGACGTGTGTATTCTTCCACCTGACTCTGTCTCAGGTACGCGCTGAACCCTGTGCACACCGCTTTCATATTTAAAACGGCTGTATGCTCCCTGACCGGAAATCATAAAGCACACCTCTTTAAAGCCTCCAAGGTCACTTTCATTGGCATTCATAAGCTCAGTTTTCCAGCCTTTCTTTTCAGCGTATTTATTATACATTCTGAAAAGGCTGCCAGCAAAAAGCGCAGCTTCATCTCCGCCCGCCCCGGCTCTAATCTCCATGATAACGTTTTTGTCATCGTTAGGGTCCTTTGGAATAAGCAGTATTTTCAGTTCATCTTCAATTTTTGACAGTTTCTCTTTATTTTCTGAAAGCTCTTCCTTAACCAGCGTCCTAAATTCGTCATCGATGCTGTCATCAAGCATTTCAAGGGCATCATCAATGGCGCCCTTAGTCATTTTATATTCATTGTATTTTTCAGCTATTGGAGTTATAGCGCTGTACTCCTTCATAAGAGAGCGCCATTTGTCCTGATCAGCTATAATATCAGGGTCATTTATAAGCAGGGCAAGCTCCTCATGCCTGCTTACAAACTCAGCCAAACGCTCAAACATCAAAATCCCCCTTGCGTGCCCTAATCACACGGTTAAGCCCGCTTAGATCATTTATAACTTCTATATCTTTAAATCCGTTTTTCTCCAATATTTCAGTAACCTCGGCTGCCTCATCATATCCTATTTCATATAATATGAAGCCTCGGTTTTTAAGTAATTTAAATCCATCTCTGCTTATCCTTCTGTAAAAGTCAAGGCCGTCATCTCCTCCGCACAGCGCGGTATAAGGTTCATATTCTCTGACATCCGGCATTAGCTCCTCCATATCCAGTCTGCGTATATACGGTGGATTTGATACTATCATATCAAACTTTATATCAGGAAGTCCTGTAAAAAGGTCTCCTTTAAAAAAGAATACTTTTTCATTTACTCCGTTTAAACGCGCGTTCTTTTGCGCCGTTTCAAGTGCGGTCTGACTAATATCGGTACCATAGCAGTTTACATCCGTATATTTTGCCAGGCTCACAGAAATACATCCGCTGCCAAGTCCTACTTCAACAGAGTTATGAAGCTTATATTTTTTTATAGACTCAATCGAACTTTCTACAAGTATTTCAGTATCAGGACGAGGAATAAGGATACCTGGACCAACCTGAAACTTAAGCCCCATAAACTCCTTATGTCCTATTATATACGCCGCAGGCTCAAGAGCCGTACGGCGTAATATCATACTTTCAAAAGCCAGCTGCTGTTCTTCGCTGGTCTCCTCATACCATTGTGTAAGAATCTGAATACGGCTTTTTTTTAAAGTCTCAGCCATAAACAGCTCCGCTTCAAACCGCGGCTCCTCTATTCCCGCAGCGCACAGCCTGTTTGACGCATCGTTTATTAAATCCTTTATTTTCATAGTGCCTCCGAAGCAAGGCACCTCCACTGTCCCGAATGCACAGGGACAGCCTCCGGCTCTTCGTCCTCAAGGACTGTAACAAGCGCAGCTATAGCGCACTCTATTTCCTCTTCATCCGGTTCAGCCGTTGTAAGCTTCTGAAGGCACATTCCAGGTGCGCTTACCAGTTTCACAAAAATCGAGTCGCTGCGGCCGGCCCATTTGATTATTTCATAGCTTACTCCTGAAATAAATGGAACAAGAAGTATACGGCTGAGCATTCTCATTCCTATATTATCTGTACGGACAAATACAAACACAACCATGCTGACAACCATTACTATAAGCATAAAGCTCGTTCCGCATCTTTTATGGAGTCTAGTATGTTTCTTTACATTTTCAGGCGTAAGCGCTTCTCCCGCCTCATAGCAGTTAATAGTCTTATGCTCAGCTCCGTGATACTGAAATACACGCTGTATTTCCTTCATTCTTGATATTAGAAAAATATATACAAGAAATATTACAATTCTAAGCAGCCCCTCTATTACACTGAGCATATGAGGCCCTGATATATATTTGTTGAAGAAGCTCCCCAGCCATACCGGAAGCATAAAAAAGAGCAAAAGCGCAATTACAATCGAAACAGCTACGCTGAAATACATCATGTAATCGTTAAGCTTTTCCCCGTACTTATCCATAAGCTTTTTTTCAAACTTTGACGGTTCTTCTTCTGTTTCCTCTTCACCGGCCAGAACAGCACTCTGCATTAAAATTTTAGTACCTACAATAAGGGAATCCAAAAAAGCCGATATTCCTCTGAATATTGGATATGTGAAGAGTTTGTATTTACCTAATATAGTCTCATTGTCTTTCTTCTCAACGGCGATTTCACCTTCGGGAGTACGTACCGCGGTAGCATAAACTCTTCTGCCCCTCATCATTACGCCCTCAATTACCGCCTGTCCGCCATAATATGTTTTACTCATCAAAACACTTCCTTAAATAAGCAAAA
Source organism: uncultured Eubacteriales bacterium (assembly GCA_900546215.1). Taxonomy (GTDB): domain Bacteria; phylum Bacillota; class Clostridia; order Lachnospirales; family Anaerotignaceae; genus Metalachnospira. The sequence continues at coordinate 3,483 of URCD01000061.1, read as the reverse complement.
AGGGACGGCATAGATAACGCCGACCCCTTATTTTTAAGATTACTTTCTGCCATATTTCTTGTTGAATTTCTCAACACGACCGCCGCTTTCAAGTAAAAGCTTCTGGCTTCCTGTATAGAACGGATGGCACTTTGAGCAAACTTCGACTGAGATTTCGTCCTTTGTTGAGCCTGTTACGAACTCATTGCCGCAGTGACATCTAACCGTTACCTGCTTGTAATCGGGATGGATACCTTTCCTCATTTTTTTCACCTCATTTTATATATTTGTTGATCAATAGCATTCAATCTTATATCTATTTATAGACAACAAACAGATTATAGCATATACTTGCAAATCTTGCAAGATACTATTTTATTATATTTTTCTCCATCATATTAATTCTTTTCACAAATGCCGCATTATTCTCCGTCTTTTTCATTAAATCAATTACAAATGGAGTAGTCTCAGAGGTACTAGCATTTGCCGACATTCTTCTCATGGCGTATACAGCATCCATTTCATCTTTTGAGAGCAGAAGTTCTTCCCTTCTTGTTCCGCTTTTATTTACGTCAATAGCAGGGAATATTCTTCTCTCGGAAAGCTTTCTGTCAAGCACAAGCTCCATATTTCCTGTTCCTTTGAACTCCTCGAATATTACCTCGTCCATTTTGCTGCCAGTATCTATGAGTGCTGTTGCTAAAACAGTCAGGCTTCCTCCGTTTTCAATATTTCTTGCCGCTCCAAAAAATTTTTTAGGAAAATAAAGTGCAGATGGATCCATACCGCCGGAAAGCGTTCTTCCGCTCGGAGGCATAATAAGATTATAGGCTCTTGAAAGTCTTGTTATGCTGTCAAGAAGTATTACAAGATCCTTGCCCTGTTCTACCATTCTCTTTGCTCTTTCAAGCACCATTTCGGCTACAAGCTTATGGTGTTCAGGCTTTTCATCAAAGGTAGAGTAGATAACTTCAACATTATCAGCATCCTCAATGGAGCGCTGAATATCTGTTACTTCCTCAGGCCTTTCGTCAATAAGCAGCATAATCAAGCTTATTTCCTTATGGTTTTTAGTAATGGCGTTTGCCATTTTAGTCAAAAGAATAGTTTTACCAACCTTAGGGGGAGCGACTATCATACCGCGCTGTCCCTTTCCGATTGGAGCTACTATATCAATAATTCTTCCGCTTATTTCGTCCCTTGTTGTTTCAAGCCTTAGTTTTTCACTTGGATAAATTGGCGTTAAGTTCTCAAAAACAGGCCTTCCCACAGCTTTCTGCGGGTTATCTCCGTTGACGCTTTTAACAAACAGCAGAGCTCCGTACCTCTCGCCCTCTCTTGCCTGCCTGGTGACGCCCTTTACATTATCTCCTGTGCGAAGATTAAAACGTCTTATCTGAGACTGCGATATGTAAATATCGTTATCACCCTGCTCGAAATTCTCCGTTCTGAGGAAACCATATCCATCGGCCATTATTTCAAGCACGCCTTCGCTTTCGTCCCCTTCGGGAACAGCAGGCTCAGGATCTTTTTCCTGAGCCTTTTCCGCCGCTTCCGAAACATTTATTTCATGTATGGCTATCTTTATGCTTTTTACAAGTTCATCCTTCTTAACCCCGGTAACCCGTTTTATACCGAGCTTCTTTGCTTCCTCACGAAGCTCAGCCAGAGTTTTTCCTTCTAAATCAAGGTACATCATACCCCTCCAAATTATGCCGCAGGTATAGTAAGTGTCATACCCTCTCTGATTTTATCATTTTCAGTAAGTCCGTTTGCAGTAAGAATTCTGTCATAGTAAGAGCCGTTTCCGTACATCTTAGTTGCAATTCCCCAGAATGTGTCTCCAGCCTGTACTGTATATGTTTTTGAACCGCTGTTTGTATTCGCCGGTGTAGTCTGTGCATTACTGCCGTTGTTACTGTTTGTATCACTTGGTTCAGCAGCATTATTGTCGCCGCCCGCATTTCCGCCAAGCTGTGCCTGAAGGTTTTCAACCTGCTCTGTAAGGCTGAGGTTGTCAAGCTTAAGCTGTTCGTACTCTGTTTCCATTGTTTTGTAGCTGGTTACCTGTTCATTAAGCTTTGTAACCTGTCCTGACAAAGAAGCAACCTTATAGATAAAAAATGCGAGAACAACTACTGCAGCAACTATAATAACTATTCTAAGTACACTGTTGCCCGAATGTTTCTCTTCATAATAATCGTCATCCTCACGAAAGAGCTCATTAAGATTAGCCTGTTTCTCTATGTTATCAAGTTCAAGCGCCTTTTCATCAATCTGTCTGTGGCTTCTTTTAGGCTTTGAGCTTCTTTCAGCCCTGTCTTCTTTTCTGACTTTCTTTCTGGGTCTTTCGTCTACCTCTTCAAACTCCTCAAACTCGTCCTGGTCTACGGGTTCAACGTCCACCCCACCGAGCATTTTAGCGACCTTTTCCGCTGTAATGTCATCATCGCTTTTAGGTTCTTCATACTTGGCTTCTTCAACTGCGTGATGGGCTTCTGATTTCTGTTTTTTTGCTGACGGAGTAACAAGCCCCTTTGTAAAATTAGTAATATCTCCAACATAGTCGTGAAGATCCTCAGGCTCTACCACATCTTCTACAGGGTCCTTTGAAGCCGAAGCTATTTCTTCCTCTTCAAAATGGTCTTCCTGCTCATTATCAGCTTCACCGTCAGTTTCCGTAACCGCCCTTAAATTTTTTTCTCTGGCCGACTTAATCTTAATGCTGTGTGTAAGCTCATCGCTCACCTCTTTTTTCATAAGCGGATGTGTGCCTATGAGCATTTCCGCAACATCCTCAGGCAAGTCACCATAGAGATTTTTATAGTACTCCCTTGAGCCAAAAGCAGCTTCTCCGCTTTCGTTCTCATTTTCCTTGTTGTTCATATTATCGTCCATATTTTAATTATCCCTCCGGTAATATATAGCTGTCAATATCTGCCTATTTACATAATGAGCCATATTAATTTAGCTTATTGTTTTATTTTACAATTCATTGCTGTTTGTGTCAACATTGGGCAGATTTTTTAAGATAAAAGTAATAAAAAGCGTTATTCTCATAACGCCTTTTATTTTACTTAATTTAATTTCTCATCAAGCATTTTAATGCCTGTATCAATTCTTCTAAGCGTTTCTTCCTTGCCAAGAATTACAGCAAGCTCTGTAGCCCCGCCCGGTGACGAAGGCTTTCCTGAAAGCGCAGTTCTGACCGGCCAAAGTATCTGTCCGTTTTTAAGGCCTTTTTCTTTAGCAAGCTCCATAAGGCACTCATAGAGGGTATCATTCGACCAATTCCCCTGGCTTTCAAGCACAGGCACGACCGCCTTAAGGCTTTCAAGAGCAATTTCCTCAGTAGTTTTCATCTTTTTATGAATGTAGAGCTCAGTAGAATATTCAGGAAGTGCATCTATAAAATCAACTAGCTCCGGAATATCATTAAGTGTTTCGAGTCTCGTTTTTAAAAGCTCTCCAACAAATTTGAGATCTATGCCGGGAGTTTTCACG
>URCD01000060.1 GCA_900546215.1 uncultured Eubacteriales bacterium | reverse complement strand
AGCTCCAACTCTTTAAATTTGATTGATTAAGAAGTCTCTTCAAACTTACTACACCATGAACATACAAAGCAATGTTGATAAAATACTTGAAAGGCATGGTTTTCAGTCTGAAAGCCGTTCCGCCGGAGACAACTACATCGCAACCGGCATAAACTGGGGTTATACAGGAGCCCAGCTTGTAAACGATATGGATTTTGTCACCGTGGCATTAATAGCAGTTTTGCTTCTTCTTATAATATTTACGGGCTATCTTATTATCTATAACGTATTTCAGATTTCAGTGGTAAACGATATAAGATTTTATGGCCTGCTTAAAACTATAGGAACGACAGGACGTCAGCTACGCCGTATAATACGTACTCAGGCGCTGTGGCTTTCAGTAATAGGTATCCCTATAGGACTTATTACGGGATACGGTATAGGGGCGGCTTTAACACCTATAGTAATATCACGTCTTGACGGTATACCAGTAGAGGGATTATCCGCCAGCCCACTAATTTTCATTGTTTCTGCTCTGTTCGCGCTTATTACTGTTTTAATATCCTGTCGTAAACCCGGAAAAATGGCGGCCAAAGTATCTCCTATTGAGGCCATTCGCTATTCCGAAGGATTAAAGGGCAATAAGGCAGTAAGGAAATCAAAAAAAGGAGCGTCATTATTTGCCATGGCAATGGCAAACCTTGGACGAAACCGCGCAAGAACTGCAATAACAATTATATCTCTTACACTTGCCGTTGTGCTCCTTAATCTTACTGTTACTTTTACAAACGGCTTTAATATGGACAAATATATAAGCCGTCAGATTGCAGCCGACTTCGTCGTTGCCGACGCAAAATATTTTCAGACAGGAGGTTTCTGGTCTCTTGATCAGGCACTTCCAAAGGAAATAATAAATGAAGTAACTGCACACGCAGACATAACCGGCGGTGGGCTTACCTACGGAGATGTCAGTGATATTCAGGAGTTTGTTACCGAGGAATATTTCCGTGATGCCTATGGACGTTGGAATGATGAGCAAACACTTAACTGGATGGTCGATAGGGCTGAAAAAAATAGTGACGGAAAGCTGGCAGACAGGGTACAGCTGTTTGGTATGGAACAGGGGATACTTGACAAGCTGACAGTGCTTGAAGGCGATATATCAAAAATTTATGAGCCGGGAACCCGCTTTATCGCTGCTGTATACAGCAGTGACGATTACGGCAAACCCTATATGGACAGCCACTGGGCTAAAATTGGCGACAAGGTAACTCTGCGTTATGTGGACGAAAGGGAATATTATGATACCGATACAGGTGAAATCCTGGATCCTGACAACATTTCTGACGATATAAGCTATGACAGCCGCATTACAAAATATCACGACGTAGAATATGAGGTGGCTGCACTTGTAGATGTACCCCACTCCCTCAGCTACCGATACTATAGTGCAGATGAGTTTGTACTTAACGATCAGACTTTTATACAGGATACAGGTACTGAAAATATTTTATACTATGCCTTTGATACAACGGACGAAACCGAAGGCAGTATGGAAAGCTTCCTTTCTGATTTCACAAAAAACCAGATGCCTCAGTATGATTACGACAGTAAGGCAACAATAGCTGCGGAATTTGAGTCCTTCCGTTCTATGTTTATAATTTTAGGTGGTGTGTTAAGCCTTATTATCGGAATAGTGGGCATTCTTAATTTCCTTAACGCAATTCTTACAGGTATTATTACCAGAAGAAGGGAATTTGCGGTGCTTCAGTCTGTTGGCATGACAGGAAACCAACTGAAAACAATGCTTGTATTTGAAGGATTATGCTATGCTGCCGGCTCTATAATAGCATCTTTAATTCTAAGCCTTATCACCGGGCCTGTAATGTCATCGGTATTTGAGAGTATGTTTTGGTTTTTCAGCTATAAGTTTACTATAGCGCCTGTTTTGGCCGTAGCTCCAATATTCATACTGCTTGGCATAATTATGCCGCTTATAACATATAAATCGGCTTCCAAACACTCAATTGTGGAAAGGCTTTCTGAAACTGAATAAGCAAAAACGCCTCTGCCTTGATAGGCGGAGGCATTTTTGATATACTCAATACGGTGATGTTTAAATGGATAAAATACTGATAGTAGAAGATGACAAGGCGCTTAACAACGGAATAGCCCTTGCACTGAGAGATGCAAATATTTTATTTGAGAGTGCGTTTGATTTGCGTACAGCCAGAATACTTACAGCCAGCAAAAAATTTGATTTAATAATACTTGACGTTAATCTGCCGGACGGAAGCGGTCTGGATTTTCTTGCAGACATCAAAGAATATCATGACACTCCTGTAATTTTGCTTACCGCCAACGATATGGAAACAGATATTGTTTCAGGATTTGAGCTTGGCGCTGACGATTATATAACAAAGCCGTTTTCGCTTGCGGTTCTAAGGGCCAGAGTAAATGTACAGCTAAGAAAAAAGAAAAAGGCCTCCAATATTTATAAGTCGGATAAATATTACTTTGACTTTGATAAGCTTGAATTTACTGTGGACAAAAACGCGGTTGACTTATCAAAAACAGAACAAAAGCTTCTTAGAATACTAATTGAAAACAGAGGCAATACCGTAACACGCGACAGCCTTTATGACGGCATTTGGATTGATGGGAGTGAATTTGTAGATGAAAACGCTCTTTCCGTGGCTGTGAAAAGGTTAAGGGATAAGCTTGGAAGCTCCAATCCAATAAAAACGATTTACGGTATAGGCTATACATGGGCGGTGAAATAATGGATAAATTCATTCTGCTTTCAGCAGCAATATTATTTTTATGTTCTATTTGCCTTTTTATATATGATAGGATTACATTAAAAAAGTCAATGGACGGCCTGTCAAAAATGCTAGACAGAGCTATATCAGGAAATTTTGACCAATTTATATTTGATGAGACAATGTATTCCTCATTAGAGGCCAAGCTGTCCAAATTTCTTGCCCAAAGCTCACTTTCCTCAGACAAAATAAAATCTGAGAGGGACAAAATAAAAGAGCTTATAGCAGATATATCCCATCAGACTAAAACACCCATTGCAAATATTTTGCTCTACGCCCAGCTAGTCAGCGAAACTGAACTCCCCAACGATTGCCGTCAGTATGTCAATCTTCTTGTCTCCCAGTCTGAAAAGCTAAATTTTCTTATAAATTCTCTCGTAAATCTTTCCCGGCTTGAAACCGGAATTATATCGGTTTCGCCAAAAAAAGATGATATAAGCAGACTTTTAGTCTCCGTGAGGGAAAATATACTGCCAAAAGCTAAGGCTAAAAATATTGAAATTGTATTTCCTGAAACTGTCTGCGAGGCTGTATTTGATATAAAATGGACTGCCGAAGCAATTAACAATATAGCTGACAACGCTGTAAAGTACACGCCAAGCGGAGGAAAAATAGAGTTTAGTATAATACCCTATGATATGTTCTGCCGAATAGATATATCTGACAACGGAATTGGAATAGACAAGGAGGAGTACAGCAAAATATTCGGCCGCTTTTACCGCAGCGCAAAAGTGAGTGATGAGGACGGAGTCGGAATAGGTCTCTTTCTGGCAAGAGAAATTATATCATCAGAAAAAGGATATATAAAGGTTTCATCAGAACCTGGCAAAGGCTCCACATTTTCGGTATTTCTCCCTAAATAACAAGGTGTATTATGCTGTTTTTACAGCTGCATAATTACAGAACTATCCATATGACGTTAATTTTAAGCTTTAGATATCTGCTGTCTAAATTTTAAAGAGAGTCTAAATTAAATACCGGCATGCGCTGCGCGCATGCCGGTATATTTTTTAAATCATATATTTTTCACTTTTCTCGGGCTTCGCATCAAGCTCCGCCTTCTTTTCTTCATAGCCAGGTCTGCCAAACATTGCATAGGTGGCGTTTTTCCCCTCCTCAACACCGGGCTGGTCAAACGCATTAATATTAAGAAGCTCTCCGGCAAAACCAGTAGCAACCTCAAACATATAAAGAAGCTGTCCTAACGTAAACTCATTGACTTCCGGAAGCGTAATAGTCATATTTGATTTTCCCGCCTTCTGAAGCGCGTATTCTGTTGCCATCTGTTCTGTAGCAATGAGCCTGTTCTGGGTAACTCCTCCTAAAAAACCAAGGCTGGGAATATCGCCGTATATCTCAGGGATTGTTACTGTTTCCCTGAATTTGTCTACGCCAAGAAGAACTATCATTTTATCAAATGGCCCTTCCGTATAAAGCTGCACCTGTGAATGCTGGTCTGTAACGCCGAGAGCTTTAACGGGCGTCTGTCCCGCATTTACAATATTTCCTGCATTGTCATATTTCTTGCCAAGAGACTCCGCCCAAAGCTGTGCAAACCAGTCCGAAACATATTTAAGGCTGTCTGCATAAGGCATCATAACGGAAATATTTTTACCCTGCTCCATTGATATATAGCTTAAAAGAGCAAACATATAAGAGGGATTTTTAAAAACATCCTCATTTTTTGAAAGCTCATCCATATAGGCAGCTCCGTCAAGCAGCATTTCAATATCAATTCCGCACATTGCCGCCGGAAGCAAGCCAACAGGTGTGAGCTCGGAAAATCTTCCTCCGACTCCTGAGGGAATAATAAACGTCTTGTAGCCTTCTTCCTTGGCTATTTTAATAAGGTTTCCCTTTTCTATATCTGTTGTGCATACGATATGCTTTGAAGCCTCAGCCTTTCCAAGCTTCTCTTCAAGCATTTCCTTTATTATCATAAACTGACTCATCGTTTCGGAAGTGCTTCCGCTTTTTGATACACAGTTGAATATGCACTTTTTAATATCAATAACATCAAAAAGGTATGCGAGCCTTTCAGGATCAACATTATCTGCGACATAAAGTTTGGGATAGCCGCCACGCTTTTCTTTAGAAAGCTCATTGTAAAACGGATGGTTAATAGCCTGCTGCACACATATAGGGCCTAAAGCCGAGCCGCCTATGCCCAAAACTACAAAGGCCTCGGTATGCTCCTTTACTGAGTCCACATAAGCCTTTATATCCTCTACCACTTCTTTTTGATTATACGGAAGGTTTCTCCAGTCCATGCCTCCGTTTGTTCTTTTCTCCTCCATAGCTTTATGCGCCTTTGCTGCCTTGCCCGACAAAGCAGACAGCTCTGCATCAGAGATACCGTATTCTCCAACATACTTCTTCATCATATTGTTATAGTCAATTCTGATATTAAGTTCCCTCTTTCGCTCCTGTGAAAATATCATCGCGTTATCCTCCTTGGTAGGTTAATAAAATTCTGCAGCAAACTTTTATATATTTAAATTTTTCTTTTAGCTTTATATGGATATTATAACACATATGCAAAAAAACCCAATATAAAAATTAAATGATTAAACGACAAAAAACAGATGGCATGCCATCTGTTTTTGCACCGCCCCTTTGCGGCTAATATTCAGTTTTATCCAACGGCGACTTCCGGGTCAACAGTCATATCATCCAGAGTCACGGTAAATTCTACATGTGAACCCATAGCTGATGAATAGATTGAAGGGCTTGCAACTACACCCAAGGTCTCGCCTTTTTCTACAGCATCGCCGGCGGCTACCTGAATATCCGCAAGCTGGCTGTATGTAGTCTTCCAGCCGTTTTCATGCTCTATAACAACATAATTTCCCTTTGTCTCGTCTTCTACTACCTCGGCAACAGTACCATCAGCGGCAGCAGCCACATTTGAGCCTTCTCCGGCTGCAATGCAAACACTGTCATTTGTTCTATACTGATCAAGCGTAGGGTCATAGACAAGTGAGTTAGGGCTGTAGCCCATTAAAATATCACCGTCAACGGGCCATGTGAGGGCTATTTCAAAATCCTCTCCATCCTCACCGTCAAGAAGGGCCGTATTGTTCTCTGTTTCAGGCGCTGTGTTTTCCTGTGTTTTAACAGGTTCTGTGTTTGTTGTACTATCTGTCTGTTCAGGTTTTTTCTCTGCGTTTTTATTAGTCAATACAGGCTCGCTTGTGGTATTGGGCTCGCTTGTGGCTTCATTGTTATTTAGGCCTTTGTTATAGGCTGCTGTACCGGCGCAGATACCCGCTACAACTATAAACGCAAAGATTGCCGCATACTGGCCTTTGCTGTTTAAAAACTCCATAAATTTGTTCCTTTTCATTTTGGCACCTCCATAAAAGTGAAATCATTTGATTTCTCTGAAAGTATTATTGCCGCAGAAAAAGACCTTTATACAAATTTTAAAAAATACACCGGATATAAATATCCGGCGTATTCGAGGGTGTAATATATTTTAATCGCGATTAACTTATTTAAGTATGTCTGCTATCACATCATTTGGAATAACAAACTCAGGCGTGCCCTGTGCACCGGCTGCAACTTCATATTTCTGGAAACAAATTACAATATTGCCGTCATTATTGATATAGAATTTCTGGTCGTCTGCTATCTTTTCAAAGCCTTCTATTTCAGTATCTCCTACCCAGAACATGCCGTCCTCTTCCTTATTAAGCCTTTCCATTTCACCTTTAACATAATCACTTATAGGCGTTACATAATCGGCTCCATCCTTGAACATTCCTTTAAGAGTGTAGATTTCACCAGTATGCTTATTTATTGTGTAGTAATTATGCACTGACGTTGATGAGCCGGAGGCAAAATATACGTATGTGTCAAGAGCAAGTATATCATCGTTATCAGTTTTCACCTCATAGTTGTATTCTATGCCCATATGAACTGTTTCATCGCCAAATTCCTCCTTAAGCTCCTTAACACTCTGCTCAAATCCGGCAATAACACTGTCAGCCTGGTCTTTAAATTCATCATTAAGCTTTTTCTGTAATTCTTCATCCACAAGACCCTCAATTTTTGGTGTATTTACTTTTATTTCATATCCGTTTTCAACATTTTCGTATTTTCCGAATGTTACTACCTTAACCAAGTCTCCCATTACCGGAACATCGCTCATAGCATATGCGAATGACGGGCTCACATTAGCAACCACTCCAACTGCCACAACAAAGGCTGCAACTGCCCCTGCTCCTGTTTTAAAACCTCTTTTAGTCTTTGATTTTTTTATCTCTTTATTCGCTTTCATAATTAAATCCTCCGATGCTTTAATATTTTCATACTGTTTTTTGAATTCATCCATTTGTTTACTCATAATCTTCCACCATATCCTCCTTCAATAATCTGAGGGCCTTGTAAAGCCTCGTTTTTGCCGTGTTCTCATTGATATTAAGCACTTCGGCAACATCTTTGATTTTCATGTCCTCGAAGTATCTGAGAACTATAACCTCCATATATTCCTTTGGAAGCTTTTCAATCATTTCATTGATGTTTGATATGCTGTAGCTGTCTTCATAAATATCCCCATTATTATCCATACTTTCAAAAGGAACAACCTTCTGTTTCTTTTTAATGTTTGTAAGGGCGGTATTGGATACTATCCTGAAAAACCATGGCTTAATTCTTTCAGGGTCTTTTACACTGTCCGCAGCCCTAAGAGCTCTTATTATACTGTCTGACACTACATCCTCAGCGTCATGCTGATTTTTCATATATGTGAATGCAAAACGGTAAGCACTGTCAATATTATCATTTATAAATTTTTCTACGAGCTTTCTTTTGCTCATATTTATTTCACCCTCTCAATGCTGCAGCATTTATTCCTTTTTCTTTGTTTTACACTTATAAGACACCGGATTAAATCAAAAAGTTCTAGTTTTTTTGATTTTGTCGTCTTCTTCATATTTTCTTAAGATTTATGTCATTATAACAGCCCTAACAGCATTTAAAAAGCATGTTTCAAAATATAAATTACTTTCAAATACAGATATTTGGTCATTTATCTCAATATAGTGCAGCAACAGAAGGCTCTGCTTTATAAAAAACATACAATTGACATTATAGCTAGAATAAAGATTACAATTAATTACAGGAATACGTTATACTAAAAGCTATTAAAGGAAGGTGATTGAATTGTTTAATGAAAACACAGAAATTTTATATAGAGGGATGCAGGCGAGGACAAACGCAGTCAACCCCGAAACAGCTCCAATATATCCGTCTACAGCGTATATAATTGAAGATACTACTGACTATGCTTTTGCGAACAATGGCGGCAAGTATTTTTACAACCGTACTGGAAATCCAAACAGGGACGGCTTGGCAGAAGCAGTCTCTTATCTTGAAAACGGTGAGAAAACACTAATTTGCTCTTCCGGTATGGGCGCAATATCCACTACTCTTTTATCACTTTTAAACAGCGGTGACCATGCTGTATTCAGTAAAGATATTTACGCCGAAACTATTGAACTTATAGAGCTGTTAAAATCCCATGGCATTGAAATTACAATGGCCGATTTTACAGACCTTAGCTCAGTCAAAGACTCCATTCGTTCCAATACAAAGGTATTTTATACAGAAATCATTGCAAATCCGCTGACACAGGTAGTTGATATAGAGCAAATTGCTCTCACAGCTCACAAATCAGGAATATTGGTTGTTGTAGACAGTACATTTACTACCCCTTTTGTAATAAAGCCGTTGAATTTTGGCGCTGATATTGTTGTCCATAGCCTTACAAAATTTTTTGGAGGTCACAGCGATGCTACCGGAGGCTCAATTACTGCTTCTAATGAAATAATTAAACACATACGCCGTACATATTTATTGTTGGGAGCTGTCCTTGATGCAAATACCGCATGGCTCTTTCAAAGGAGTATTAAAACAATGTCGCTTAGGATGAAAGCGCAGCTGGCAAATTCCTCTCTTTTGGCAAAAGCCCTAGAAGAAAATCCAAATGTACGTCACGTATATCATCCAAGCCTTGAATCTCATCCCCAGCATAATCTGGCGGAAAGAATATTCACCAATGGTTACGGGACTATGATGAGCTTCAGGGTAGAAGATGACCGGGCCAAAGTTGATGAATTCGTGCATAGGCTTAAAATAGTTAAATATTTAGGCACACTGGGAGGCATAAAAACATCTATCGCACATCCGGCTTCAGCATTCAGAAACGAGTTCACACCTGACGAGCTAATTAAAATGGGCTTGTATGAAGGATTAATCCGCATTTCCACAGGGGCTGAAGACATTAATGATTTAATAAATGATTTTAGTCAGGCTCTGGAAGTATTCAGCTGAAATAATAATGCCCGCCATCTTTTGATAGCGGGCATCTTTTCTTTATAAATTAACTGGCTTTATTTTGTTTCTGTCTTTTCAGCTCTCTCTTCCAGCGTCTTTTCCCAAAGCTTTTCAGCTACAGGCTTCCAATTCTTTGCGTACTCACTGCATTTTCCACAGAGATGTTCGCATGACTCAGGAGACTTAAGGTCCGTAGAAACCGCCCCTGTTTCATGAATAAGCTCCTGAAGCATTTCAGGATTTTCAAGCATAGGACATGGAAGCAGATGGTTATTATTAAATGGCTGGTGAGCCCTGTATGCTTTAAACAAAGGCTGCTGGAGACATTCAATAAGAGATTTTTCATGAATATTTGCGCTTGAATAGTGAATAAATACGCAAGGCTCAACATCACCAATCGGATTAATATGGCAGTAGCATCTTCCTCCTGCTACGCAGCCTGTAACAAACTCGCCGTCGTTTTGGAAGTCGATTGCAAATAATTCCTTACCTCCATCCCAGCCTCTTATTTCTCTTACCCTATGGTACATATACTCACGCTGTTCAGGTGAAAGAAGAAGGTCTGTAGATGCGTCGTTTCCTACAGGCATATAGTGGAAATACCATGAGTATTTTACGCCTTTCTCAATGAGCAAATCAATAAAATCATCAGATGTTACTGTTTTATAATTTTTGCTTGTGTAGCAAATTGAAGTTCCAAAAAGAAGCTTATGCTCCTTCAAAAGCTCCATTGCGTGCATAGCCTTTTCAAAATGGCCTTCACCACGACGGCCGTCATTCTCCTCCGCATAGCCTTCTACACTTATTGATGGCATAAAGTTGCCAACGCGAAGCATCTCTTTACAAAACGCCTCGTCAATGAGAGTACCGTTTGTAAAAGCGCTGAACATACAGTCGTTGTGCTTTTCACAGAGCTTTATAATGTCGTTTTTACGTACCATAGGCTCGCCGCCGGTAAGGAGGTAGGCATGGATACCAAGTTCTTTTCCCTGGCTAACAATGCTGTCCATATCTTCATAAGAAAGGTTATATTTATTTCCATACTCAGCTGCCCAACAGCCTATGCAATGCATGTTGCAGGCACTTGTAGGGTCCATAAGTATAATCCACGGAATATTGCAGTCATATTTTTCAGACATTTCCTGTGTGATTTTATAACCTCGGAAACCAGCTTCATAACCGAGTGTAAGAAAAACCTGCTTAAGGACAAAAGGGTCTGTCTCTTCAATAAGTCTTCTTCCAAATTTCGCCCACTTGCTGTCTTCATCTGAAAAAACAGCCTTAAGCTTTTCATAGGCTTCAGGCGACCATGACTTGCCAATAAACTTCTCGCCTATATTAATTATTTTAACCATACTGGTTGGGTCGTTTCCGACATGTTTAATCAGAGAATCTATAGCTATCTCAAAGGCTTTTCTCTCGGCAGCATGCGTAAATTTATTTTCCATTACCGTTTCCTCCGTTTCAACATTTTGGTTGTACCAATTTATTTTTATGTTACTTATAATAATACAATGAAAAAAGTACGGCAATTTACAAAAAAGCAAAAATGTATAAAAACGGGACAGTTGATAAAATCTGTCCCTAAAAATACATACTATGAAATTATTATATCCAAATCAAAGTCATGTTATTACATATTTTTCTGTTGCTTACACTTATTTTTAGATTATTCCTTCTTCAGCAAGTTTGTCTATTTCTTCTTTTTTAAAGCCGAGTATATCATTAAAGACCGCCTCATTATCCTGTCCAAGTGTAGGCGCAGGGCGAGATATTTCGGCCTTTGTATCCAATAATTTTACAGGGTTTCCGTTTACCTTCATATCACCGATTACGGGGTGTTTAATCGGTACTATCATTTCTCTTGCAATCGCTATATGAGGGTCTGTTGTAACTCGCTCCAAATCGTTGATAGGAGCCGCGGGCACTCCTACGCCAAGTATCATATCGACACATTCATCAACAGTATGATTTACAGTCCATTTTTCAATTTCCGGTTTAAGCTCAGCATAGTTATCACAGCGCTTGGCGTTTGTATCAAATCTGACGTCTGTTAAAAGGTCACTCCTGTTAAGAACCTTTGTACATAATAAGGAAAACAATTTATCATTGGCGCAGCCTATTACAAATCTTCCGTCCTTAGCTTTAAATGCGTCATATGGATAAGCGGAGGCATAGCGGTTGCCCATAAGCTCCGGCTGTTTTCCGGAAGCAAAAAACCTCTGAATTCCTGTTTCAAGGCTTGATACTACGGAGTCTACAAGGGAAACATCTACACGCTGTCCCCTGCCGGTTAATGTTCTGGCGTGAAGCGCAGTAAGAATACCGATTGTCAGATTCATCCCTCCAAGCACATCACCCATTGCATTACCTACGCGCAGGGGCTGGCCGCCTTCTTCTCCTGTTATGCTCATAAGTCCGCCTGTGGCCTGAGCTATTATGTCATAGCCGGGACGCTGTGAATATGGTCCGTAGCATCCAAAGCCTGAAACTGCCGCATAAATTATTTTGTCATTTACTTCTTTTAACACATCGTAACCCAGGCCAAGCTTATCCATTACACCCGGACGATAGTTTTCAACTACAACATCTGCTTTTTTAACCATATCCAGAAAAAGCTTTTTCCCCTTTTCGTTCTTAAGATTAAGAGTAATCCCTTTCTTATTACGGTTTACATTGGCATAGTACAGGCTTTCTCCATTTTTAAACGGAGCATATGCTCTAGTGTCGTCACCTTTTCCAGGAATTTCGATTTTAATAACATTGGCTCCAAAGTCCGCAAGCATCATTGTGCAGTATGGACCGGCCAAGACCCTTGTTAAGTCAAGTACTGTTACATCATTTAAAGCTGTATGATTCATTTCTTCTTCTCCCTTTCAAAATCAGATTTTAGTATTTCATATTCCATAGACTGCGTTGGCGATTATATTAAATGCCAGTGCAGACACTACTACTATTACAAGCAGGCCAATGCCTGAATAAATAAATAAGTTAAGAAATTCTTTGTCTTGCTTTGCCTTATTAAAGTCCTTGGTATTTGTTCCAAGCGCAGCAAGTATAAGAGCGCCTCCGGTTGACAGCGGGGAAACGCCTGCAAGTGAACCGCCTACGCCGACAGCCGCCATAAGCGCTACCGGGTTAATACCGCCAATCTGAGCAGCTATATCTGCACTCATAGGCATCATTGTAGGATATACAACTCCAAGAGCCGAACTCACGAGGCTAAGTAAGCCAGCGGAAACCCCCATAAAAGGAACTGCTGTTTTAGTATTCATAACTGAAGATATTGCATTGCTCATAAGCTCAATACCGCCCACGGTATTCACAACATCAAGCAATGCGCCGACACCAAGAATCATGCATATAGTACTCCAAGGGAGAGCTTTAATGCATGCTCCGTCATCTCCAATACCAATCAGAAGAAGTACGGCTGAAACCATAAATGCCGCAAGTGCAATATTTACATCAAATCCAATTAAAAGAACCATCATAGCTACTATTCCCAGCAGTGATATTATTTGCTTTGAACTGAATTTTTCAAGGTCTTTTATAGACAACACATTAATAGGCTTTTTAAGCTTATATCCTTTGAATATAACGAATAATACAAGTGCAAAAACGGCTGTTGTAAGCGTCTGACAAATAAGAATAGTCGGCATTACATTTCCAAATCCTGCTGTTTCAGCCGCACTTTTTATAATGGCAGCTTCCGGCGTAATCGGAGTCATTCTGCCAGCCATAAGTCCACACTCTCCTACAAGAGCGAGCATCACCGGATGGTATCCTACCTGTACTGCTATAGACACGCCAAGGGCAGGTATAATAGCAAGGGCCGGAACCGCTCCAGGGCCGACTCCTGCAACAACAAATCCAGCTACATAAATAGCAACCGGAATTATATATGTATGGCTTCCGGCCAAAGCAACTATTTTACGAGCCATTAAGTCGAGGGCTCCTGTGGAATTTATTATAGCAAACAGTAATGTTATGCCGACCAGTGTGGCAAACATAGAGGAACTGATTGCTCCAATCAGGGCTTTATCGTTCAAGCCAAAAATACGAACGGCAATAACTCCTACCGCTAGCGCCAGCACACCAACATTTATCTTTCTTATAAACGCAATAATAATAACTCCCAGAAATATTAATAACGCAATAACATCCATAGATGATTTCATCCTTTCCCATTATCTATAACCCTAATCTGAACAGTAGCAGGTTCAAATTAACAGCAAGGTGATTTTGTTCCTATATTCATATGGTGTCCACTATATACTCCCTCTACAAAGCTCTTTTGATACTTCGAAAGAATTAAGAGTTTTTCAAAATCAATTCCTGTTTTATATCCCATTCTCTCCAGCATATATACGAGGTCCTCTGTAGCAGTATTGCCTGATGCCCCCGGTGCAAACGGGCATCCCCCCAAGCCGCCAAGGGTTGACTGAACAGTTGTTATTCCGCATTCTATTGCGGCAAGGGTATTTACCATTCCCATATTTCGTGTGTCATGAATATGTATCTGGAATTCACATTCAGGTAACGCTTCTTTCATGGCATAAACTGTTTCACGCACCTGTTTTGGGTCTGCTATGCCGATTGTGTCAGCAAGATTTATTGAGCGAATACCATAATCCCAAAGCTTTTTGGCAAAAACAACAGCATCGGAAATCTTTGGGATACCTTCAAACGGGCATCCAAATACTGTAGCCAAGCCGACACAAATATCCAATTCAGGATATGTCTCTATCAGTTTTTTAAGTTCAGAAAAGGATTCCTCGTGGGTACGGTTAATGTTAGCCTTATTATGGCTTTCACTTAAAGAAATTACGTATGATACATGTCTAATTCCCGCATTCCATGCATTTTGTGCGCCTCTAAGGTTTGGAATAAGTGCGTAAATTTTTGTTTTTGGATACTTTTCAAGACAGTATGCCGCAACTCTTTCAGCATCTGCCATTTGAGGAATAGCCTTAGGGCTGACAAATGATGTAACCTCTAATTCCTTAATTCCGGAATTAATAAGTCCATCAATAATTTCAAGCTTTTGCTCTGTTGTGAGAA
>URCD01000059.1 GCA_900546215.1 uncultured Eubacteriales bacterium | reverse complement strand
TCTTTTTTATTAAGGGAGGAATGAAAATGGGAAACTCACAGTTTATTAAAAGATTAATTCCAATATTGCTTTCTACTTTTGTTGCATGGTTTTATGTAGCTGCGTATACTCCTCTGGGATATATTTATAACACTTATCCCGGACAGGATGCACTTGTTATGTCAATTGCAACTATTCCTGGTGTTGTCGCAATGATTGGCGGATTTGTATCTGCTGCGATGATTCGCTTTGTTGGGAGAAAGCCATTAATTCTCGGGTCAATGGGCTTAATGCTGGCAGGAGGACTACTCGTTAGATTTATGGGTAATCAAAATATTTATACCGCAATTGTGGGATCTGCTATGACTGGCTTTGCAGCAGGCTCAATTCCTACAGCCAATATATCAGCACTTTCAGCAATTACTCCAACGAATCTGAGTGACAAGATTTATGGCTTAAACGATGCAACAACCAGTGTCGGCATGGTATTTGCCAATGCGGCTATGGGATTTTTAGCAGCAAGCGGTGAATGGGTAAAGGCCTTTGATATTTATTGGGTGGTTGCAGCAGCAATTATAGTTACTATTATCTGGTATCCTTCAGATAAGGCTCAGGCAAACAATGAAGAAACAGCTGACAGTGAAGGTAATGATACGAACAAAATTCCTGGAAGTATTATTGCACTGATTATTTTTAAATTTGTCGCCGCTCTGTTCTATATGGGTATGACAGTGAACCTCTCAAGCTTAATTATCAATGAGCTTCAAATTGGAACGTCAGCGCATGTAGGAACACTGACAAGCCTTGCAACATTTATCGGTGTTGTAATTATGGCTGCTATATTTGTTGTACTGAAGGTATGCAGACAATACAGCGTAACTGCTATGATGCTTCTTACAGGAATAGCATTTGTATTAGCAACACATGCCAATTCTGTAATAACAATCGGTATTTTATTCTGTATTGCATCCGTAGGCATAAATGCCCAGCACAGTGGGATTACTACAGTACTTGGAAATGCAGTAAAGGGGAAAGCAGCAGGCACTGCAGTGGGCCTTTTTACAGGGTTTATGTTTATAGGCGAGGCCCTTTGCGGCTATGTGCCTGGAATTATTTCAAACATGATATTGGGTTCGGCAAACCCGTCTGACTGTATCCTGATTTCAGGCATATGCTGTATCATACTCGGCGTTATTGGTTACTTCATATACGGAAGGGCTTATAAGCTAGCTTTTCCAAATAAAGATAATAATTAACAGGAGGAAGAAATATGAATTCAAATAATATTGTTTGTGAAAATAGCAGAATTTTAAATGGAGCTGTTCCTTATACAAAGAATCCTTTAATGGAAGGTTTTACCGAAAATTATTTTGAAACAAAGGACCATATTAAACTTCGTTTTTTACATAAAGGAGAGGGAATGCCTCTAATACTAATTCATGGAGGCATAGATGATGCTGATACATGGATGCTTAATGCTCCTGACTTTTCTGAGTATTATTCCGTGTATTCGCTTGAACTGAGAGGGCATGGTAAATCTGTGGCCAGCCACGGTGCTCATATTCACAGACTTGGTGCTGATTTGCATGAATTTATTGAAGCGATTGGTTCACCAAAAGTAAATCTTTGCGGATGGTCAATGGGATGCAGTGTGATTTGGAGCTATATAGAAATTTTTGGACAGGAAAAAATCAACAAGGTTATTTTTGACGAGGAGCCGGCTGCTATTGTGGCCAACCCTAAATATAAGGCGGCTGACATTGCACGCACTTCAACTAACCGTATGGACTGCTGGACGCTTGTTAATACTATTGCAGAGTCCGGCAATACATGGCTTCCGGAAGGTTCCCCCATTACAGAAGCGTTTGAAATGTGTTTCCACAGAGGTGTAATGTTCTTTGATGAAGAAACATCAAAACAGATTCCGGACGGGTACTGGGAAAAGATATGCCAACGCCCTGAAATGGCGGAAGCTCAGAAGGAGTTTGTTTCAAAACTCATGCTTGACCATCTGATGCTTGATTGGAGTGACCTTATTACCCAAATTACTGTGCCTTCTATGTATATAACCGGAGATTTAAGCATGCTGACTACTCCCGAGCATGGAAAATGGATGAGTAATACAATGAAAAACTGCAGATGGGTTCGTTTTACAGCAGAGGAATACGGGATACACGATTTATGCCAGACAGCATATAAAAAATTTAATAAGGTTGTTCTTGACTTCTTTAATGAGTAAAAAGTTTGTCCGGCGAGAAAACGCAGATAAACCATTAAAACTGCCTCCTAAAGAAGAAGCAGGAGTTAGCCCGCTAAATAAGCCTCATATAAATATGAGGCTTATTTAGTGAATGAAGACAGAAACAGTAAAATATTTATATTAAACGAAGCACAATCATTAATTTCCATTGAAATAGCTGACAATTCCCTTATAAATTGCCCACGCGGTCTGCTGCTGATAATCGTCCGTATTAAGCTTGGCTTCTTCATCTGCGTTGCTTAAAAATCCGCATTCCACAATTGCGGCAGGTATTTGTGTTGTACGAAGAACATAGTAGTCAGAATTAGGCTTTGCCAGTCTGTTGTTGTTCTTATCTAAAGTATCTATTAAGGACTGCTGAACATACTCCGCCAGTTTTTTGCCCTCATCACTTGCTTTATAGTAGAATACCTGAGCTCCGGAGGCCTTGCCGGAGGTAAAGGAATTTTGGTGAATACTTATAAGTATGTCTCCATCACTTTCATTGGTTATTTTTTTTCGCTCTGCCATATCGGCTTTTTTGGAGTCTCCAAGCGCTTCGTCGCTGTCACGGGTTATAATCGCGACTGCTCCGCTTTGCTCAAGGTACTGCTGTAAATAGGTGGCGATTTTTAGATTGATAATTTTTTCATTGTCTCCGTTTGTACCTGTTTTACCTGGGTCGAACCCTCCGTGTCCGGCATCGATAATTACAACCTTATTTTCAACCGGAAGCATAGCCTCTACTGTACGCCGGTCATCTATTATCCCTGCAGCCGTTATTATTGCGCACAGCACTGCTATGATGGCTGTGTTTTTAATGTTCTTTAAATATAATGCTCTGAATTTCATATGCGCTCCTGTTGACGCCGTTTTTATATAAATATGTATAAACTCCTAAGGCTATGCCAGAGAGGTTAGATTGAAAAAATTGTCCTTTGAAAGTTGTATTTTGTTCCCGTTAGGCTTATAATATTTTGGCTGATATATGACACAATTGGGAGGAAGCTATGAAGAACAAAAAATATTTATATACGATTATCGCTGTAGCCGCAGTGATAGCTGTTATGTTAGGCATATACTCGGCTAACAGGCCGGATGTAACTGAAGGAAGCAAGTCCGTAGCCGTGACTGTTATTGATGACGAAGGAAAGGAAAGCCAGTATTTTGCAAATACACAGGCTGAGTTTCTTAAACAGGTCCTTGATGAACTGAGTGAACAGGATTTTACCTACAGCGGCGAAGAAGGGCAGTACGGCCTTTATATTGATACTGTAAACGACGTGACTGTTGATAATAAATCAGCCTATTGGGGATTTTACGTTAACGGGGAATACTGTAACTATGGCGTGGAAAATCAGCCCGTTGCTGACGGCGACGCATTTGAGATAATCTATGAGGAAATGAAATGACTTGGAAAATGACAGCCAGAGACGTAGCGGAAATCGGGGTCATGAGCGCCACACTGACAGCGGGGAAAACAGTGATGTCTTTCCTGCCTAATATAGAGATTGTATCGTTTCTGATTATAATGTACGCCATGTATTTTGGAAGAAAGGTCTTTTTATCAATATTTGTTTTCGTTGCCGTTGAGTGTATGATATGGGGCTTTAATATATGGACGGTAATGTATCTGTATATATGGCCGCTTTTGGCAGGAATAACCCTTTTGCTTAAAAATCATAACAGCGTTATGTTTTGGGCTCTGGTTTCTGCGGTGTTTGGACTGGCCTTCGGAGGCCTTTGCTCTCTCGTATATGTGTTTTCGGGAGGCTTTAAAACGGCATTCGCATGGTGGATAGCGGGAATACCTATGGATGTGGCTCACTGTGTGGGAAATTTTGCAGTTATGCTGGCGCTTTATAAGCCGATAAGGACAGTAATGGATAAAATAAAGGACATGGTGTAGGTAACAAATTCACAGCTGGGGTTGTTGTCAAAATACCACTTACATGAATTTTCACATATGAAAATGAAAGATATGAATAACCCCCAAAATAGGTACGCTTCATTTAGAAGCGTTGCCACAATAGGGGAGCGCGAAGAGTACTTTACTTTTTATCTTTTTTGAGTGTAAAAAAGGCGTCTGTTTCCAGACGCCTTTTTAAAATTATTTAAGTGTAAGTTCCTGTCCTATGTAAATCATGCCGGGATCTTTAATTTCGTCTTTGTTAGCCTCGTAAATGTTTTTCCAGAGTTTTCCGTCTCCAAGCTGTGATTTAGCGATTTTCCAGAGATTGTCGCCTTCAACTACAACATAAACATCAGAAGAAGGAAGTACTTCGGGTGCAGGCTCAACTGTGGGTTCTGTAACCGCGGGTTCTGTAAGTGCAGGCTCTGTAACTTCAGGTTCAACTGCGGGAGCTTCGCCGACGATTTCAATACGTCCCTGAGACTCCTTATACTGCTCTCCAATTACTCCGCCAAGTGAGTTTACATACTCAATAAGAGAGTCGCAGTCAAGGACTTCTGTATCACAGAAATAAGAATTCTTTGTTAACTGATAATATGTATCTCCGCCTTCAGCCTGGAATGCGTTAACAGCTACAGTGTAGCTTGCTTTCGGGTCAAAAGCTTTTCCGTTAACAGTCTTGATTGTTACTCTGCTTCCCGGATTAGCAGGAGCATAATATGTTGAATCAGGATACTGCTCACCGTTTTCGTATGGAACGCTTATATCGAGCTTATATTCAATTCCAGCAACCTGAGGGAAGCCTCCGATAGTTTCAGGTGTGCAGAATGTTGAAGCCTCAAGTACTTCAAGAAGCTGTTCGCCTGTGATTGTTACAAAGCATACGTTATTTCCAAAGGGGAATACCGTTACAAGGGTATCCATTGATATATCGCCGGGCTCTACCGATGTACGGATACCGCCGCCGTTTGAAATAGCGCAGTCAACTGTAATACCAAGCTCACGCTCATCAGCGTATTTCTGAGCTGTATAGAGATAAGCGTCAGCCGTAAAGTCACCAAGGTTTGTCTCCTGTGAACGAACAAGCTCTTTTGTTCCTTCAAGGGCTACCTCTGTTTTGGCAAATACTTTAGAGTATGCTGCTGTAACCTCGGAAACATCGTCAGCAACAAGTTTCTTAACATCTTCATTATACTGGTTGATTCCTGCTGCATAGTCAGCAGCGGATATAAGCTTAGCTTCAGCCGCGCCTGTTGCCTTATCAATAACAACTGTACCAGCGTTTGCAAGATATGAGCCTGTGCTTGTGATTAATGTTTCGCCAACCTTCTGTCCGCCGTCCATTACAGTATGGCTGTGTCCGTCAACAATAAGATTAATTCCATTAACAGCCTCGGCAAGGTCTAAAGAACGTCTGCCTGTGCTTTCCTCATCTACGCCAAGATGTGTAAGGGCGATAATATAGCTGCAGCCCTCAGCCTTAAGTGCGTCAACCTGCGCCTGCGCCTCTTTAAACATATCCTCTTTATCAAGGAAATTAACAAGCTTAACATTGCTGGGGCTTGCCTTTGTAAGTGTTTCAGCGGTATCAAGTCCGAATACGCCTACCTTATAGCCGTTTAAATCAAAAACAGCGTTAGCGTCAAAGTACGCCTTTCCGGTTTCCTTATTAATAACGTTAGCGTCTATTACCTTAACGCCGGCGTCTGTAAGAACCTTCATATTGTCAAGAAGAACATCAAATGAATAGTCGAATTCGTGATTGCCCATTGATACTGCGTCATATCCTGCGGCCGCTATGTATTCTGCCGCATTCTTGCCTTTGTAATAGCTTACTAAAGTACTTCCCTGAGAAAAGTCTCCGGCGTCAAGCATAATGACGTCCGCGCCCTGTGCCTTGTAGTAGTCCTTAAGTCCGGCAATGCCCGCAATACCGATTGATGTTTCGGTTGTTTCATAGTATCCGTGCATGTCGTTTGTGTGAATGACTACAAGCTTGCCTTCCATAGACGGCGCTTCCTCGGCCATTACAGGTACGCTCAGGCCAAGAACCATTACCGCCGCCGTAAGAAGAGAAATCAATTTTCTTTTCATGTATAATCCTCCTTTTTAAATAAAGCTTTGCCGCACTGAGGTATGTCCCCATCGCAGCTGTAAAATGTTTACTGCAACCTAATTTTACCACAATTCAATCCGAATTTAAATACTTTATCGTAAAAATAGAACAACAATACTGCCTGAATTTTATTAAAAGAAAAAAATTTTACTGCATATTTAACATATATTTAACTAAAAAAGACGCCTTTTTGAGACGTCTTTTGTTATAAGGTTTTTAGCCTTTGAATACCCTTTGGACTGTAGCCCATTACCGAAACATTTATATTGCCTCTTTCTATTGATATAAACGCAAAGGTTTTGCCGGTGTTCCCTCTTGGAAGGGATATGCTTCCAGGGTTCATAACCAGTATTCCTCCTTCATTTTCCAAATAAGGAATATGTGTATGACCGAAAAGGGCTATATCTGCTTGCTCCTGTGCGGCCGTGAAATAAAGGTTGTCGGTATTGTAGTATACCTTCTGCCTGTGTCCGTGCGTCATATAAATCCGTTTTCCGCCAAGCGTTATAGTACGCTCAGAAGGGTATAAGCTTCCACAGTCATTATTTCCACGGACCTGATACAGTGTAATATCCGGGCATATAATTCTAAAATCAAATGTATCGTCAGTACAATCTCCAAGATGGATTATGCAGTCAATTTTAGATCTGTATTTTTCAGCCAGTTCGTTCATAATTTTTGCATCATTATGGCTGTCGGAAAAAACCAGAGCCTTCATTTATTATATCTCCTTTTCCAGCAGAGCAACCATTTTTCTTAAGGCCTTGCCTCTGTGACTGACTGCGTTTTTCTCCTCGGCTGTAAGCTCGGCGCTTGTCATGCCGGCAGGAGGATAGAAAAATATAGGGTCGTAGCCGAAGCCGCCTTTACCGGCCGGAGCGTCGGCTATGCGTCCCTCCATAGTATCCTTTACAGTCAAAACTCTTCCATCCGGAAATGCCGCGGCTACGGAGCATACAAAGCGTGCCGTTCGTTTTTCCTTGGGGACTTCTTTTAAACGTTCTATAATCATTCGGTTTTTTACTTCATACGGCGTATCGTGTCCAAGATAACGAGCTGAATATATACCCGGCTCGCCGCCGAGATAATCAATTTCAAGGCCGCTGTCATCCGACAAACACAGGCAGCCTGAATATTCACACACTGTTTTTGCCTTAATTGCTGAATTTTCCTCAAAGGTTTTACCGTTTTCTTCTATTTCAATATTTATGCCGGCTTCCTTCATTGATAAAATCTCAACGTCCTTGTGGGCCAGAAGAGCGCGGAATTCTTTCATCTTTCCTTCGTTTGTAGTTGCTATTATTATTTTAGTCATTTCAATGCTCCTTTGTAAAATAATCATAACAAGTATATCATTTTTAAATGGAAAAAGGAATAGTGCTGTTGACATATCCTTTTGCAGGCTGTAAAATCCTCAAATGGTATGTTCATGGTTTCAAAACCGTTTATTAACGTATTTTTTATTTTTTGTTCATACAGAGTTCAAATATAGATTCTATAATTCAAAGCATAGAAAATAAAGATTATATCTTTTATATATTCAAGGAGGCTTTTATATGAGTTGGTATGAGGAAACATCAAAAAATGATAATAATGAGGAAAATAATAGAAAAAGTGAACCAGTGGACGGCGGAGATGGAAGAACCGTTGATTCACAGGGATATATAAATCCGGATGACCCTGCACACAGGGAAGAAAAGCTTGAAAATGTTTACGACAGGCCATTTGAAGGAACTGTAAAAGAAACAATTGATACTCCGGCACCTGCTGAGCGTGCAGAAAAAAAGGAGGATGAGCCGCAGCCTGAGAAAAAAGAGGATAAGTCAGGAAACAGCGGACCGGAAAAGGTACCTTACTATGAGGTGAAGGTTAAGCCAAAAAAGAAGGGAATAACCTTTGGCAGAGTTATTGCAGCCTGTCTTGTATGCAGTTTGGGGCTTGGTACCGGACTTGGTGCAGGCTATGGCATTTCAAGGTCGCTTAACAGAACACAGGGAAGCACATATGACGGAGTGCTTACAACTACAGCGTCTGCCGTTTCATCTATTAAATCAAATTCGGCAGCCGACGCTATATCTGCAGTGTATAATGCTGTCGTAAGTATTACCACGCTTACAAAGGGAACTGCCAACTATGGACTTTATTCAGTGCCATATCAGGCGCAGGGAGCTGGAAGCGGAGTTATTTTTTCAGAGGACGATACGCTGGTATATGTGGCAACTAATGAACATGTTATTAACGGAGCTCAGAACATAGCTATTGCCTTTGATGACGCTGACGAGACAATACCTGCTACAGTGGTAGGCTATGATGAAACAACGGATTTGGCTGTGCTTTCAGTTGAAAAGGCTGACCTTGAGGCACAGGGAATTAAAAATGTTACGATAGCTACCTTTGACGATTCTGGAAGCGTAGCGCTTGGCGAGCAGGTAGTAGCAATCGGAAACTCACTCGGCGAGGGCAAAACTACAACCGGCGGCATGATAAGCGCGACAAATAAGGCTGTCACAGTTGAGGGAAAGGAACTCGAAGTTATTCAGACAGACGCTGCTATTAACCCCGGCAACAGCGGCGGCGCACTTGTTGATTATTCAGGAGCAGTAATTGGCATTAATACGGCAAAACAGCTTATGACAAAGAGCGGAACAACAACCGAGGGTGTCGGATATGCTATACCATCAAGCATAGCCGTGCCCATACTTAAGGAAATCAGGGAAACAGGTTCGGTTGAGAAGCCTTATCTTGGTATTACAGGTCAGAATATAACAAACCAGCTTTCAGAGCTTTACAGGCTTCCGGTAGGAGTCCTTGTTACATCGGTAATAAGCGGAGGAAGTGCCGAGTCTGCCGGAATTCAAGAGGGTGATGTCATTGTTTCATACAACGACAAAAATGTAATGGATATGGATATGCTTGTATCGTATATAGGTGAAAGCAGTGTAGGTGACGAGGTTAAAATAGGAATTGTAAGAAACGGAGATACGTCTGTTGAGGTTACCGCGATTCTTGGCAACGTAAATGACCCCGGTACAGTTGTTGAAGGAAGTGCACAGTAAAAACAATCCTGCGGCCTCCGACAAGCCGTTAGGTTTAGATATACATGCGGGCCGCAGCTTATGCGGCTTTGCTGTTATAAATTAATAATGTCCCCCTTATAAAACTTGGAGAGTTAATTAACTCTCCTTTTTTATTGGAATAAAATATGAGCGCCTAAATTTTATTAAAATTCCATTTTTAAGTTGCAAAATATGAAATACATGCTATAATAATAAAGACAAATGTGCGCGACAGGTGGATAGCACCTTGAATATAGGAGGAATAACATGGCAGAGGAAAACAGAGCACCATCATATATTGCTGAAAGAGTTGGAAGATTTAAAGGAGAGTCAGCTTTTGCTATACTATCAAAGGCTAAAGCGCTGGAGGCAAAGGGAATTGACGTTATTCATCTTGAAATAGGACAGCCTGATTTTCAGACTCCTCAAAATATTATGGAGGCGGCCGACAGAGCTATGGCAGAAGGATATACAGGATATGGTCCTACTCTTGGATATAATGAGCTGAGGCAGACTGTTGCTGATTATGCTAAAAGATACAAAAATCTCGATGTCACAATGGATAATGTAGCTATTGTTCCGGGCGGAAAACCGACTATGTTTTTTACAATGCTTACGCTGGTGAGACCTGGTGACGAGGTTATTTATCCGAATCCGGGCTTCCCTATATATGAAAGCTGTATAAAGTTTGCGGAGGGGGTACCGGTACCGCTTCCCCTCACGGCAGAAAACGATTTTAAATTGGATATAGATAAATTTAAGAGTCTTATTACACCTAAAACAAAGCTCATTATTATAAACAGTCCATGCAATCCTACAGGAGGCATTTTTGATAAGGACGACATACTTGCTATGGCCGAGGTGCTTAAAGACAGACCTGATATATTTATACTGTCAGATGAAATTTATGACAGGCTTATATTTGAGGGAGAATCATTTTCAATTGCTTCGCTGCCAGAGTTTAAAAACAGAACCCTGGTGCTTGACGGCTTTTCAAAAAGCTACGCAATGACGGGCTGGAGAATAGGCTACTGTATAGCTAATACTGAAATAATTAAGCAGTTTGAGATGATTATGGTTAATTCTGTTTCATGTACCTGCTCATTTACGCAGATGGGTGCAATTGAAGCGCTTACAGGGCCTCAGGATTCAGTGGATCAGATGAAAGCGGAATTTAAAAAAAGAAGGGACTGGCTGGTTGATGCGCTGAATAATATTGAGGGAATTAAATGCCGTATGCCCAAAGGTGCATTTTATGCTTTCCCTGATATATCTTCATTTGGGCTGACCAGCAGGGAATTTGCAGACAGACTTTTGGATGAAGAGGGCGTAGCGCTTGCATGGGGCACCTCATTTGGTGATTTTGGCGAAGGGTATATAAGAATATCATATGCGACAAGCTTAGAAAACCTTATGGAAGCTGTTAAGAGAATCGAAAGGTTTACAAAAAAGCTGGCCTCTGAAAGGGATATGGAAAAAACAGCCTGAAAACAATATCAATAAACGCCGTGTTATACGGCGTTTTTCTTTTTAATAAAGCCGAATTCTTTTAGCTTATTTACAATATAAATACAAGCTGGTATAATAAATATTATGGAAAATTTTTCTTAAAACAGGAGGGAGTAGTAATGGCTGGTAAGAATATACTTGTAATTACAGGCAGTCCGAGAGTAGATGGAAATAGTGACCGGTTAGCGGATGCTTTCATTGACGGAGCCCTGGTAGGAGAAAATAATGTAGTCCGTTTTGATGCGGGCAGAATGAATATAGGCGGCTGTAAGGCCTGTGACACATGTTTTACTAAAGGAAACGCATGTTCATTTACTGACGGATTTAATACAATAGCTCCAGAAATTGAAAAAAGTGATGTTATAGTATTTGTAACTCCTATGTATTGGTTCTCATTTACAGCACAAATAAAGGCAGTGATAGACAAAATGTATTCCTTTAGCCATACTGGAAGAAATATATCGGAAAAGGAAAGTGTGCTGATAGCCTGTGGAGGAACCGATGATGAAAAGGATTTCGATGGAATGGTATCCACCTACAGACTTATGGCCAATTATCTTAAATGGAATGACAGAGGAACTCTTTTAGCTAAAGGTGTAAATGAGAAGGGCGAGGTAAAAAATACGGAGTTTTTAAAAAAAGCCGAGGCTCTAGGAAAAAGCTTATAAAAAAATATTTGAATTTTATAGACCGCTGTGATATAATATTTTGGTGCTTATGGAGGTGTATCGAAGTGGTCATAACGAGCTTGACTCGAAATCAAGTTGTCCGCAAGGGCACGTGGGTTCGAATCCCACCGCCTCCGTTTTTTATTTAAATCCGGCAAAGCTGATTAAATCGGCAATGCCGGATTTTTGTTGATTTTACAAGGAAAACCGGCGTCTGGAACATTTAGAAGCAACATAACTGAGGCGTTATAGTGCCTTAAGTCATGAAACCTGAAATTATAACCCAGCCTTTTATTAATGGATGTAAACTGATGAGTTATTTGAAACAGAGTTAAATTTACAACCTGGTCAGAACATATTTCTATAAATTCTTGAATAATAAAATATGGCATTACTATTGTACAATTGCCAACGTAGAAAGGCAGCTAACACTATAGCTTTATAGAGTTCTGTTCCTCTCGTAGCAATTAGATACTCGTTTATAATATTGCTGTCTGGTATCTGCATTTCAGTTTTAACTTTTGAGGGAAGCTTAACTCTGAAATGTATGTCAGGATAAAACTCATTAAGTGTAGCTGTTATTTGTCCCTTCCTATTACAGTAGGAGGGGATTTTAAATTATCATAACCTTATGATATACATATCATGGCATATACCTCATATTTTCGTTAATCTTTTTATAAGAACAACGAAAGAGGGCGGAACCATGAAAGAACTATATCAAGAAGAACTGAAAAAGCTAATAGCTTCATATTTTGTAATGACAAGGAAAACAGAAAATATCAGTCAAAACAAAATGTCAGAATGGCTGCTTATATCGGAACGTTCATATGTTGAGATTGAGCATGGACACAATCTATGTAATCCGATATCTTTACTTATCTATCTTGTCTATTACTGTCAGGATCCTTTAACTTTTTTAGAAGATGTTAGGAAAGTATTAGAAAGGGTTAACAACAGTGTAGCTTGAATTATTGTCCCCCTCATATTGTCACTGGAGGGGGACTTCTATTTTTCAGTAGAATTAGTCAGCTCTTTATAATGTCACATAAACACATCTATTCTGGCTGTCCCAAACTCTTGAACCAATATTCGCAAGATTAACTATTGTTTTTCCACCTATGTTATATGAAGTAACATTGACGTAAGACTTAGAGGTTCCATTATAAAAATAAGTTATAATATCACTTTCCTGCACGTCATAAATTTCCGATGAATTGTAAGCTGATACTTCTGCAAAGCTCTTGGAGGTGTTGGGAGTGAGCTTTAATGACCTTTCACTCTGGTTCCACACTACATCAAAGCCATAGTTATTTAAATCCTCAGCAACAACATATGTAGTATTGTTGAAATTAACTGTTGGTATAAAATATCCATTAATATAGACATTTATATCAGAATTAACTGTTTTTCCTAAGGTTTTAGGTGCCGCTTGTGCTGTTGTATTATTAGTACCCGAACTCACTGAAGCGCTATAAGGACATACACCATTAGGGTGTAAATGAGGACCAAAGCCATGATGATAATGATAAGAGCCAAGGCCGCTGGCATTATTGTAGTCATGATGACCTCCCGACGAGTCAGTACGTCCGCCGTGGGCGTATGTGGGTACCGTTCCCAGTGATAAAATCAAAGCCGTTAATATTGCGGTAAATTTCTTTTTCATATGTACTCCTCCTCTAATTGACAATATCTTACAACTATGTTATTGTTTTGTTAGGAAGAATTATCCACCAAAATATTTCTTCTCATAGCTCCTTCTGGTTGCAGCCGGAAGGGGCTTTATTTAATCCCGCTTAAAAACGCTACAGCCTTGCCGATTATTCTTACACTGTTCATTTGCTCCTTATCGAAGGACATTGGAGGATATTGCGCGTTTTCAGCCACAAGCATTATTTTATCTTCATATATATAAACCCTTTTCAGCGTGGCCTCCGCCACATCGGCCGTATCGTCTATAAGAACCGCCGCTATCTGACCATTTTCAACCGTAGGCTGCTGTCTTATGAAAACCACGTCGCCGTCAAATATGCGGGCATTAATCATGCTGTCGCCCTTGCACTGGAGACAGAAATCAGCCATTATGTTATCGGGCAGAGGTATGTCCATTTCCACATTTTCGTTGGCTAGTATTGGCGTTCCGCAGGCGATTGTGCCTATAAGTGGAACTGTACGGCCATTGGTATAGGGAAGGGGCATAATGCCTGGTGTTTTGCTGAAATCGGTGTAGACGTGAGGTTCATCCCAACCCATTAAGTAAGCTGGAGTAGTGCCCAGTACGTTTGCAATTTTTTCTATTTTATCAGATGGAATATTTGTTATTATGCCACTTTCATACTTATAAAGAGTTTGCTTTGTACAACCGATTTTACGAGCTAAATCAACTTGAGTCATATCTAGTTCTTCTCGTTTCTTTTTAATTCGTTCTCCTACTGTCATCTTCATCACCTCCAGTAACTTAATTATAACACAAGAAGGTTACAGGTCAATAAAAAAATATCTTGACAAGTTACTAATAGGTGCTATAATTTAGGTAGCTTAAAAAGTTACGGAGGTGATGAGATGATAAAAACTAATGAATTAAAGAGGCTTTTTGATAAAAAAGGTATTTTTCAAGCTAAAATGGCAGATTATATTGGGATAACTCCAAAATTTTCTACGAAAAAATGAAAATAGGGGTATTTGGAAGTTATGAAATTCAAATCATGATTAATAAACTCGATA
>URCD01000058.1 GCA_900546215.1 uncultured Eubacteriales bacterium | reverse complement strand
ACTGATATTACCACCTTTTTAACTAATGAGCTACCAACCAAAACGCAACTTTAGGTTGCGTTTTTAAGCTATTCATATTTTGGGTGCTGACTAATACCAAAAATAAATCCTTTTATAGTGAAAATGAAATTTCAGTCATGTATCTTGTAAACCTGTTTTGAAAATTTAAAAGACGGGGTGCAGGTTAGGTAAAGATGCTCTAACGAACAGATTGAACCCTGTTCAATAAACAACGCCAGATTGGTATACCCTATGCAATCCGTTTTATCCGGTTTTCTCCATTAGTCAAAAAAATAAGCCGTTTAACGGCTTATTTTAATTCTGATGTACAATGCGGACATCTTGTAGCGTCTATGGAAATTTCACTTTTGCAGTACGGACAGATTTTTGTCGCAGGAGCTGGCGCAGCGGGAGGGGCCGGCTTTTTAAGCCTGTTTATAGTTCTGATAACCATAAACAAAACAAAGGCAACAATTAAAAAATTAATGACAGCAGATATAAAATTACCGTAGCTTAAAACAGCTGTCACCTTTGAGGCTTCCTCCAAAGAAGTATATTTGTTTCCGTCAAGGGCAATAAACCATGAACTGTAGTCCAGGCCTCCGGTAAGCTTTCCGACAACCGGCATAATAATATCGTTTACAAGCGAATTTACTATGCTTGTGAAGGCAGAACCAACAATTATGCCGACAGCCATATCCGTAACGTTGCCCCTTGAGGCAAATTCTTTAAATTCTGATATAAGGCTCATATTAAATTCTCCTTTGCATTTATAAAATATATAATTAAATAATACCATAAATCGACTTCAATTTAAATAAAACAACCTCATTTTCAAGCTTTTTTATTTGTAAGTATTAACTGTATGCAAACCTTTGACAACCAATGCATATTTGTTATAATATAAGCTGTAACTTAAAAATAAATAAGGAGGTCTTTCTGATGAAAACTGTAAAGGTATGTATCGGAAGCGCATGTCATTTAAAGGGCTCTTATGAGATTATAAATATTCTTAAAAAATCTATAGAGAGGGATGGAAATTCCGATAAGGTTAATGTTAAAGCATCTTTCTGTCTTGGTAACTGTGAGGGAGCCGTGGCTGTAACATATAACGACAATATGTATTCGCTTCAGCCTGCGACCGCAGAAGAGTTTTATAACTCTGTTATAAAGGAGAATATCTGATTATGATAAGAATGTTTGATTTGAAGAGCGATAACTGTAAGAACTGCTATAAGTGTATCAGGTATTGCCCTGTCAAAGCCATTCGTTTTCAAAGCGGCAAAGCCGAGATAGATATGGAGAAATGCATTGCCTGCGGGCAATGCTTTGTTGTCTGTCCCAAACATGTCAGAAACGTTGACAATGATTATGCAAATGTTTCGGACAGGCTTAAGGACGGCACAAAGGTCACAGCTATTTTGGATTCGTCATATCTTGCGATGTTTGATGAGCCCGAGAAATTTGTTGCGGGATTAAAGAAGCTGGGCTTTGATACGGTTCAGGAAATAGCGGCAAGTACTGCTAAAATAACGGAGGAACAGATGGAATATATGGAGGATCACAGAAATCTGAAATATATGATAACAGCAGGCTGTCCGTCCGTATATTTGTATATATGCAAATATTATCCTGAACTTGTGAAGTACATAATACCTGTGGTATCCCCTTCGGTTGCTTTGGCGAAGCTTATTAAACATTCAGATCCGAAAAGTTATACGGTTTATGTAGGACCTTGTCTCAGCAGGAGGTATGAAACACTGGATTCGGACAAAACCTGTCTTGATGCGGCAATCAGCTTTTCTGAGGCGCTTAGAATGATGAAGGTAAGATTTATTGACTATACCAGCTTAGAGCCTCTGCTTCCGGATGTGCTGTCCGGAAGCGAAAGAAAGAATTATGCCATGCCGGGAAAAACCTGTGACAGGTTGATAGTCAAGGCTAACAGCTTGAATTACAGCCTTGTTTCCATTGACGGAGCAGAGCAGACAAGGGAACTTCTTGAAGCAATGAAGGACGGCATACTTGATAGGACGGTTGCGGATATAGCAATGTGCCACGGCTCATGCCTGAACGGACCGTTTATGCATGGAAAAAACTCAAATATGTTCCTCAGCCTGCAAAAGCTCAGGAGTCATGTAGATGAACGAAAAAAACTTATGGGCGGAGAAGAAAATGACGAAATTATAAATTGGTCAGGCGTTAAGTTTGACGCTGATTTCAGCCCTATGGAAATTAAAAATTCACAGTTTAGTGATGAAGAAATAAAAGAAACTCTTATTAAAATGGGAAAAAACAGCCGCGCTGACGAGCTGGATTGCGGAGCATGCGGATATAACTCCTGCCGTGAGAAGGCTGTGGCTGTGCTTTGCGGAATGGCACAGGTTGATATGTGCATGCCCTATATGAAGCGCAGGGCGGAAACTATGACCAGCGCCATATTTATGGCGGCCAGAAATGCCATTATCATATGTGATATGGATTTGAATATTATAAGAATTAACCCTGCTGCGGAGCGTATTTCAAATATCAAAGCTGATGATGCCGTAGGAATGCCGGTGTCGGAATTCATACCTGAAAAATACTACAAGCAGGTTTATGAATCTGGCAATGATATAGTGGGTGAGAAGATTAATATAGAAAAGTTTGGATATACAGGCCTGATGAATATCATGTATATGAAGGATGAGGGCGAATTTATGGCCACAATACAGGATATTACAGAGGCTGAAAAAAGACGTGCCGAGCTTGAAAAGCTTAAATTAAACACAGTTGACGTTACCCAAAGGATTATAGACAAGCAGATGATGGTAGCGCAGGAAATAGCGTCTCTTTTGGGTGAGACAACCGCCGAGACAAAGGTGGCGCTTAATAAGCTTAAAAAGGTCGTTCTTGAAGAGGGTGAATAACAGTGTATTTTATAGATGCTTCATACAACAGCTTAAAAAAATACTGTGAGGAACTCTGCGGAGACTGCATACAGCAGGCAAATCTTAAGGACAGCAAAATTTTTGTGCTTGCTGACGGACTTGGAAGCGGTGTAAAGGCCAATATACTTTCAACTCTTACATCAAAAATTGCCATAACAATGCTTCGTGAAGGCTCTACTCTGGAGGAGACCATAGACACCATTGTCCATACTCTGCC
Source organism: uncultured Eubacteriales bacterium (assembly GCA_900546215.1). Classification (GTDB taxonomy): domain Bacteria; phylum Bacillota; class Clostridia; order Lachnospirales; family Anaerotignaceae; genus Metalachnospira. The sequence continues at coordinate 11,071 of URCD01000058.1, read as the reverse complement.
TGTATGCCGTCAGAGGCATTTGGCGTATTCCACATTTACCCTGATAAAAATATACAGGGACGGAGATGCCTATGCAGCCGAGTTTGACAATCCGTCAATATTTCTTCATAAAAACGGAGAAGACATCCCGATTGAGAAAACGCTTAAGGTTATAGGAGATAAAAATATATACGAAAGCCGCTTTAAGATGGATAAAGACACAATGCTTGTAGTTGTAAGCGACGGAGTTGTCCATGCTGGCGTTGGACACTCGCTTGATTTAGGCTGGGAATGGGTTAATGTTAATTCATATCTCAGGGATTTGTCAAAGGAGTCCACATCCACCAAGAGGGTTGTTAAGGATATACTCAACTGCTGCAGTGAGCTTTATGAGGGAGAGCCTGGGGACGATACATCTGTCCTTGCGGTTAAAATAAAGGAACAGCAGGTGATTAATTTGTTTTTTGGACCTCCGAGAGACAGAAAAAACGATACCGCTGTATTTGAGAAGGTACTGCGCTCCGGAGAAAAGGTCGTTGTATGCGGTGGAACAACGGCTCAGATTGCCGCGAGACTGCTTGATGCGGAAATGGATTTTGATATGGAAACAATGACAATGGACATACCTCCTGTGGCAAAAATTGAAGGAGTAGAGCTTGTAACTGAAGGCGTTATAACATTGTCTAAGGCTATAGATATATTAAGGGAATATGTTAAACCTGATTACAATCCCAAAATAGAAAAAAGACTGCATGAGAAAAATGCGGCGTCAATGCTGGCGAGACTTTTGATAGAGGATTGTGACAGTGTTAAAATATATCAGGGAACCGCAATAAATCCTGCACATCAGGACCTTGCGTTTAAAATGGATTTTACCTATAAAATAAATCAGATGAACGAGCTTACGCTTTTACTGGAAAAAATGGGTAAGGATGTCGAGACTATGTACATCTGATTGAATACTACTGTTGAGGTATAGATATATGAATATTAAAAAATTTGAAAGTAATGTTCAATTTACAAAATATCTCGTAAATAAAGAGATAACTGAAAGGTTTATAAACGGAACGCTGGACAGCTCCCTTGATGAAATTGCTGAAAAACTGGCGCCCGGTCCTAAACCTGTGACGCGCTGCTGTATTTATAAGGAAAGGCATATCATTAAGGAAAGGGCTAAGAATGCAATAGAGCCTTTAAAAGGAACAAATGTTATTAATATTCTTCAAGACGCCTGTGATGAATGTCCTGTAAACCGGTTTATGGTAACTGAGGCGTGCCGTGGGTGTCTGGCGCATAAATGCCATGAGGTATGTCCTAAGGACGCTATATTTATTGTGAATCATCATGCTTACATAAATCAGGAAAAATGTATTGAGTGCGGAAGATGCCATGATGCTTGCCCTTATAACGCAATCAGCGATGTGCAGCGTCCATGTATTCGCTCATGTGAAATAGGAGCGATAAAAATTGATGAAGACAGAAAGGCGTATATAGACGACAGTAAATGTGTTTCATGCGGAGCATGTGTCCACATGTGTCCTTTCGGCGCGATTGTGGACAAGCCCTTTGTACTTGACGTGCTTAAGCTTTTAAAGGAATCTGAAAATAATACCAAATATAAGGTTTACGCGATAATAGCACCTGCTGTTTCGTCACAGTTTACAAATGCGAGAATAGAACAGGTTATATCAGGAATAGAAAAAATAGGATTTTTCCACGCGGTTGAGGCTGCACTTGGGGCTGATATTGTGTCATATCATGAAGCGCATGAGTTTGCTGAAACTGCTGAGGAAATGAAGTGGAAAACCACAAGCTGCTGTCCTGCCTTTGTCGATTATGTCAGCAAAGCGTTTCCGGACTTAATGGGGCATGTATCAAACACTGTTTCTCCTATGATTGCGGCTGCCAGACTTATTAAAAGTATGGATGAGAGCGCGAAAATTGTATTCATAGGACCATGTACCGCCAAGAAAATGGAGATAAAGAAGGATGACCTTAGAGATGCGGTAGACCTTGTTATAACGTTTGAAGAGCTTGCGGCTATGCTTGACGCTATGAATATAAACCTTGAGGAATGTGAGGACAGCGCTCTTGACAATGCGTCTTTCTTTGGAAGGATTTTTGCAAGAAGCGGAGGAGTTGCCGAAGCTGTAAAACAGGTTGTGGAGCATGAAAAGCTTGATATAGATTTTAAGCCTGTGGCAGTCGACGGATTGGATGCGTGTACAAAAATACTCAGGCTTGCAAAGGCTGGAAGGCTTGATGCCAATTTTATCGAGGGAATGGCATGTAAGCTTGGCTGTATAGGCGGTGCCGCTTCACTTTCTCATGGTCCTAAAGATGTAAGCCAGGTAGATAAATATGGAAAGCTTTCCAAAGAAAAGAACAGTATAGATGCTATAAGCGTATTTGACTTGGATTCAATTGAATTGGAAAGAAAACAATAAATGTATTTAACAGGCCGATAAAATATTAGTTTTATCGGCTTTTTTTGTATTGTAGTGTTTTATTATTTTAAAATACAGGTTCTTTTAAGTATTGGTAAGGGTTTTTGTATTACAAAATTGTTTACTAAATGAAGGAAATGCAGTATAATTAAACTTTGTAAATCAGATGTTAACAGTTTGGGAGAGTGACCTATGGCGCAGCGTAAAAAGAATAGCGGTGTAAAACGCAAGGGTAACGGCATTCCCCGTCAGATAAACAGTTATGATGATATGCCGATAGCTAAAAGCCCTAAAAAGAGAAAAAGAAGGGGCTCTCCGATAAATGTCCTTACGATAGTTCTTTTTGCTATTATATTGATTTACCTTGTAAAATATACAATTGATTTTGCATCTGGAGGAACAACTATCGGAATAGAGACAGTTGATTACGGAACAATAGATATACCTAATGCCTTTGAAGGAATAATTATTAGGGACGAGTACGTAGTTAACACTACGAAGGGCGGAGAACCTACATTTAATTATGTTGAAGGAGATAAGGTTAAAAAGAATGCGGTCGTATGTACTGTAAGAGAAAGCGAGACGGCAAGAAAGGCAGAGGACAGGCTTCAGACTATTGATGAAAGTATTATAGAAACACAAAAAAACCGTGTTGATATATCTAAGTATAAAGATGATATAACTCGTGCCGAAAACAGCATTTCAGCGGCTGTAATTTCCGGACAGACAGGTATTGCCGCCCAGAATTACAACAGCGTATATACAATGAGAAATGCCGTTCAAACACAGATGAATATAAGGACAGATATATGGGTTAACGAAAACAGCGAAAGCTCAGATTCCCTGGCATCACAAAGAAGGACTTATCAGACGCAGTTAACAAACAGCACAGAAAACCTTGCTGCTGCACAAAGCGGTATTTTAGTGCTTTCTTATGACGGAAACGAGGAAAAGTTTACGCCTGATACTATGGCTGATATAACGGAGAAGGATATTAGGGCTTCTTATGATATTACATATCTTTCCAAAACAACTGCTGTTGAAGCTGGAAATCCTGTCTTTAAGATAATAAGAAACAGCAACTGGTATATCGGCGCCTATATTGATAATTCTATAGCCTCCGAATGGACGGTTGGCGACGCGAAGAAAATAAGGGCGGTTTCGGGAAAAAGTGAAACATCTGTAGATGTGACCATTAATTCAATGACGGCAGGAGACTCAAAAACATATGTAATTTTCAAAACAAATAAAAACCTTCAGGATTTTATGAGTGTCAGAACGATAGAATTTTACATTACTGACAGCACGTATGAAGGCCTTAAAATACCTAACACTGCAATATTGGAAAAGACATTTATAAAAATGCCATTAGGCTGCATAGTTGAAAGCTTAAGCGGAAAAAGCGTAGTTAAAAGAACCAATGGCAGCGACGAGCTTGTTAAGGTGACCGTTGAGAGTACAGACGATAAGTTCGCGTATATCAGACAGGATTTTGACGCCCTTAAAATAGGGGATATTGTGTTAAACGGCACAGGAGAAAGTGCGGTTGAATACAGGCTTAGCGAGGTATCCACAAAGGTAGGCGTGCTGACAGCTAACGGAGCATATGCTAAATTTGCAGGGATAAGCGTTCTTGGGCAAAACAGCCAGTATACAATAGCCGATGCGGCGGCTTCATCGCTTAAGGCTTACGATAAAATAATTACAAATGCCTCCGAGGTTAATGAGGGAGACGAGATATACTAAAAGTTTACAGTATTAGGGCTTACTTGGAAGCAGGCCTGTAAGGGAGTGATTTTAATGGATGACTATAGATACATAGCTGAAAATATTAAGGAGATACGCGCCAATATAGATGAGGCCGCAAGGCGTTCAGGCCGTGACCCAAAAGATGTTCTTCTGCTTGCCGTGTCAAAGACTGTTGAAGTTCCAAAAATCAAGGCTGCCGTTGAATGCGGGCTTGATGAACTTGGAGAGAACAGAGTACAGGAAATAATGGAAAAATATGAACCGTTGGGACCTGATGTTAAGTGGCATCTTATAGGACATTTACAGACAAATAAAGTTAAATACATAATAGACAAGGTTAAATTAATACATTCGGTTGAAAGCCTTAAGCTTGCCGAGGAGATTAATAAACAGGCTGGAAAGCACGGAATCACGGCAGATGTGCTTGTTGAGATAAATATGGCTGGGGAAGAGTCGAAGTTTGGCATTTTGCCTGAACAGGCCGAGGAGTTTATCAGAGAATTAGCAAACCTTGGAAATATCAGAGTTAGAGGGCTTATGACCGTTGCCCCGTTTGTCGAAAATGGAGAAGAAAACAGGGTTTATTTCCGGAATATGAAGCAATTATTAGTTGACATTAACGCAAAAAAAATTAATAATATAACCATGGATATTTTATCTATGGGAATGACCGGAGATTACATAACCGCCGTTGAGGAAGGCGCTACCATTGTAAGGGTAGGGACAGGAATATTCGGAAGCAGAAATTACAATAAATAAGAGCCAAAAATAATTTAACCATAAAATTTAGGAGGAAATGGCTGTGGCAAAATTTGTAGACAAAATTAAAGATTTTATAGCAGGACCTTATGACGATGAATATGAGGACGATTATGATGATTATGAAGATGATGATGAAGAAATAGAAGAATACCGCCCCCATACGAGAGAAAAAAGGGAAGTAAGCCAGCGTGAAAGAGAAACAAGAGAAAGCGTTGATTATTCTGCGGCAAGATCTTCAAGAAGAAGTCAGACACAGCCCCAGGTTGTTGATTTCAAAAGCAATCAGGCTACACAGCAGGTTGTTATTATGAAACCGGAGTGTTATGAGGATGCGCAGGGAATATGCGATAACATCAAGGCCAAAAGACCTGTTGTTGTTAACCTTGAAAAAGTAGAATACCCTGTCGCACAAAGAATTATGGACTTTTTAAGCGGCACCTGTTATTCGCTTGACGGTTCAATTCAGCGTGTGTCCAGCAATATCTTCATTATTGCTCCTGTAAATTTTGATATTGCCAGCGACACTAGAGAAGAACCTAAGCTTAATAAAAGCGTTATTCTTCCATGGGTAAGCCAGGGCAAATAATATGATCGGAGGTGCGTTATGAGTATTCTGCTTACAAACGCTATCAACGTCTTTTTCAGAATAATGTATATTCTTATATTCGTCAGGGTTTTGATGTCATGGATACCAAATGCAAGATATTCAGCCATAGGAAATATAATATATACTCTTACTGAGCCTATTTTGGGCCCTGTAAAAAGAATGATGGACAAGTCACCGCTGGGCGGCGGAATGATGCTGGACTTTTCTCCGGTAATCGCGCTGTTCATACTTGATATTATTCAAATGATTCTGCTTTATATAGTACGAATGTTTTGAAAGGGCGAAAGTTTTGGATAAACACGCTTTATTAAAAAGTTATTGTCAGCCTGATGAAAAGCTTTTGTTGGCGAAAGTCTTGGATCAGGCTGATTTAAGTTTAAGAAAACATAGTCTGTTTTACACAGATTTTCTTGACCCGTCGATGTGCGCCAAGGCATGCGATGTGCTGAGATTTGTCAGGGATTTAAAGTTCATACCATTTGGCGGATATGAAGATGCGGAAAGAAAAATGATAGCTCTTTGTCCGGATTATTTTTCTGATGATGACATTGTTTTTCCTGTTGATGTGATTAAAATTACACACAATACGAAATTTTCCGTTTGCCTGTCACATAGGGACTATTTGGGCTCTGTGCTTGGAATGGGTATAGAAAGAAGCAAAATTGGAGATATTCTGGTTTTTGATGATGCTACCTATTGTTTTGCTGACAGCTCGATCTCTTCGTATATTATTTCAAATCTTGACAGAGTTGGCCATACTAAGGTAAAGACAGAGCTTGTAAACCTAGACACATTAATAATACCTGAAAAGAAAATGGATATTAAAAACGTCACCGTATCATCGCTGAGAGCTGATACGGTTTTTGGTGCAGTATTCGGAAAATCCAGAAGTGACATGCAGGAGCTTATCCGTTCAGAAAAAGCATCGGTTAACTGGATTGCGATTAACAGTGTGTCATCCACAATAAATGAAGGCGATATTTTGTCGCTGAAGGGAAGCGGCAGAGGAAAACTGATTGGAGTTGGAGGAACAACAAAAAAGGGCCGTCTGGTAATTACCGTAGGGCGGTACGTTTAGGAGGGACATTATGGACAACATTATAGTTGATACTGGCAGTGCCATATATCCGATATATTTTACCGAAGATTTTAACGGCCTTTCCGAGGCTTCTGCTAAATGCGGGTATGAGGGAAGAAAGCTGTGTATAATATCAGACAGCAATGTGGAGCCGATCTACGCAGACACGGTTAAAAAAGAATTTGAAAAGGTGTTTTCTGAGGTAAAGGTTTATAAATTTACAGCAGGAGAAAAGAGCAAAACTCTTGATACAATTAAATCATTTTATGATTTTCTGCTCGAAAATAAATTTGACAGAAAAAGTGTTGTCGCAGGTCTTGGCGGCGGAGTTGCCGGGGACATGGCAGGATTTCTTGCCGCGACTTTTATGCGTGGAATAGATTTCATTCAGGTGCCGACAACGCTCTTGGCACAGGTTGACAGCAGCGTCGGCGGAAAGGTCGGCGTAGATTATGGAAAATACAAAAACGTTGTAGGAGCTTTTTACCAGCCTAAATTTGTTTATATCAATACGTCTACGCTGAATACTCTCCCTAAAAGAGAGTTCTCTGCCGGTATGGCTGAGGTAATAAAATACGGCGTAATACAGTCTGAGGATTTTTACAGCTATATAATTAAAAATAGAGAGAAAATTAAAGATTTTGATAAGGACAGCCTGAGATATATAATCCGCTCATGCTGTGACATGAAGGCGTGCGTTGTAAATCAGGATGAACATGACACCGGACTGCGTGAGATACTTAATTATGGACATACAATTGGGCATGCCATCGAGGGTCTTAAAGAATTTGAACTTCTTCACGGTGAATGTGTGGCTGTAGGAATGATGGCCGTAATGGATATATCGGTTAAAAGAGGATATATTTCACCTTCAAAAAAAGAAGGCTTCGGAGAACTTCTTAAATATTTCGGACTCCCTGTATCTGTTACAGGCCTAAAGGCGGACAATGTATATGAACAGCTTTTTCATGATAAAAAGGTCAGCTCAAATAAACTTAAGTTTGTAATTGCAGACGGCATAGGCAGCACGATAAGAACCTCGGATGTACAAAGGGCTGAGGTCATTGCGGCCATTGAGTCTGTTTTAGAGGATTGATTTTATGATTATACCTATTATACTGGCAGCCATACTTCTGGCTGTAGACCAGATAACAAAATACGCGGCGCTTACCCAGCTTAAGCCCGTTGGCAATGTAACCTTTATAGAAGGTTTTATGGATTTTACATTTGTTGAGAACCGTGGTGCGGCCTTCGGGATACTTCACGGCAAGACATGGCTGCTGCTCATACTGGCTGCTGTAATTTGTGTGGCGATTATATGGTCAATGACCAAAATGCCAAATACAAAGGAATACAAATATCTTAAATGGGCTTTAATGCTGATTCTCGCAGGTGCGGTTGGAAATGTAATAGACAGACTGGCAAGGGGATATGTTGTTGACTTTTTTGAATTTACATTCATAACATGGCCGGTATTCAATATGGCAGACATATACGTTGTACTCGGTACGATTGCTATGGCAATAATTGTTCTGTTTGTTATAAAAGATGATAAGGAAGAAAAAAATGCAGGGAAATAATATGGCGACCTTTGCCGCGGAGACTGAAGATATTGGCAAAAGAATTGACGTATTCGCAGCAGAGAATTATGAAGAACTGTCCAGAAGCGGACTAAAAAAGATTATAGATGCCGGCGGAGTTCTTATAAACGGTAAGGCTGTAAAGGCTAACTATAAATTGAGAGCAGGAGATGTGGCTACAATTATAGTGCCTGAGAGTGAACCTCTTGAAATAGCTCCTCAGGATATTCCGCTGGATATTTTATACGAGGATGACGATGTTATCGTTATAAACAAGCCGCAGGGAATGGTGGTTCATCCTGCTCCGGGCCATTATTCGGATACGCTTGTAAATGCTCTGTTATATCACTGCGGCGACAGTCTGTCCGGGATAAACGGGGTTTTAAGGCCGGGAATTGTCCATAGAATAGATATGGATACATCTGGTGTTATTATGGCCGCTAAAAATAATAACGCTCACAGAAGCTTGGCAAAGCAGCTGGCTGAGCATACAATAACAAGAAAATACAACGCTATAGTTTATAATAATATAAAAGAGGACGAAGGAACCGTGGACAAGCCCCTTGGCAGAAATCCAAGCGACCGCAAAAAAATGGCGGTTGTACAGACGGGAGGCAGACGGGCTGTTACACACTACCGTGTACTTGACAGGCTTGGAAAATTCACATATATAGAAGCACAGCTTGAAACCGGACGTACACATCAAATCAGGGTGCATATGACATATATCGGACACCCGCTTTTGGGGGACAGTGTATACGGCCCTAAAAAGCAGCCGTTTAATCTTAAAGGGCAGGTGCTTCATGCCAGAGTTTTGGGATTTATTCATCCTTCCAGCGGCGAATATATGGAGTTTGAATCTCCGCTTCCAGAGTACTTCAACAGGCTGCTTGACAAATGCAGGCAGATATAACGCAGCCGGAGCTTTCAGGAGGGTGCAGAAATGTTTTTAAATCGCAAGGATTTTTTAGGGATAAGAGATTTGTCAGCAGATGAGCTCGATTATATTCTTAAAACAGCGGAAACAATGAAATTTGTTATAAATCAGAAAAATAAAAAGGTGCCTCATCTCCAGGGGAAGTCAGTGATAATACTTTTTTACGACTCCAGCGCGAGGGCTAAGCTTTCCTATGAGCTTGCCGCTCAGCATTTAAGTGCTAATGTCATTGATATGATGGCCACGGCCGCAAGTGAGGGCAAGGAACGCCTGCAGGATATGGGGCAGCTTATAGACCAGATGGGTGCGGACTTTATTATACTCAGGCACCCAATGTCAGGGGCGGCACGGCTTCTTGCTGATAGCGTTGAGGCTTCGGTGATAAATGCGGGCGACGGATATAATGAAAATCCGGGACAGTCGCTGCTTGATTTGCTTACAATAAAGGAAAGCAAGGGAGGCTTTGAAGACCTTAAGGTTACAATAGTGGGAGATATAACCCACAGCCGTGTGTCAAAAAGCAATATATGGGGACTTCTCAAGCTGGGGGCTCAGGTATGCGTAACAGGCCCTTCTACTCTCATACCGCCGGAGCTGGATAGCTTTGGCGTGAAGGTCTGCTATGACCCAAAGGAAGCAGTTGACAGCGCAGATGTAATACTTTCAACAAGAATCGCAACGCAGGTGAGAGATGATAACCTGATACCTTCTCTTGATGAATACAGAAGTATGTTCCTAATTGATGAAAACCTGATGAAATACGCTAAAAAGGACGCCATTGTCATGCATCCAGGCCAGATACAAAGAGGTGTTGAAATTGCTACAAGTATTGTAAACAGCCATCAATGTATTGTTAATGACCAAATAGGCAACAGTGTTGCAGTGAGAATGGCAATGCTTTATATTTTATCACAGATAGGAGGCGGACTGCATGAAGCGTTTGATTAAAAACGGATATGTAGTTTCAGACGGTATTGATGTAAAAAGGCCCGCCGATGTGCTTATAAATGATGGAATAATATCAGCTGTCGGTTATGAGCTGGAGGATGGAGAGGCGGAAATAATAGATGCCGCAGGTTCCTATGTATATCCGGGCTTTATTGACATGCACTGTACAATTTGTGACCCAGGGCATGAGAGCGTCGAGGATATAGAAACTGCTTCAATGAGCGCGGCAAAGGGCGGATTTACAACAGTCGTCTGTATTCCGGATACTGAACCGGCTGTAGACAACAAAACGGTTGTGGAATACATAATCACTAAAAGCAAGGAATATTCACGGGTAAATATATATCCTTACGGAAGTATGACAATAGGATGCAAAGGAGAAAAAGCGTCTGAAATGGGCGAGATGATCAGGGCCGGCGCAGTTGGCATTGCAGATGGTGATTTGACCGTTGAAAACGCCCAGCTTATGAAAAATATATTTATCTATTCGAAAATGTTTGACGTTCCTGTTATAACCCATTGTGAAGACAGGGCTCTTTCGGGTATTGGAGTTATGAATGAAGGGCGTGTGTCCACAATGCTCGGCCTTAACGGAATGCCAAGAGAGGCTGAGGACATTATAGTAGCCAGAAATATTGTTCTTGCAGAAAGCACAGGCGCCAGACTGCATATTGCGCATGTAAGCACGATGGGGGCGGTGCAGACTATAAGAAGAGCCAAGGAGAGAGGCGTCAGAGTTACCTGTGAAACCTGTCCGCACTATTTTACACTGACGGAAGAGGCGGTAAGGCAGTATAATACTTACGCAAAGGTAATACCTCCCCTTAGGACTGAAGCAGATACACAGGCTATAATTGAAGGGCTGACCGACGGAACTATAGATGTAATAGCATCCGGACACATGCCGACTAGAATTGAGCATAAGCAGAGGGAATTTGACAGAGCGGCTTATGGTATATCGGCTTTCGAGACGGCGTTTTCTAT
>URCD01000057.1 GCA_900546215.1 uncultured Eubacteriales bacterium | reverse complement strand
ACATATCCATATCTTCCAAAGAGAACTCAACCCGAATCTTTTTCGAGTCGACCTCGCCCTTGGAAAGCAAGACAACCGTCTCCACATGCACAGTCCTAGGGAACATATCAACGCACGTGATTTTTTCTGCCTTATATCCGTTAGCCTCAAAAATTTGCAGATCCCTGGCAAGGGAAGTTGGCTTGCAGGACACATACACAATCTCCTTGGCTCCAAAACCTATTATTTTCATAATTGCCTTGGGATTAATTCCGTCTCGCGGAGGGTCGACAATTATCAGATCGGGTTTATCCTCCAGCTCCTCAACCTTTTTCAGGACATCCCCTGCAATAAACTCGCAGTTGTCAATGCCGTTAAGAAGTGCATTGTCTCTGGCGGCCTCAACAGCTTCCTCAACAATTTCTATGCCGATTACCTTTTTACTGCCTCTGCTCATTATCTGGCCGATTGTACCGGTCCCGCAGTAAAGGTCAAAAACGGTTTTGCCTGAGGTGTCTCCGGCATACTCCCTCACGACGGAGTACAGCTTTTCTGCTCCCCTTGAGTTTGTCTGAAAGAAAGAAAAGGCGGAAATCTTGAATTTAAGACCTAAAAGTGTCTCATAAAAATAATCGCTGCCATAAAGTATTTTAGTTTCATCGCTCTGGACAACATCGGACATAACGTCGTTCAGGGTATGAAGTATTCCAGCTGTTTTTCCTTCAAGCTCTAAACAGAGCATTGCTTCGGCGTACTCCTTGGGGTCAAAGGTATACGCGCTTGTAGTTACAAGGTTTATAAGAATTTCTCCTGTAAAGGCAGCTTTTCTGACTACAAGATGTCTAAGCTGACCTTCACGCCTCTTTTTGTGATAAAAGGGGATATTCCGCTCGCTGAAAAATTTGAGCGTACCGTCTATTATTTTAAGAAAGTCACCGTCAATTATATTACAGTCCCTGAGGGTTACCACCTCGTAAAAGCTTCCGCGCTTTCGCATGCCAAGGCAAAGGTCCCCGTCCTTCTCACTGTCTCCGAAGGAGAATTCGCACTTGTTTCGATATGAGCTTTTTTCGGGAGCAGGAATAATGCCTTCAAATATAAAATCCTCAATTCCGGCGTTTTTCAATATTTTCAGCACCATATTCTTTTTTAGCTCAATTTCGTCCTTGTAGCTTAAGCGCTGATAATTGCAGCCGCCGCAAAGGTCCTTGTGAGAACAGCCTTCCTCCGTTTCAAGCGGGGAACGCTCGATAATCTCACGAAGCTCGCCCTCAAGGGATCCTTCACGCTTTTTGGTTATTCTAATCTTGACACTTTGGCCGGGTATAGTGTTTTTTACGGTTACTGGCATGTCAGCCGCTGTTCCCTTGCCTTTATTTGGAAAGGATATATCCGTAATCATTGCTTCAACAATGTCATTTTTTTTCATTTTTAATGAGCCTCCATAAATTGATTGATTTTTTACACTTTTGTGATATACTGAAAGAATAAAATTATTCTAAAAATAGGAGTGTAAAATTTAATGGCTGAAAAAATCGAGGCAGGTATTATTGTAGAGGGAAAGGTTGTAAGAATCAAGCCTTTCGGAGCAATTGTCCAATTGGAGAACGGGGGACAGGGGCTTGTCCATATATCCCAGATAGCCAACGGCTTTGTACAGGATATTAACGACCACGTTACAGTTGGAGATACTGTCAAAGTCAAAGTTATGTCCGTTGACGAGGAAAACAGAAAAATTGCCCTTTCAATCAGAGACGCACTGCCCAAGCCGCCTAAAGCTCAGCAAAGCTTTAAGCCAAGAGAACATAAAAATAATTATGAACCCAGAGGAGCCAGACCGTCGGCGGCAGACGCTGCACAGCCTAAGGAGCCTGTAAACGATTTTGAGGAAAAGATGAAGGAATGGCTTAAACAGTCAAACGAGCGTCAGGCCGGTATAAATAAAAGAAACAACAGACGCAACGGAGGCTATTAATTCAAACATCTTTTGGCCATAATAATATATTATATTATGATATATCACTTTTTTCAATAATCACTGAGGAGGATATTAAAATGCTGAACATTACCGAGGATAAAATTGCCGAACTTAAGGGCAAGGGATTTATTCTGATGAAGGACAAGGAGCATTTTAATGCAAGGCTTGTTGTGCCGGCCGGAGTTCTTGAGGCTGACAAAATGATTAAGATTTGCGATATAGCCAAAAAGTACGGTACAGGCGTTGTAATGCCGACTGTGCGTTTCAGTATGGAAATACCGGGTATTAAATATGACGACATAGAAAATGTAATGAAGGAGTGCGATGAGGCCGGAGTGATTTACGGAGGCACAGGAGCCAGAGTAAGGCCTGTAGTTCCCTGTAAGGGAACCGAATGTAAATGGGGACTTATTGATACTCAGAAGATGGGTATGGAAATACACGATAAATTTTATGCCGCGGCTGCACCTCATAAGTTTAAAATAAATATTACGGGCTGCCCCAATAATTGCGCAAAGGTTCAGTTTAATGATATTGGAATAATGGGAGCGCCTAAGGGAATGGTAAAAATATTTATCGGAGGAAAGGCCGGAAAAACCATAATTGAGGGTGAGGAAATCGGAAGGATTAAGGCTGAAAATATCAATAAAGCTATTGAGACCTGCCTTGAATTTTATAGGACTCACGGAATGCCCAAGGAAAGATTTTGTGTAACTCTTGATAAGGTAAGAAATACTGAAGAATACGAAAAATTTATAGAGAGCCTGCTTGCGCTGGCATAATAAAAAAATGGGACGGCATAGTGCCGTCCTTTTTTTATAAAGTCATACAAAATATCTCCGTTAATTCCACAAACAATAGTAAGAAGCCTTACATTGTTAATACTCTACGATTCGTAGGTTGCCGCCTTTGCTGCAAAGCAGTATGCTATTTACAGGAAGGAGAATGATAATTAATGAATCATTATATAACAAGTTCAGTCATAAAGTCGCTTAGAGAAAGGCAAAATATAACACAATCTCAATTAGCAGCAAAACTGTGTGTCAGCGATAAAACTGTATCAAAATGGGAAACAGGCCGCGGGTTGCCGGATATTTCCTTAATCGAGCCTTTGGCAAGTGCTTTGCGGGTATCAGTTCCGGAGCTGCTGTCAGGCGAGCTGATGAGCAATCAAAACCGTTCAGCAAATATCCGAAGGTCCAATCTGTATGTCTGTCCGATATGCGGAAATGTGTTTCATTCAACCGGCAATGCCTTGATATCATGCTGTGGTATCACTTTACCTCCGTTAGAGCCGGAAACGCCTGATGACGAACATCAATTGGACTGCGAAATAGTTGAAGACGAATATTTCGTGTCAGCCAAACATGCCATGACGAAAACACATTATATTTCGTTTATAGCATACTGCACTGATAACCGTTTTGAAATTGTAAAATTATATCCAGAGGGGAATTTAGAAGCAAGATTTTTTAGGCGGGGACATGGTATTTTGCTATGGTATTGTAATCATCACGGACTGTTCAGCAAGAGGGTTTAGGGGGATTTCAATGAAAATAACTGTATTTAATGGAAGTCCGGCTGGTGAAAATAGCGCCACAAATGTGATTGCCGCATCCTTTTTAAAGGGTGCATCACAAGCCGGAGCACAGACAAAAAACATCTATTTAAAAGACTATAATATTATCCAGTGCCAAGGGTGTTTTGCCTGCTGGTTTAAGACACCCGGCAAATGTGTCCTTTCTGATGATATGGGACAATTGTTAAGGCGCTATCAAGAATCGGATATTGTTTGTTTCGCTACGCCGGTATATACATGGAATATGACCGCTTTGTTAAAGAATTTTGCAGACCGTCTTGTTCCGTTAAAAAGCCCTCATATTACAGAGAAACAGGGACACTTTGATTTGAAAGACGGGCAGCCTAAAACACAAAAATTTGTGATTTTATCCAACTGTGGTTTTCCGGGAGAGAGGAATTTTGAAGTTTTAAAAGCAGCTGTATCCAGCTGTAATCCTTCTCTTGAGATTTATAGAAATTGCGGAAAGCTGCTTAAAAGCAATTCACCGTCTGTCGTAAACATAGTAAACACATGGCTGAAAAGTGTAGAACAAGCGGGAAAAGAAATGGTTTCAGAAGGAAAAATTTCAAAGGAAACGGAGACTGCTTTGAATATGCCGCTTATGTCTGTTCAGGATTATGTGTCATTTCTCGGTATGTCTTAATAGCCTCTCCCATACTCGCCTGAAACTAGCCCCTTGATATGCTAATAAAGTCAGGCCTGCAGGCCGTAAAATTACAAAAGCGTCTGTAAAGACGCTTTTAATTATTTATGTTTCCTGTTTTCTTCAATTTTTTCATTCAGCTCGTTCAGATATACCCATCTGTCCATAGTCTCCTCAAGCTCGGCCTCCATTTTTTCTTTGCCTTCGGTAAGCTCCTGAAGCCTTACATAATCTGAGGTTATTGATGAAATCTCGGCCTCGGTTTTCGCAATTGAAGCCTCCAGCTTTTCTATTTTATCATTTATTGTTTCAAACTCCCTCTGCTCGCTGTACGTCATTTTCAGTGCTTTTTCGCTCTGGCGCCTTTCCTGCTTGGGGGTCTCTTTTTTAACGGGCTCGTCTGATACAAATCGTTCCTCGTGCTGTCTGAGGTAATCGCTGTAGCCTCCCTCGTACTGAATAATCCTGCCGTTTCCCTCAAAGGCGAAAATACGGTCGCAGACCTTGTCCAAAAAGTATCTGTCATGGCTTACCGTAACTACCGCTCCGTTAAATATGTCAAGATAGTCCTCAAGTATCGCAAGTGTTTCTATATCCAGGTCATTGGTAGGCTCATCGAGGAAAAGAATGTTGGGAGCGTCCACAAGCACCTTTAACAGATACAGCCTGCGCCTTTCACCGCCGGAAAGCTTGCCGATAGGGGAATACTGCATGGAAGGGCTGAAAAGGAACTTTTCAAGCATCTGTGAAGCTGATATTCTGCCGTCGGCTGTCTGAACGTATTCGGCGGTATCTTTAATGTAGTCAATGACCCTCTGTTCGGGCTGCATGTCTTCGGTATGCTGTGAGAAAACTCCCGTCTTTACGGTCTCGCCCTTTTCAACAGCTCCGCTGTCTGGAACGAGCGAGCCGGTGAGCATGTTTATTAGTGTTGATTTTCCGCAGCCGTTGGGGCCTATAATGCCGATGCGGTCATGCTTCAAAATAATATAGCTGAAGCCGTCTACATATTTAACTCCGTCATAGGACTTAGTGAGGTTTTCGGCGATTATAGTTTTTCTGCCAAGTCTTGTGGAGGCTACGCTTATGTCAAGGCTGTCCTTTTCCTTCGGCGCTTTTATAGAAGACACCTCATTAAAGCGCTCAAGACGCGCCTTCTGCTTTGTGCTTCTTGCCTGGGCACCGCGGCGGACCCATTCAAGCTCAGTACGCAGGAAGTTCTGACGTTTTCTTTCGGAAGCTGCGGCCAGCTCCTCACGCTCCGCCTTTGCCTCAAGAAATCCGCTGTAATTGGCTGTATAGGTGTACAGCTTTGCATCCTCCAGCTCAAGCGTTTTATTTACTACTCTGTCAAGAAAATATCTGTCATGGGTTACCATAAGAAGGGCGCCTTTGTATTTTGCAAGATATTTTTCAAGCCAGTCTATGGAATCATTGTCAATATGGTTAGTAGGCTCGTCCAGAATAAGTAGGTCAACCGGTGTGATTAGCGCCCTGGCAAGGGCCATTCTCTTAATCTGACCGCCGGAAAGCATTCCTGTCTTTTTGTAGTAGTCGTTGATATTAAGCTTTGTAAGTATTGTTTTTGCGTCGCTTTCAAGATTCCATGCATTTGCCGCGTCCATTTTGTCGTTAAGGGCGTAAAGTGCCTCTTCAGCCTCAGCCCCTCCGCCAAGCTCAACATTTTGAACAGCCTGCTCATATTCCTTAATAAGACTTATTGTCGGATTGTCACAGTTGAATACCTGGGAAAGGACTGTATCTTCCGGGTCAAATTCGGGAGTCTGGGGAAGGTATCCAATTCTCAGTCCCTTCATTTTTACTACCTGTCCGCTGTCAGGAGTTTCCTCCCCGGCAACGATACGAAGGAGCGTAGTCTTGCCGGTTCCGTTTACGCCGATTACGCCGGCCTTATCTCCGGTGTCAATTCCAAAGGTTATTCCGTCAAATATTTTTTTATCGCCAAAGGTTTTCGTTATTCCTTCAACAGTCAGTAAATTCATATTAACTCTCCTTGCCTATTGTTTGTGTAAATTTTACATCATTTAGGTGCAATATGCAATGAGTCTTATTTTGTAATAAAATTGTAATTGGCGTTTTTAATATAATATGCTATAATGTATGAGCACTGTTATAAGAAGGAGGTGTGCGTTATGGGTAAGGAAAAAACTTCAAGGCTGATAGCCCAGAATAAAAAGGCCTACCACGATTATTTTATCGAGGAAACCTTTCAGGCAGGTATATCCCTTGCGGGGACGGAAGTAAAAAGTCTGCGTCTTGGCAAGTGCAGTCTGAAGGAGAGCTTCATTAAAATTGAAAACGGCTCGGCGTTTATCTATAATATGCACATCAGCCCGTATGAGCAGGGAAATATATTCAATAAGGAGCCGCTTAGGACAAGACGTCTTCTCCTGCATAAGCATGAGATTAATAAGATTGCCGCCGCGGTTACGGCAACCGGTTATACGGTTGTTCCGCTTAGAGTGTATTTCCACCATGGACTTGTCAAAATGGATATTGGCATAGCCAAGGGCAAAAAGCTATACGATAAAAGACAGAGCATCGCTAAAAGCGACCAGCGCAGAGAGGCAGAGAAGGATTTTAAAATCAGGAATCTCTCAGTTTAAGCGCGCATTTCGGGGCTGTAATGGTTTCGACGGGAGTCTTGAAAGTAGAGATAGCCATCCGCAGTATCGGTCAACTGCGTATCAAGGCCGTAACCTTTTAAAAAAGAAACGACAATAAATTAGAATTACAGGCTGCCTAAGCGCGGCCCGTCGGCCCGGGATTGCTCACAGTCCCGATAACCGGCGTCGACTTTGTGAGGACCTTTTTTACCTAAGCTTTGCGGTAAAAAAAGAACTATGAAGCTACCTGATTCTGCAGCCTGACTGTCGGCGGCAGAGGACGGGAATTTTAAAGGATAGTCTGTGATGGGAGAGGTCTTTACCGATGGGTTTTCGGACAGGAGTTCGATTCTCCTCAGCTCCATTTCTTAGCCTTGATTTCACTGTATTTCAAGGCTTTTTCTTTTAGATTTGATGCAGCACGTGTATCATGAAATAATAAAACGCACACTCCATATTTCAACGGAGTGTGCGTTTTTAATATACTGGAATTTTGTATTTTAAATCAGCCTTGTTGTCCATTTTGCGCAGTCCCATACGTCGTTTACAAGGCCTTCGTAAAATTCAGGCTCATGGCAGACCATAAGAATACTGCCTTTGTATGCCTTAAGAGCGCGTTTTAGCTCGTCCTTTGCGTCAACGTCCAGATGGTTCGTCGGTTCGTCCAAAAGCAGTACGTTGGTTTCACGGTTAATAAGCTTACACAGACGTACCTTAGCCTGCTCGCCACCGCTTAAAACCTTAACCTTGCTTTCAATATGCTTTGTGGTAAGGCCACATTTTGCTAAAGCCGAGCGCACCTCGTACTGCGAGAAGCCGGGAAACTCATTCCATATTTCCTCAATACAGGTGGTTTGTATATTTTGCGGCATTTCCTGCTCAAAATACCCTATTTCAAGGTAATCGCCCTGTGTTACCGTACCGGACAGAGGCTTTATTAAGCCGAGTATGCTTTTTAAGAGAGTTGTTTTGCCTATACCATTAGCCCCGGTAAGCGCAATTTTGCTTCCTCTCTCCATTTCCAAGCTAAGAGGGGAGGAGAGAGGCTCGTCATATCCGATTACAAGACCGGAGGTCTGAAATATATAACGTCCCGGTGTGCGCGCCTCTTTAAACAGAAATTCCGGCTTTGGCTTTTCAGCGGCCAGCTCGATAACGTCCATTTTATCCAGCTTGTTCTGACGTGACATAGCCATGTTCCTTGTGGAAACGCGGGCCTTGTTTCTTGCCACAAAATCCTTTAAGTCAGCGATTTCCTTCTGCTGCCTGTTGTAGGCCGCCTCCAGCTGGGCCTTTTTCATTGCGTAAACTTCCTGGAATTTATCATAATCCCCAACGTATCTGTTTAGCTCCTGATTATCCATGTGGTAAATCAGGTTAATAACGCTATTTAAAAACGGAATATCATGGGAAATCAGGATAAAGGCGTTCTCATATTCGTTAAGATAGCGCTTCAGCCATTCGATATGCTCAGCGTCCAGATAGTTTGTAGGCTCGTCCAACAGAAGTATATCCGGCTTTTCCAAAAGGAGCTTTCCAAGAAGCACCTTTGTGCGCTGTCCTCCTGAAAGCTCGGTTACATCCTTATCAAGGCCTATATCTGTGAGGCCAAGCGCTCTGGCCACCTCATTTACCTTAGCGTCAATCATATAAAAGTCATGCACGGTGAGCAGGTCCTGAATTGTTCCGGCTTCTTCCATCATAGCTTCAAGCTTTTCGGGGGAGGCTTCTCCCATTTTATCGTAAATACGGTTAAGCTCATCTTCCATTTCAAGAAGGAAGTCGAAAGCGGAGGTCAGCACCTGCCGTATTGACATACCCTTTTCCAGTACCGTATGCTGATCCAGATAGCCTATACGGACATTTTTTGCCCATTCTATACGTCCCTCGTCGGGCTGAAGCTTTCCTGTAATTATATTCATGAAGGTGGACTTTCCCTCTCCGTTTGCACCTATCAGACCGATATGCTCTCCCTTTAAGAGGCGGAAGGACACGTGGTTAAATATTGCACGGTCACCAAAGCCATGGGACAGGTCTTCTACATTCAATATACTCATACCGATATTTTTCCTTTCCTTGATATGCGTTGACACGCACATTTTTTGCATAAACCCTAATCGATTATAATAGACAAAAACGGTTTTGACAACGGTTAATTGGAATATAAGCAAAAGCCAAAGGAAATGTCCATAAAAAATACAATATTTTTTTTGCGAGCACAATTCATGCTGTTTTTATAAAATTTCATTTTTTTTAATCAAATTTAATATGAATACAGATATAATTTTTTCATAAAAAACTAAAATGAAAAAATGCGTGTTTTGGACAATATAGACAATACAAATACTCTGTGCTAGACTGAAACCGAATAAATAAGATGAGTTTAGCCTTTAAATAATGCGCGAGAGTATATAAGGCTTTTGGCAGGCAAGTGTATGAAAGGAGAAAACCTATGAGCAAACAGAAAAATCTAAAAACAATGGATGGAAATGAGGCAGCAGCATATATATCATATGCCTTTACAGAGGTAGCCACAATTTACCCTATCACACCTTCAAGCCCTATGGCGGATCATGTTGATGAGTGGGCTGCAAACGGCGTTAAAAACCTTTTCGGACAGCCGGTAAAGCTAACTGAAATGGAGTCAGAGGCAGGTGCCTGCGGCGCTATGCATGGCGCCCTTGATACAGGCTCGCTTTCTACTACATATACGGCTTCACAGGGACTGCTTCTGATGATACCGCCGATGTACAGAATTGCCGGATCAATGCTTCCCGGCGTTATGCATGTTTCAGCCAGAAGCGTATCGACCCATGCGCTTTCAATTTTTGGAGATCATTCGGACGTAATGGCATGCAGGCAGACGGGCTTCGCACAGCTCGCATCTTCAAGCGTTCAGGAGTGTATGGATTTGGGCGCTGTCGCTCACCTGTCGGCAATACGCGCGGGTATTCCCTTCCAGCATTTCTTCGACGGCTTCCGCACCTCCCATGAGCTGCAAAAAATAGAGGTTCTTGATTATGACGATATGGCAAAAATAGTTGACTGGGACGCCATTAAGCGTTTTAAAGCCCATTCCCTTAACAGCGAGCATCCTACGGTACGCCACACGGTGCTTAACCCGGATACGTATTTCCAGCATAGGGAGGCCTGCAATCAAACCTATGACGCGGTTCCTGAAGTTGTAGAGGACTACATGAAGCAGATAAGCGCTTTGACGGGACGCGACTATAAGCTTTTCAACTACTACGGTGCGCCGGATGCAAAACGCGTTATAATCGCTATGGGAAGTGTTTGCGGAACAATCAGCGAGGTAATAGACAGCCTTAACGCCTCAGGTGAAAAGGTCGGTATGATTCAGGTTCACCTTTACCGTCCGTTTTCCATAAGCCATCTGATTGCCCAGCTTCCAGACACTGCTGAAATTGTTACAGTTTTAGACCGCACAAAGGAACCGGGCGCTATCGGAGAACCTCTTTTTGAGGACGTATGCACAGCCTTCAATGAATGTGGAATTAGGGATGTAAAAATACTTGCAGGACGCTACGGCCTCAGCTCAAAGGATACTACTCCGGCACAGATGAAGGCGGTATTTGACAACATGAAGGGTGAGAGGAAAAATCACTTTACAGTCGGTATCGTTGATGATGTTACATTCCGCTCAATTGATGTCGGTGAAAATATCAGCACAGCGGCTGAAAGCACAATCGAGTGCAAGTTCTGGGGACTTGGTTCAGACGGAACCGTAGGCGCTAATAAAAACTCAATCAAAATAATCGGAGACAATACTGAGCAGTACGTTCAGGCTTATTTTGAGTATGACTCAAAGAAATCAGGAGGCGTTACAAAGAGCCATCTTCGTTTCGGCAAGGAGCCCATACGCTCGTCATACTATGTTACACTGGCAGATTTTGTTGCATGTCATAACCAAAGCTACATACATTCCTACGATATGGTTAAGGAAATTAAGAAAGGCGGAACCTTCCTTCTCAACACTATATGGAAGGGCGAAGAGCTGGATAAAAACCTTCCTAACCATGTGAAAAGGGAAATAGCCGAAAAGGGCATTAACTTTTATACAATAGATGCCGTTAATATCGCTCAGGAGCTTGGGCTTGGCAACAGGACAAACACAGTGCTTCAGGCTGCGTTCTTCAAGCTTTCAGGAGTGCTTGATATTGACAGCGCCGTAAAATATATGAAGGAAGCAATTACAAACAGCTATTACAAAAAGGGAGACAAGGTTCTTAATATGAACTACGCTGCTGTAGACCGCGGGCTTGAGTCCCTTGTAAAGGTGGATGTTCCGGAGGAATGGAAGTCTCTGCCAGATGAAAGCTGCGATAATAATGATGCCGATCTTCCAAGATATATAAGGGATATACTTATTCCGGTTAACCGTCAGAAAGGCGATAAAATTCCTGTCAGCAAGTTCCTTCCTATCGCCGACGGCGTTACGGAGGTAGAGACATCAAAATATGAGAAACGCGGAATTGCCGTTAGCGTTCCCGAATGGATTGCCGAAAACTGTATAGGCTGCAACCAGTGCTCTCTTGTATGTCCTCATGCTACTATTCGTCCGTTCCTGCTTAACAGCGACGAGGACACAAAGGCACCTGACGGCTTGGAAACAAAGAATGTACACGGAAAGGGAATGGAAGGCTATACATTCAGAATTCAGGTTGACCCTCTTGACTGTCAGGGCTGCGGAAGCTGTGTAAGCGTATGCCCGGCAAAGAAAAAGGCGCTTGTAATGAAACCGATAGAAAGCCAGCTGAAGGAGCAGAACAACTGGGATTACTGCCTGACGCTTTCGGAAAAGAAAACGCCTGCTGATAAGTTCAGCGTAAGGGGAAGCCAGTTTGAAAAGCCCCTGGTTGAGTTCTCAGGCGCATGTGCTGGCTGCGGCGAAACGCCTTATATGAAGCTTATGACACAGCTTTTCGGTTCACGAATGTATATAGCAAACGCTACAGGCTGTCCTCAGGCAATGTTTTTATCTGTTCCGTCCATACCTCTGGCAAAGGATGCGGCTGGACATGGGCCGGCGCTTTCAAACTCACTGTTTGAAAACAACGCTGAATATTCGTTTGGCATGTACCTTTCTGTAGAACAGCAGAGAATGCAGATGAAGAGGCGCGCGCAGTCTGCTGCCGATACGACAGCCGATATGGCCTTGAAGCTGTCGCTTGAGGCATGGCTGGACAACGGAGACGATTCAGAGCTTACACGCGCGCTTTCGGACGCGGTAATAGAGGCCTTGAATAAAACAGCCGACACAAGCGAAGACGTAAGCTTCCTGAAGGACAATAAAGACCAGCTCGTAAAGAAAACAATGTGGATGTACGGAGGAGACGGCTGGGCATACGATATCGGCTACGGCGGACTTGACCATGTGCTTGCCTCAGGCGCCGACGTAAACGTACTTATTGTTGACAACGAGCTCTACGCAAACACGGGCGGACAGTCATCCAAGGCTACTCAGCTTGGAGCTGTCGTTCAGTTTGCGGCAAGCGGCAAGAGAACTCCTAAAAAGGACCTCGGCATGCTGGCATTGAGCTACGGAAACGTATATGTCGCACAGGTGGCAATGGGCGCTAATCCCTCGCAGATGATTAAGGCCTTTAAGGAGGCTGAGGCTCACAAGGGACCTTCCGTTATAATTGCCTATGCTCCATGTATCAACCACGGCATTGCCTCCGGCATGGCTAAAACACAGGAGGAACAGAAAAAAGCTGTTGACTGTGGATACTGGCCTCTGTATCGTTACATTCCTGAAAACGCTGATAAGGGTGAGAAGGCGTTTATCCTTGACAGCAGCACTCCAAACGGAAAGCTTAGGGAGTTTATGATGGGAGAGGTACGTTTCTCCGGCCTAGCACGAACTTTCCCCGAAACAGCCGAGATACTCTTTGCACAGGCTGAGGAGCAGTGCGCGGCCAGATACGAAAAATACTGGAAGCTTTCACAGCAGTAAAAACAATAAGGTAACTCTAGCTTTCATATAAACAGCAGGGCGCACAAATATTTTTTGTGCGCCCTGTATCTGTTTTCTGTATATTTCAGCAGCCGGCCCTGTTCAGCAGGCAGTGGTACCGGCAAAAGCCAAGGTGCTCTGCCATGGCTGAGCGTGCTAAATCAGGTATTCCCATCTTTATCGCGTTGTAAACGGCAAGGTGCTGTGTACCCATCATAAGCAGGTCGTCGCCGCTCCTTTTAGTTTCAGCAAATTCGCTGGTGCGTATGGATAAATACCTTAGAGTGCCCTGAAGGGTCTCAAACATATCTATTAAATACTTATTTCCTGTGGAATGGACAATAAGACTGTGAAATTCCTCATCCACCTGCGCTCTTTCCAGCACTGAGGCGGAGGGACTGCCGTTTACATAATCGGCCCATACCTGCTGAAAAGCCTCGGCCAAACGCCTGATTTCCTCAATATCAATAAGCGCAGATCTCTGTGCGCAGATTGAGGCCGCCGTGCTTTCTATAGACGAGCGCGCTATAAATAAATCGTTAATTGAATTGTTGCTTATATCAAAAACACTGAAGTTTCTGTATTTTCCATTGCCTCCGTATGCCTCAGTAACAAGGCCGTTATCCTTAAGGCGCTGTATTGCCTTGCTGACAGGAGTGTTGCTGATACTTAGCTGCTCGGCAATTTTTGAGGCGTTAAGCTTTGTACCAGGCGCAATTGCCGATGACAATATACCGTCCTCTAAAATATCGTATACAATGTCCGAAATTTTGGTAAAGGAGTTCTTTTCGTAAATTTGCTTTGTTTTTTCCGAATTGAGTACAAAGCCCTCCAAAGTATTCTTTTTAGTCATTTTAGCCACCCCTTATATTTGCAGTAGGATAAGTCTTTTGTTTACTTATAACCCCGCTTATCAAAGATGTCAAGTGTAAGGATAAAATAAACCTCCGGGTATATCAAGCCTGTAATATACTAAAATTATTTAAAGTATTTAAAATTGCGGTTGACAAATAGTCTACAATAGCTTATACTTAGCTTGTAGACAAAAAGGAAACAAAAGAGGAGGAGTTAAAATGACCAATACAAAACTTTTAAATGAAATTATTTTGAAATCAGGACTGAAAAAGAGATGGATAGCTGATAAAATGGGCCTTTCTCCTTATGGCCTTACGCTGAAAATCAATAATTCCAGCCATTTTAATGCAAAAGAGATACAAACGCTTTGCAAACTGCTTGAGATAACGTCACTTAAAGATAAGGAGAGAATTTTTTTTGCACAGTGAGTTGGCTGAAAGCCAACAAAATGTTAAGGAGGCGAAGCAGTGGCGGAAAAATTTGGACTGGTTATGCTTATAGTCATCGGTTCGGTTTACTGTATAAATAACGATCCGGCTCTGGGAATGGTTATTTTTTGGTATTTAATTTTGTGCTTTGCATATGACGCATTTGACATGAGGCGGGAAAACCACAGGATAAAAACACGCGGGACAAAAATTTCAAGCGGTCGGGGCCGGCATAAGGAAAATAATTAATAAAAATGTCAAGGAGTGGGAGGATCAAGGGCTTTGACATCAGGACATATAAAAGTTTACAGAAAAATTCTTGACTGGGAATGGTACAAAAGCACGAATACAAAGGTTGTTTTTATACATATGGTTTTGAAGGCTTACTGGAGGGATACAAGGATAGAGGGTGTGACAATAACCAGGGGTTCATTTATATCATCTGTAAAAAAGCTCGCCGAGGAGACGTCACTGAAATACAGCCAGGTAAGGCGCGCTGTGAACAATTTGAAAAAAACGGGTGAAATTACAACCAGGAGCACCAACAGGTTTACTATATTCACGGTTGAGAACTTTGATTCATATCAGTCGTCAGGCGAGAGGATGAGCGGACAGAACCGGGATTGCAAACATGACTCAATGGAGCCTTGGCATGAGGAAAGGACATATGAAATGATTACAAAGTATGGCTTCTCAAAGCCAGAGACAAATTGTCAAGGACTTTTTAATCAAATTCACAGAAAACTCACAAA
>URCD01000056.1 GCA_900546215.1 uncultured Eubacteriales bacterium | reverse complement strand
AACGCCTCCTTATTTAAATAAGTATATCATAAAAATAACAAAAATAAAATCGAATTGTGACGAATATCGACGAATGTATTTTATACTAAATTAATAGGGATTAGTATTGACATACAGACAAGGCAGTGATATATTATGTATATCCAACTAAAATAGTAGGATTTATGGATAACGCTCCATTAAAAAAGGCAGACTAATTAAAAATTATATAAAAGGAGTCAGTTTTATGAAAGAAATAATTTACTTTGATAACGCGGCTACAACACCTATTAGGCCTGAGGTCTATGAGGAGATGAAGCCATATATTGAAACTTACTTCGGAAATGCATCCAGTGTTTATGGCATAGCAAGGGAAAGCAAAAAGGCTATAGATAAAGCAAGAGAGCAGGTTGCTAAAGCATTAAATGCAAGGACTGAAGAAATATTTTTTACAGGATGCGGGTCTGAAAGCGACAACTGGGTTCTTAAGGGAGTTGCGGCTGCCCTGAAAGACAAGGGAAACCACATAATAACTACATGCATCGAGCATCATGCTATACTTCATACATGTGAGTTCTTAGAGGAGAATGGATTTGAGGTAACATATCTTCCTGTAGACGAATACGGCAAGGTGAGCGTAGACGACCTTTTAAAGGCAATCAGACCGACAACAATACTTGTAAGCGTTATGTTTGCTAATAATGAAATCGGAACGATTGAGCCAATTAAGGAAATCGGAGCAGTTTGCAGAGAAAAAGGAATTTATTTTCACACAGACGCTGTCCAGGCAGTTGGTCATGTAAAAATAGACGTTCAGGATATGAACATTGATTTTCTTTCACTTTCAGGACATAAGCTTGGCGCGCCGAAGGGAATAGGAGCACTCTACATTAGAAAGGGCTGCAAAATTAAAAATCTTATTCACGGCGGAGGACAGGAAAGAGGCAAAAGAGCGGGAACAGAGAATTTAATTGGAATAGTCGCTCTTGGAAAGGCTATTGAAATGGCAGTAGCTGAAATGGAAGAAACTACAAAAAAGCTTACTTATTTAAGAGACAAGGTTATAAATAATATATTGGAAAATGTTGATTATGCAAGACTTAACGGCCATCCTACGGACAGACTTCCGGGAAACGTTAATATATCGTTTGAGTTTATAGAGGGTGAATCAATGCTTCTGCTGCTTGATTCACATGGTATATGCGCTTCCAGCGGCTCTGCCTGTACTTCTGGCTCGCTTGATCCATCCCATGTGCTTCTTGCAATCGGGCTGCCTCACGAAAAGGCTCATGGCTCGTTAAGAATTACATTAGGACACCAGAATACTGAGGAAGAGGTTGATAAGCTCCTTGAGGTGCTCCCTCCAATAGTACAGAGGCTCAGAGATATGTCTCCTCTTTACGAAAAGATAAAGAATCAGAAATAAACGGAGGTAATTATTATGGAATACAGCGAAAAAGTAATGGACCATTTCATGAATCCCAGGAATGTAGGGGAAATAGACGACGCAAGTGGTGTAGGTACTGTTGGTAACGCCAAATGCGGAGATATTATGAAGGTTTATCTTAAAATAGAAGATGGAATTATTCAGGACGCCAAATTTAAAACATTTGGCTGCGGAGCCGCAGTTGCAACAAGCAGTATGGCCACAGAGCTTGTAAAGGGCAAAACAATTCAGGAAGCTCTTGAGGTTACGAATAAGGCGGTTATGGAGGCGCTTGATGGGCTTCCGCCTGTTAAGGTTCACTGTTCCTGTCTTGCTGAGGAAGCGCTTCACGCTGCGTTATGGGACTATGCGGAGAAAAACCATATCGTTATTGAAGGACTTAAGGCTCCTGTAGATGATATAGGCGAGCTCCATGAGATACCTGAAGAATGAATAAGGGAAAAGTTGTTGTAGGAATGTCGGGCGGAGTTGACAGCTCCGTCGCGGCATACCTGCTGAAGGAAGAAGGATACGACGTTATCGGTGTTACAATGCAGATATGGCAGGAAGAAAGCTGGCAGGAAGTATCTGATAACGGCGGCTGCTGCGGACTTTCCGCTGTTGACGATGCAAGGCGTGTAGCCAACAGCATAGGCATACCGCATTATGTGATGAATTTTCGCAGGGATTTCGAAAACAGTGTTATAAAGTATTTTGTAAATGAATATAAAAAAGGCAGAACGCCTAACCCCTGTATCGCATGTAACAGATACGTGAAGTGGGAGGCGCTTTTGTCACGTGCAAAACAAATTGGCGCGGACTATATTGCGACGGGACATTATGCAAGAATTCAAGAGTATCCTAAAACAGGCAGATTATCTATTTGTGCATCGGTAACCTCCGAAAAGGATCAAACATATGCCCTTTATAACCTCACACAGGAACAGCTTGCGTCTACACTTATGCCTATAGGAAACTACACAAAGGAGGTGGTGAGGGAGATAGCCAAAAGTATAGACCTAGAAATATCGTCAAAGCCTGACAGCCAGGACATATGCTTCGTGCCTGATGGTGATTATGCTGAGTTTATAAAGGAATATGACGGCACAAAATTTCCTGAAGGTGATTTTGTTGATATGGAAGGAAATATTCTCGGAAAGCACAGAGGAATTATTCATTACACTGTAGGTCAGAGAAAGGGCCTTGGCCTTGCGCTTGGAAGGCATATATATGTTCACCATATTGATCCGGACAAAAATCAGGTAGTACTATGTGATAATGAGGATTTATTCTATAAAGAGGCTGTTGCCGGAAATGTTAATTTTATGTCTGTTGCTGGACTGGACAGTCCTGTAAGGTCTGAAGCTAAAATACGCTATAGTCATAAAAAGGCGCCCTGTACTGCTTTTATGGAAAATGGGTTTTTGAAATGTGTATTTGATGAACCCCAGAGAGCGATAACTCCCGGTCAGTCCCTTGTTGTTTATGACGGAGATTTTGTGCTCTGTGGAGGAACTATAATATAAAAGTCCTGCAAATGGACTTTTTTACTTTAAGGAGACTTTAAATGAGAGCTGTTATTTTTGATATGGATGGTGTGCTCGTGGATAGTCAGCCTTATCATTTTAAGGCTGACAGAGACACTATGATTAAATACGGGGTTTATAAAGATGAGAAATTTTATGAGTCTTTTGCCGGAACTGTAACACTTGACAGGATGAATACACTTAAAAATATGTTTCACATTCAGGCTTCTGCTGAGGAAATGGCAGATGTCAGAGAAAAAATGATACTTGATATTATAGAAAATGAAGATATTAAGCCGGTTAATGGAATTCCTGAACTTCTTCGTTCTATAAAGTCTAAAGGACTTAAGACGGCTGTGGCGTCATCATCTGGTTATGAACTCATTAACATGGTACTTGAAAAACTGGATATAGCTAAGTACTTTGACTGTATAACCTCCGGTGTTGATGTGAAAAGAGGAAAGCCGGCGCCTGACGTATTTCTTTTAGCGGCTGAAAAATTAGGAGTAATGCCGGACGAATGCCTGGTAATAGAGGATTCTGAAAACGGCGTTATAGCTGCCAAATCTGCGGAAATGATGGCTGTAGGCTATATAAATCCTACAAGCGGCAAACAATGCCTTGACAGAGCGGATGTAATTACAGATGATTTCAGAAAATTAAATGATAATTTTGGAATTAATTAAGCTGAAAAAGGATATTATTTCATGTAAACGGCCTTTAGGCGGGAGGAAACATAATGGCTTATGTAATAGCTGGCCTTATAATTGTAGCAATTTTATTAGGATGGGTTCACAGCAGAAAAGTAAAGAATACTAACAATTCTTCAGGATGTATTGGGGGCTGTGCTGGCTGCCCAAATCACAACGGCTGTGGAGAAAATCAGAAAAAGTGAAAAAACAAGAGATAAATTCAGTATAAGGTATAATATTTTGATTAATAGGGCTGAAATAACTAAAATCGGGTTGTATCATTGTTTGCATATATCTTACTCAATAAGTAATATATAGCTAATGATTAGCACTCGTACATGTTGAGTGCTAACAATAACTAAGAATTGTATAAGGAGGAAATAAACTATGAAACTTGTACCACTTGGAGATAAGGTTGTAATTAAACAGATGGAAGCAGAGGAAAAAACAAAATCAGGTATCGTTTTACCATCACAGTCAAAAGAAAAACCTCAGATGGCAGAAGTTGTTGCTGTAGGACCCGGAGGAATGGTTGATGGAAATAAGGTTGAAATGGTTGTAAAACCTGGAGATAAAATTATCTATTCAAAGTACTGCGGCACAGAGGTTGAATGTGACGGAGAAAAATTACTTGTAGTTAAACAGGGCGATATTCTCGCTGTTGTTGAAGGCTGATTAAAATAAAGCGTTGGAGGTAATGTAATTATGGCTAAAGAAGTAAAATACGGAAATGACGCCAGAAAAGGACTTGAGGCTGGCGTTAACAAACTTGCAGATACAGTAAAGGTAACACTTGGACCTAAAGGACGTAATGTGGTTCTTGACAGAAAATATGGTTCACCGCTTATTACAAATGATGGTGTAACAATTGCTAAGGATATAGAATTTGAAGACCCTTATGAAAATATGGGCGCGCACATCGTATCAGAAGCAGCAACACAGACAAATGATGTTGCAGGAGACGGTACAACAACAGCTACAGTTCTTGCACAGGCTATGATTCAGGAAGGCCTTAAAAACATAGCTGCCGGAGCAAACTCAATAATTCTCCGTAAGGGAATGAAAAAAGCGACAGACAAGGCTGTTGACTGCATTAAAGGAATGAGCCAGGTTGTTTCCACAAAGAACCATATAGCTAGAATTGCCGCTATTTCATCAGGCGATGATGAAGTAGGAGAAATGATTGCTGACGCTATGGAAAAGGTTACAAACAACGGCGTAATTACAGTTGAAGAATCTAAGACAATGAATACTGAGCTTGAGATGGTTGAAGGTATGCAGTTTGATAAAGGATATCTCTCAGCTTACATGTCAACAGATATGGAAAAGATGGTAGCTGTTCTTGATGACCCTTATATCCTTATTACAGATAAAAAGATCAGCAATATTCAGGAAATTCTCCCTATACTTGAGCAGCTTGTTCAGACAGGAGGCAAACTCCTTATCATTGCTGAGGATGTTGAAAGTGAAGCCCTTGCTACACTTGTTGTAAATAAGTTAAGAGGAACATTTACATGCGTAGCTGTTAAGGCTCCAGGATACGGCGACAGAAGAAAACAGATGCTTGGAGACATTGCTGCTCTTACAGGCGGTACAGTAATTTCTGAGGAAGTTGGTATTGACCTTAAGGACGCTACACTTGATATGCTCGGACGTGCAAGAACAGTAAGAGTAGAGAAAGAACTTACAATAATTACAGACGGTGCAGGAAATAAGGAAGATATTGAGGGCCGTATAGCACAGATTAAGCTTGCCCTTGAAAATACAACAAGCGACTTTGACAGAGAAAAACTTCAGGAAAGACTTGCTAAGCTTTCAGGCGGAGTTGCAGTAATTAAGGTTGGTGCAGCTACTGAGACTGAAATGAAGGAGAAGAAGCTCCGTATGGAAGACGCCCTTGCTGCAACAAGAGCTGCTGTTGAAGAGGGTATCATCGCAGGCGGTGGTACACCTTATATTCATACAGTAGAAAAGATTAAAGGTATGCTCAGCGACCTCACTGGTGATGAAAAAACAGGTGCTGAAATCGTTCTTAAGGCACTTGAGGCTCCTATGCGCCAGATAGCAATTAATGCAGGGCTTGAAGGCTCCGTTATAGTAAGTAAGGTTAAGGAAATGGAAGACGGTATCGGCTTCGATGCCCTCAACGAAAAATATGTTGATATGGTTGATGCAGGTATCATTGACCCTACAAAGGTTACAAGAAGCGCACTTCAGAATGCAACATCAGTGGCTTCAACATTCCTTACAACTGAGGCAGTAGTTGCTGAACTTCCAAGTAAAGATCCTATGCCTGCAGCAGGAATGAACGGTGGAATGGGTGGAATGATGTAATCATTCCCTTAATGACAGACAAACAAATGAAAAGGGTATCTCTTAATGAGATACCCTTTATTTTTTACTTTTTGAACTTTGAAAAATCAATGACATTTTTCAGTGCTTTTCCCTCTGCATAGTTTCTGATGTTTTGTGCGGTTATACGATATATTGTATCAGTTATTTCTCTTGAATGACCAAAACTGTTTCCAGATATATGCGGAGTAATAACCACATTGTCAATATACCAAAGGGGATTATCCTTCGGCAGCGGTTCAGGTTCAGTTACGTCAAGTACAGCTCCGCTCAGATGGCCTGCCTTGAGAACCTCAATAAGGTCGTCCTGTACAATAAAGGAGCCGCGTCCTACATTTACTAAAACAGCATCCTTTTTCATAAGCATAAGCTTCTTTTTATCAAAAAGATGATAAGTGAAATCGGAGTTTGGAATACATGCTACAACAATATCAGCCAGAGGAAGCTGGATGTCTAGCTCGTCCAAGGTATGCATTTCACTGAAATATCTTGGTATTTCAGATATGTTACGGCGTATTCCTACGATTTCGGTTCCAAATACTGAAAGCTTTTCGGCTACAGAGACTCCGATATTGCCTGCCCCTATTATAAGAACTCGTTTACCAAGAAGATTAATTTCTGAACCAGCGTCCTCCCAAATACCGTCTTTTTGAAAATCCCTGTATTTATAAAACTTATGGCATATATTAAGTATACCGCCGATAACGTATTGAGAAATAACCTGTCCAAACGCACCTGAAGCATTGCAGAGCGTTATATAAGAAGGAAAACCATCAGTTCTGGTATACTGGTCTGTACCGGCCATTGTCATCTGTATTAACTTTAAATTTGGGGCTTCTTTTATCATTTCTATTTCAGGCTCGCCTACGATAATTTCAGACTTAGCTATCTCTTCTTTTAAAGAGCTGCTGGTTTTGCTTGAGTATGTGAAGGAAATGCCACTTCCGGCGGTCTCAAGGATTTTTTTATCGTGTTCGTCGCAGGGAGACATTACTAATACATTTATCATGGAAATTCTCCTTTCTGTTTTATTTAAAATTCTAAGGTTACAAGCAGATAAAGTCAAGAATTAACTTATCAAATCTTAATTTAATCATTGTTTGCCTTAGGACGTGTTTTATGGTAAAATAATATGACGAATATTTAACTGAAAGGAAGATTAAATATGGCTTGGAATCCCGAATATACAAAGGAGTTTGATGCTCTTATGAAAAAGTGGGATGATGAAATACATGATGAACTTAATAAGAAGGCGCCTACTAGGGGATTGGCAGCCGGAAGTAAGGGGAAAACAGACCTTATAAACGATAAATACAAAGAAATGCTTGCTGAGCTTAAAAATAAATACGGCATGGCATAATTCTTGTAAGAGGGGTGTGATTATATGGCAGTTCAGAGAATTTGTACAATGGAGGATAAGCCATATCTTAGGGCGCTGTGGCAGAGGTGCTTTGGGGACTCAGACGGTTTTTTAGATTTTTATTTTGAGAAAAGATTTTATCCTGAATACGCTGTCTGCACAATTGAAGATGAAAACTTGGTAAATGCTATGTACTCATTTCCTGTTAATATGTACATAAGAGGAGTAATTGTGCCGGCGGCAATGCTGGCTGGATTTTCGACTGACCCGGATTATAGGGGCAGGGGATATATGTCCTCAGCATTTAAAATACTTATAAATAATTTAGCCAATAGCGGAATTACAGCTGCTCCTCATACGCCTGTAGTGCATGATAATTATTTCCGTCAGGCAAATTACACTGCTACTGAAACAAGGTTTATTACAGGAACGGCGGATAAGCCGAAAATTATGCCATCAGGAATAAACTTTGGACGAATGTCAGAATCAGGTAAGCTGTATCCCGTATATATGAGGTTTTCGGAGAAGTATTCGGGAACGTTGGCACGATCCTTATTTGACTTTAGGCTCAAAACCTTGGATCTTGTTTCTGACGGCGGAGAATTTATAATTGCTGAAAAGTGCGGAGAGGTTAAGGGATACGCGATGTATTTCAACGGCGTTGACGAGCTTAAGGCTGTAGAAGTGGTTTATGATGATGAAGATACGGCGGCAAATTTGGCCAATGCATTGGCATTTATAGCCGATAATAAGCCGATAAAAATTAAGCTTCCGCCTGACAGTAAAATAGTTCTTGCCGGTTGTCAGGAGCAAATTATTCCTCATGGAGTTGCCGCGGCAGTAGACTTGCCTAAGCTTATGAGAATGGTTTTTAACGAAAATACAGTAGTTAAACTGGACGACCATGTCTGTGACAATAATAACGGAACCTTCCGAATGGACGGTATGCCCGTCGATGCAGAGGCTGATATAGAAATCAACGCCGGATATTTTATGCAGTTTGCAGAAGGATATAAAAGCTTGGCTGAGCTGGAAGGTGAAGGGCATGCTGTTATAAATAACAGGGAAGCCGCTGAATATTTGGACAAAAAGTATCCGAAATGCAAGTGCTTCATTTGTGATGAATATTAAAGTCGGATTTATTATGCTGTATCTGTTAAAAAGCAGAGGTTTTAATCTCTGCTTTTTATAATATGCCTGTTTTTAAATACTCATGCGAAAATTTATAACAAGTCAATAATAATAATTTTAGCTTGGTCATAAACCGCTTCGTCTACGAATATTGAATATTTCATATCATGCTCGCCGTTCAGGCCATAATTAGCACGGCTATGGAAAAAAATTTGATAAATGAACATCATCATTCTTTGATTTCCATGTGATTTTTCTAAATATTTAATATTTTTTGAGTCTAGTCTGTTTTTTATCAAACCAAACTGCTCCAGAGAATTTACTGTGCACAGGAGCTTATTTTTATCAAATTCATTATGGTGGCTAAAAGGTTTTGGCATCAAAGCATCACGCTACTTTCGAATTCAGGCTCAGCTGTTTTTAATTTCAGCTATCTGGCTGTTAAGTCCCTCAATTTCTTCTTTAATTGTATCAATTTTTTCAATCCTTGCCTTTATATCTTCGGGCATATCGTCTTTGAAATACTCATATGCTACTTTTCCGATTTCTGTATATATTTTCTCTATTTCTCTTTCCTTGGAGCCTATTTCAGCTGAAAGCTTAGCAATACCTGCTACGTCCTTGGCCTTGGAGCCTGCCTCAGTTGCAACTGAACCTACTTTTTTTGCCATATCATCTAAAAATCCCATTATTATCACTCCTTTAAATTAAAGAAACATTTAACTACTTTTTTAATTACATTGTATCAATCTAAACTGCCTTTGTCCATAATTATGAAGCGGTTATTAGAGAAGAACTTATATATTTTATGCTGTTAATATTATGTTCGATATAAAAAATGCTCAAATTATGACGAATAATATAATTCCTTTTATATACAATGCTTTTTATTTCCAATATAGCAAACCATTGTTGACAAAGGAGTTAAACAAATGTTAAAATGTCAGACGGTATAAAAATTCAGGAGGTGCTAATAATGAAAAATACAGGTTTTACAAATGTATATCATTCAGCTGAAAACACTGACTTTTTATTTCCATTTTTCATTTCTACTAATACAAATCAATTTTCTTCTCCGGTAGTGCAGTAGTATTAATCTATTGTGTTTGCCGGTTTTTTTATTATAGAAAGGATTAGGCTTATGAAAAACGATTTTAACAGAAAAATAGTCCTTGAAGACGGAAGCGAATATTATGGCTACGGTTTCGGCTACCATACTGACAGGGTGTGCGAAATTGTTTTTAACACGTCAATGGTTGGCTATCAGGAAATTGTATCAGACCCGTCTTATACCTATCAGATGGTTGTAATGACTTACCCTCTTATCGGAAACTATGGTATAACCGATGAGGATTTTGAAACAAAGGTACCTACAATAGGCGGCCTTGTTGTAAGGGAATATAATGACCTTCCAAGTAACTTCCGCTATACAAAAACACTTTCCGAGATACTTGAGGAAAATAAAATACCCGGCATCTGGGGTGTTGACACTAGGAAAATCGGAAGAAGCATTAGGGATTTAGGAAGCAGAAGGGTTTATATAACCGATGCGTCAACACCTAAGGAGGAAGCCTTAAAAATAATAAGTGAGACAGTTATGCCAAAGGATGCTGTTTCAAAGGTAAGCTGCAAAAAAAGATGGTATTCAAGAACGTCAAACCATAAGTTCAATGTGGTTGCTATTGACTGCGGAATAAAGCTTAATATAGTAAGAAGTCTTAATGCCAGAGGCTGTGATGTTACCGTTGTTCCATATAACGCAACCATAGAGGATATCGAAATGCATAATCCCGATGGAATATTTATTTCAAACGGACCTGGAGACCCTGAGGATGTAATGGCAGTAGCGGAGCTTGTTAAAAATCTAAGAGGGAAATATCCTATATTTGGCATCTGTCTTGGACACCAGCTTATAAGCCTTGCTTACGGCGCGAAAACATATAAGCTTAAGTTCGGCCACAGGGGAGGAAACCACCCGGTTAAGAACCTTGAGACAGGGAAAATTGAAATAACAAGTCAGAATCACAGCTATGCTGTCGACCTTGAATCAATAAAAAATACGGATTTAACAGCAACTCATATAAATCTGCTTGATAACACCGTTGAAGGAGTAGAATGTAAAAAGGACAAGGTATTCAGTGTACAGTATCACCCTGAAAGCGCTCCCGGGCCTCAGGACAGCGCCTATCTTTTTGATAAATTTATAAATATAATGAAGGAGAGTAAGGAAAATGCCTAAGAGAACTGATATTAGCAAAATACTTGTTATAGGCTCTGGCCCAATTGTAATCGGTCAGGCTGCGGAGTTTGACTATGCGGGAACACAGGCTTGCCTCGCTCTTAAGGAAGAGGGATATGAGGTAATATTAGCTAACTCAAACCCTGCAACTATAATGACTGATACAACTATAGCGGACAAGGTGTATATGGAGCCTCTTACTCCCGAATATCTTGCCAAAATAATAAGAATGGAACGTCCCCACGCTATTGTACCCGGTATAGGAGGACAGACGGGACTTAACCTTGCTATGGAGCTTTCAAAAAATGGCGTACTTGAGGAATGCGGAGTTGAAATGCTTGGCACAAGTAGGGAAAGCATAGAAAAGGCGGAGGACAGAGAGCTTTTTAAGGAGCTGTGCATATCGCTTGGCGAACCAGTGCTCCAGTCTGAAATTGCTACATCAATTGAGCATGGACTTGAGGTGGCGGAAAAAATAGGCTATCCCGTAGTACTTCGACCTGCGTTTACACTTGGAGGCACAGGCGGAGGCTTTGCTGATGATGAAGAGGAATTCAAAACGATAATGAAAAATGCTCTTCAGCTTTCCCCAGTACACCAGGTGCTTGTAGAAAAGAGCATAAAAGGATATAAAGAGATTGAATATGAAGTAATGCGCGACGCCAACGATACGGCTATTACAATATGCAATATGGAAAATATTGATCCGGTTGGAATCCATACAGGCGACTCAATCGTTGTTGCCCCCAGCCAGACTCTTACAAATAAAGAATACCATCTACTTAGGGACAGCGCGCTTAAAATAATAAGGGCGCTTAAGATTGAGGGTGGATGTAATGTACAGTTTGCACTTGACCCTGAGTCGTTTAAATATTATTTGATAGAGGTTAACCCGCGTGTATCCCGTTCGTCAGCTCTTGCGTCAAAGGCCAGCGGATACCCTATAGCCAGGGTTTCGGCAAAAATTGCTGTGGGAATGCATTTGGACGAAATTCAGATTGCAAATACACCGGCAAGCTTTGAGCCTGCTCTTGATTATGTGGTTACAAAAATGCCCCGTTTCCCATTCGATAAGTTTGCTACAGCTTCAAATAAGCTGAGCACACAGATGAAGGCAACTGGAGAGGTAATGAGCATTGGAAGAACAATTGAAGAAAGCTTATTAAAGGCTGTACGTTCACTTGAAATAGGTGTGTGCCATCTTTATATGCAAAAGTTTGACGATATGACAAAAGAAGAGCTTTTGAAATATATAACTATTGGTACTGATGACAGAATTTATGCTATAGCGAAGCTTATGAGGGATGGAATTGACCCGGGCATGATCTGCAATGCAACACAGATAGATATGCTGTTCCTTGAGAAAATTAAAAACATTGTGGACTTTGAAAATTGTGTAGCAGACAATAAAGGCGATGTGGATATACTTTATAAAGCCAAGAAAATGGGATTTTCCGATAAATATATTGGCATTCTCTGGAATATGAGCGATACTGAGGTTTATAATATCAGAAAAGCAAACAAAATGTTCCCCGTATATAAAATGATTGACACATGTGCGTCTGAGTTTGACAGTTATATTCCTTACTTCTACTCTACATATGAGGATGAGAATGAGTCAGTTGTAAGTGAAAAGAAGAAAATAGTAGTTTTAGGTTCAGGACCCATACGTATTGGACAGGGTGTGGAATTTGACTACTCAACGGTTCACGCTGTTAAAACAATTAAGGATAATGGATATGAAGCTATAATTATTAATAACAACCCTGAAACTGTATCAACCGATTATACCACCAGTGACAAGCTTTACTTTGAGCCGCTTACACCTGAAGATGTTATGAACGTTGTTGAGCTTGAGAAGCCAATGGGGGTTATTGCCAGCCTTGGAGGACAGACAGCCATAAATCTTGCGGAGCCTCTTATGGCAAGAGGGGTAAAGATAATCGGAACTGACAGTGAGGCAATTGAAAGAGCTGAAAACAGGGATTCGTTTGAGAAGGTAATGACAGAGCTTAATATCCCTCAGCCAAAGGGAGTTGCAGTAACCAGTCTTGAGGCTGGATTTAAAGCTGCCGAGGAAATAGGTTACCCTGTACTTGTTCGTCCAAGCTATGTTCTTGGAGGACGAGCAATGCAGATTGTTTCCAAGGAGGCGGACTTGAGGGAATACCTTAAGACGGCTGTTGAGGTAAACGAGGATCAGCCTGTGCTTGTTGATAAATATATTGTAGGAAAAGAGCTTGAGGTCGACGCAATTTGTGACGGAACAGACGTATTTATTCCGGGTATTATGGAACTTGTTGAAAGAACAGGTATCCATTCCGGTGACAGTATAAGTGTTTATCCTACATTCAGCGTATCACAGAAGGCTAAGGACAAAATTATTGAATATACAAAGAAGCTTGGACTTGGGATAGGAATTGTTGGACTTTATAATATACAGTTTATTGTTGACAAAAACGAGGACGTGTTTGTAATTGAAGTAAATCCACGTTCATCAAGGACAGTTCCGTTCCTTTCAAAGGCTACAGGCTATTTCTTGGCTGACATTGCGACTCTCGTAATATTAGGAGTAAGCCTAAAGGAACAGGGCTTTGCGGAGACATATGCAAAGGAAAAGGATACATGGTATGTTAAGGCTCCTGCCTTCTCATTTTCAAAGATAAGCGGACTTGACGCTTATCTCTCACCTGAAATGAAGTCGACTGGAGAGGCAATAGGATACGACAAAAAACTCACGAGAGCAATGTATAAAGCGCTTCAGGCATCAGGAATAGCTCTTACAGACCACGGTACCGTGCTTGTAACAGTCGCAGACGAGGACAAGGACGAGACATTCCCGCTTGTTAAAAGATTTTATAATCTCGGCTTTAATATAGTTGCTACTGAAATGACTGCCGAGTATCTTAAGGAAAGAGGAATCAGGACAAGGGTTTATGGTAAAATCTGTGAGGGAAATGACGATATCCTCAGGGACATAAGAAGCGGAAAAATAAACTATGTCATTAATACCAGAGCAATTCTTTCCGGAAAGCATTATGAGGATGGCTATATAATTAGAAGATGTGCTGTAGAGAATAATGCTACAATGTTTACATCGCTGGATACAGTCAGAATGCTCCTTGAGGTGCTTGAAGAAATGACGATCGGAATATCGACTATAGACGGAAAATAATTTTTAAGAGGAAAATCCTTATGGATTTTCCTCTTTTATTTTTCTTAAAAA
Source organism: uncultured Eubacteriales bacterium (assembly GCA_900546215.1). Taxonomy (GTDB): domain Bacteria; phylum Bacillota; class Clostridia; order Lachnospirales; family Anaerotignaceae; genus Metalachnospira. The sequence continues at coordinate 930 of URCD01000056.1, read as the reverse complement.
TGTGTGAAAATTGCTGTCGAAATATGCCTGTACATGATATACTGAAAATAAATAGCGGAATTGATAAAAATACTATGTGGGAATGGGAGATGCCAAGGATATGAAACAATATATAATGGAATATAATTCGCCTTTAGGCCCTGTAACTTTAGCAAGTGATGGTGAAAATATTACTGGATTGTGGCTGGAGGGGCAGAAATACTATGCATCAACTCTTGAAGATCCGATTTTTGGGGAAAAGCTTCCTGTATTTCAGCTTGCTGAAAATTGGCTGAACAAGTATTTTAAAGGTGAGAATCCGGAGCTTGATCTTCCGCTCGCACCAAAAGGGAGTGATTTTAGACATAAGGTATGGAATATTCTTTTAAAAATTCCATACGGCGAGGTAATTACTTATGGAGAAATTGCTAAACAATTGGAAAAATCATCTGACGGCAGGCGGGTTTCTGCACAGGCTGTCGGCGGTGCCGTAGGACATAACCCAATCAGTATTATAATACCGTGCCATCGTGTAGTGGGAACAAACGGCAGCTTGACGGGATATGCCGGAGGAATTGATAAAAAAATAGAACTTCTTAAACTAGAGGGAGTACCAATGGATAACCTGTTTGTTCCTAAAAAGGGAACTGCCCTGTAAAGGGTGTGTTATTCATCTGAATTTTATGATATACTTATATTAATCATTGTTAACGAGGTATAGAAAAAATGCAGATTAAGAGATATAGATTTAATAGGGCAATCAATTTCCGGGACATGGGCGGAGTATATGCTGAGAACGATAAGATAGTCCGTTGGAATAAGCTTTATAGAAGCGACAAGTTTGAAGGCACAACTGATGACGAATGGGCGACTATGCATAAGTCTGGCATTAAGACTATATTAGATATGCGTTCCTTTAAAGAGGTTGATATAAGCCCTGATAAATGTCCT
>URCD01000055.1 GCA_900546215.1 uncultured Eubacteriales bacterium | reverse complement strand
TCGTTTGTACAGCGGGGTGAATGCGCAATATATGATAAATGGACCAGAACCAGAGCTACGCTCAGGGGTGGCGCAGATATGGTTATTGAGCTTCCTGTCATCTATTCCACCGCCTCTGCCGAAAATTTTGCGAGAGGCGCAGTAAAAATAATAGCCTCATCAGGAATAGCAGACAATATAGCCTTTGGAGCTGAGACAAATGACCTGTCGGCATTAACCGCAGCGGCCGAGCTGCTTGTAAATCCAACTGATAATTTTACCGAAATATTAAAATCCGAGCTTTCTAAGGGTGTGTCGTTTCCTTCGGCAAGAGCTGCTGCCTACAGTGCCGAAACAGGAAAAAGTCCTGAAATTTTAAGCACATCCAACAATATTCTTGCTGTTGAGTATCTAAAGGCCTTAAAAATGTTCTCATCAAGCATAAAACCCGTGATAACTAAGCGCACCGGCTCTGAATACAATTCAAACACGGTAAATGGGGCAATTGCCTCTGCATCAGCAGTAAGGAGAGTAATATACAAGGGCAAAACACATCTGCTTAATCAAACCGTACCTCCTGAATGCTTTGATATTTATGAAAAAGCAGCTCCTGTTTACATGGATAACTTCTCCGACGCAATGGCTTATTTACTGAGAACAATGTCCGCAGACGATATAAAAGAAATAAGCGGAATATCAGAGGGGCTTGAGAACAGAATTCTTAAAACCGTCGGTAATTCCTATAAAATATCAGATATATGCGCTGAGCTTAAAACAAAGCGCTACACACATACAAGGCTTATGCGTATCATGTGCCATATGCTGCTTGGTATAACGAAGGAATATGAGCAGAAATTCTCACCGTCTGAATTTGAACCGTATATCAGAGTTCTCGGTTTCAGAAAATCGGCTGAAACTCTTGTAAGCTCACTGTGCAGAAGTTCGTCAGTTCCTGTCATTATGAATGTCAATAAAGACGAGAGGAGCCTGTCAGACGTACAGCGGTCTTTGCTTGAGCTTGAGAAAAAAGCTACAAACGTATATTGTCTTGGGTTGCCTACCCCATCTGCCAAAAAGCTTGCTCTGGATTATACAATGCCGGTTATAGTCGAAAACTTATAATTTTAAAAAACATCTTTGTCCCTCTGCGGTCATATTAATTACTTATAAACCGCCGGGGGATTTTTTATGAAAAAATTGTTCAAAATCTTATTTACGCTTTTTCTTACAGCCAGTATTGTCCTATACAGCGATAAAATGACTGCCGCCGCACTCAGCGGGCTTAATCTGTGGCTTAATACCGTAGTACCCTCCCTTTTTCCCTTTATGGTTATTTCCTCATGGCTGTCTTTCAGCGCAGGCTCTAAAAACAGCTTTACAAACAAAATAACCATGCGGCTTTTTGGCGTCCCTTCCGGGCTTATGCCTGTTTTTGCCGTCAGCATACTTTCTGGCTATCCAATGGGAGCTAAAATAGTCTCAAATTTATATTCAGGGAAAAAGATTTCAAAGGACACCGCTGAGCATATGCTGTCCTTCTGCAACAATCCCGGCGCTGTATTTATAATTTCGGCTGTCGCCTCATCAATGCTGTCCGACAGATTTTCAGCTTTTTTCTTTATTACCGTTTGCATCTTTTCAGCATTGGCTACCGGAATAGTGTATAATCTTATTTTCCCCTGTGAGTCCGGATTTAAAACATCTGCTTCTCTTCACAATTCCGGTGGAGCTGATATCTATTCGTCTTTATCCTCAGCCGTTAAGTCTATTTTAATGGTCGGTGGCTGTATCATATTTTTCTCAGTAGTTACGGAAGCTGTAATGAATGTGCTTCCAAGAACAAACGCCGCTCTTGAAGGCCTTGTAGGCGGTATATTTGAGTTCACCCGAGGCATCAGCATAACGGCCGCCTCTCCATGCTCACGCAAGGCCGTTTACAGTCTGATTTCCGCAATTTTATGCTGGGGAGGGCTTTCCGTACATCTGCAGACTATGGCGGTAATGGAAAACGGAGACCTTGACATAAAAAAATATATGGTGTGCAAGGCCTTTACCGCAGGGACAGCATACATAACGTCATTTTTTACTTTCGATTGGTTTTTCAGCCGTTCCTCAAATTTGGCGCCTGTATTTAATGAAACAGTCTCAACTCCGTCAATGCTAACTGTTTCGTCGTTTTTGGCTATAGCCGTCTTTCTTTTTCTGAGAGAAAAAAGAAAAGGATGATTTTCCTGTATATAAAAAAGCCTTCGGCTTAAGCCGAAAGCTTTTTTATCAATCTTTTTTAACGCCCTTGAGTTCCTGTCTGTTCTCAAAGATTACATTGATGTTCTCTCTGAAAAATTCAACTATCCTCTGGTTTTCCTGATTAATTGTCTCCTGCATTTCTCTTAAACGCTGTTCAGCAACGCCCATTACATCGTCGGCGTATTCAAGCGCACCAAGACGCATTTCTTTAGCGCTCTTCTTTGTAGCGTCCATGATTTCAGCGGCCTGCTCATATGCCTTCTTAGTGACCGCATGCTCCTCAACAAGCTTACCGAGGCGTACCTCAGCCTCTTTAAGCATTTCATCAGCCTCTTTCTGGGCATCTACAAGAATTTTATTTCTTTCTTCAATTACCCATTTTGACTGCTTAATTTCGTTAGGAAGCTTCATTTTTATCTCATCGATAATTTCAAAAATCTCATCTTTATCAACCTGAACCTTGTTTGAAAAAGGCGAAGAACGGCCTTCATCTACTACTTGCTCCAGTTCTTCCAAAAGCTTTAATACCGTATCATCCATTCTTATCCCTCTCTTTCGGATTTTTCCTTTAGTTTAAGTCTAACGGCTTCCGGCACAAACATGTCCAAGTTACCGTTGAAAGCTAATATTTCCCTTACGCAGCTTGAGCTCAATGTAACATTTTCCGGGCTTGCCGCAAGAAAGACTGTTTCTATATCGCCTGTCAGCTGTCTGTTGACAGTTGCTCTTTGAAACTCGTTGACAAAGTCATTGACATCTCTTATGCCTCTGATAATGATATTCGCTCCGACACTTTTAGCAAAATCGCCAAGCATTCCGTCAATCTCCATTACCTCAACATTTTCAAAATCCGCTGTTACCTCTTTTAGAAGCTCAAAGCGCTCGCCGGCGCTAAGTAAAGAATTCTTATTAGGGTTTCCAAAAATCCCAACTATAAGAAAATCAACCATTTTTGAGGCTCTCTTAATAATATCCAGATGCCCGTTTGTCACAGGATCAAAGCTCCCCGGATATATTGCTTTTAACATCTTTCTTCCTCCAAATTCAAAAAAGTCATTACGGCCGGACCGCATTTTCTTTCTTTGATTATTCTAAATCCCTTTTCTGTGGGAAAGGCATAGCCCTTGGCTGCCTCTGCCACTATAAATCCATCCTCTGTAAGTATGCCGGAATTTTTTATTTCATTAAGCACCGGCGTATAAAAACCTTCCGCATAGGGAGGGTCCATAAAAATAATATCAAACCTTTCCCCTCTTTGGCCAAGCTTTTTTATTGCTGAAAATATATCATCCTTAATAATTTCAGCATTTTCGGAAAGTTTTGTAAAATTCAGGTTTTGCCTAATTATACCGGTACACGCTTCAGACTTATCTACAAAAACAGCCTTTGCCGCACCTCTTGAAAGAGCTTCTATTCCAATAGCCCCTGAACCACTGAACAAATCCAAAAAAGCGCACCCGTAAAGGTGTGGATTAAGCATGTTAAAAAGCGACTCCTTAACACGGTCAACGGTCGGTCTGGTATCCATTCCCTCCGGCGCTTTCAGCTGAAGCCTTCTGGCGCTTCCGGCAATAACACGCATATAAAACCCTCCATTTTCTTCTGAAATGCGCACGGATACACCCCAGAACAAACTACAATGAGTATACCAAACTTGTGCATAAAAAACAACAAAAATTTAATCTTTAAGACATATTTAAGCATTAAAACCGTATTAAATTCCTATATTGTCCGTCAAAGTAAGCTTATCTAATTCAATTTTCAAGTCAAAATTATCCTCATTCTCTAAATTTGGGTCCTCACTCATCAAATCGGCCGCCGCCGACTGTGCGTACTTAAGTATTTCCATGTCCCTGTATAGGTTGGCAATTTTTAAGCTTGGCAGGCCGTGCTGACGCGTACCGAAAAATTCTCCCGGTCCCCTCAGCTTAAGGTCAGTTTCCGAAATTTTAAATCCGTCTGTTGTTGAGGTCATTGTTTTTAGTCTTTTTCTCGTTATTTCACTTTTATTGTCTGAAATAAGTATACAGTATGACTTATCGCTTCCTCTTCCCACCCTGCCCCTAAGCTGATGAAGCTGGGCAAGGCCGAAGCGCTCGGCGTTTTCTATTGCCATAACGGTCGCGTTAGGTACGTTTATGCCAACCTCTATTACTGTTGTAGAAACAAGTATATCTATATCTCCCGCAGAAAACGCCTTGAGAATGCTGTCCTTCTCGTCAGATTTCATTTTGCCGTGAATAACCGCAATGTTCCTTTTTTCCAAAACAGTTTCTTTTAGTCCCTGCGCGTATTCAAGCACAGATTCCGCCTCTACCTTTTCGTTTTCCTCAACCATTGCGCATATTATATAGGCCTGCCTTCCCTTTGCAATTTCCTTTTCTATAAAATTATAAATTCTCTGCCTGTACCCTGTATTAACGGCAAATGTATCTATTTCCTGGCGTCCGGGAGGAAGGCTGTCTATTATTGAAATATCCAAATCTCCGTAAAGTATGAGCGCCAGCGTCCTGGGGATAGGCGTGGCTGTCATTACTAGTACATGCGGATTATTCCCTTTTTCCGATAACGTCTTTCTCTGTCTTACGCCAAATCTATGCTGTTCATCAGTAATCACTAGCCCGATATTTTTAAATTCCACCTTATCCTGAATTACGGCGTGTGTACCCACAATAATATCCGCCTCACCTGATGAAATTTTTTCAAGAGCCTCCCTTTTCCCCTTAGCCTTAAGCCCCCCTGTTAATAGAACTATATTTATTCCCAAAGGCTTAAAAAGCTCTGTAAAGCTATCAAAATGCTGGGCTGCCAACACCTCGGTAGGCGCCATCATTACAGCCTGATACCCATTTTTAACAGCTATATAGGAAGCCGCCATCGCTACAGCCGTCTTACCGCTTCCAACATCGCCCTGGACCAGCCTGTTCATTATTTTTCCACTTGTCATATCTCCAGCGATTTCGCGAAAAACTCTGTTCTGTGCGTCGGTAAAGCTGAAGGGCAGTATATCAAAAAATGGCTTCATACTGCTGTTCTTCATACGTATTCCCTTTTTATCTCCCGTGTTATCGGCCTTTAACCTCAAAAGAGAAGTCTGAAGCATAAAAAGCTCTTCAAACACAAGCCGTGTTCTGGCAAGCTCACAGCACTGCTCATTTTCCGGCATATGGATATTTTTTAGAGCAAATTTTCTTCCTGAAAGCATATACTTCCTTCTTATACCGAACGGAAGGAAATCAGTGATCTCACTCTCCACCTCGCCAAGCACTGTCTCGACTGTTTTTCTGAATACCTTTTGACTAAGTCCGGCGCACAAAGGATATATCGGAACAATACGCCCCTGCCAGATACCGTCCTCTCCAAGCTTCTCAACCTCAGGAGCCTGTATTTCTCTGCGGTTATTTCTGCTTAAGGTCATTTTGCCAATAAAGGCGTACATAACTCCGGCCTTGATATTATTCTTCGCATATGGCTGATTATACCACACAACGCTTATGCTTCCGCTGTCGTCATATACTCTGACCTTAGTTACAGTCATTCCGCTGAAATGTGAATTTTTCGGTTCTTCCTTTGCCGAAGCTATTATAACAGATACCTCATCATGTAAAAGCTCCGCAATGGGCGTTGTCCTTGTTCTATCCTCATAGTCCCTTGGATAGTGGTTTACTATATCTCCCGCAGTTGTTATATTCAGTTTTTTCAAATATTTTTCTCTGCCTGCTCCTATTCCCTTAATATCGCTGACAGGACTGTCAAAAGAAATCATAGCTCACCTCATAAAAAATGGGCGTCTTTTAAAGACGCCCTGTATAAATAATTTTCTTATTCCACAGAAATGATATAGTAATAAAGCTGCTGGTTTCCCGCATGGATTTCAATATCGCAGTCGGGGAACTGTTCACCCGCAAATTCGGCAATCTCATTTGCCATTTCCTCAGTAGCGTCACTGCCGTAATAAATGCTTATTATTTCACTGTCTTCATTAGCGGCTTTTTTAATAAGATCCTCAGTCGTCTGGCTGATGTCCTTGCCCACAACAGCAATGTCATCATTAAGCATTCCAAGTATATCGCCCTTAGTTATTTCTGTGTCGCCGATTTTTGTGTCCCTTACGGCATATGTTACTGACGCCGTTGTTACATTTTTAATAGCCTCGTCCATTTCCTCAATAACATCTTCAATAGGCTCTTCAGCGTTATAGCAGAGCATAGCCGATATAGCCTCAGGCACAGACCTTGTGGGAACTACAAATACTTTTTTGTCCTCTGTAAGGTTTTTAGCCTGCTCCGCCGCAAGCATTATATTTTTATTATTAGGCATAATAACTATATTATCTGCGTCTATCTTATTTATAGCGTTAAGTATATCCTCTGTGCTGGGGTTCATAGTCTGTCCGCCCTCAATTATATAATCAACGCCAAGACTTCTGAAAATATCAGCAAGACCAGAGCCTGAGCAGATTGATATAAATCCTGTTTCCTTATGCTCTTTTTTAGGCTCTTCAGCTGATACAATTGGCTTAGCCTGTTCAGCCTTTGCATCTGAGTGAAAATCAATTTTATTAGTATGCTGCTCGCGCATATTATCGATTTTAAGTCCCGAAAGGCTTCCGATTGAAAGAGCCTTTTCAATAGCCATACCGGGATGATCCGTATGGACATGAACCTTAATTATTTCGTCATCAGCAACAACTACAAGGCTGTCACCGATAGAGCTCAAATAGTTTTTAAGTCCGCTTACTGTAGAATCCCCTACATTTTTTACATTTATAAAAAATTCCGTACAATATCCGAATGTTATACTCTCATTGTCAATTGAAGCAAGCGCCACATATTCATTTCTAGTAGCCTCTGCTGAAACCTCCTCAAGCTTTACATCAGCGTCGCTTTCTATAACCTTCATCGCGCCTTCAAGGAAGAAAAGAAGACCCATGCCTCCAGCGTCCACAACGTCTGCCTGCTTAAGTACAGGAAGCATTTCCTTTGTCTGAAGAAGTATGGCATGTCCGTCCTTTATTACAGCCTCCATAAACTCAGTTATATCCGTAATTTTGTGACAGTATTTAAGTGCGCTCTCGCTCATTATTCTTGCCACAGTAAGTATTGTACCTTCTTTGGGTTTCATAACGGCCTTATAAGCAGTCTCAACGGCCCTTGCGGTTGCCTTCGCCAACGCCACTGTATCAGCCTCGCTTAACCCTTCAAGTTCCTTTGAAAATCCTCTTACAAGCTGTGATGTTATAACACCCGAGTTTCCTCTTGCACCTCTCAAAGAGCCGTTTGCAGCAAGCTTTGCGATATCCGACACGCTCAGAGACTGGCTTTTTTCAACCTCTCTCGCAGCGGCAAGAACCGTAAGGGACATATTCGTACCCGTATCACCGTCAGGAACAGGGAATACATTAAGAGAGTCAACCGTTTCCTTTTTGGAATTCAGGCTGTTGGCTCCGGAAATAATCATTCTTTTAAGCAATAAACCATTAATACTTGTTACACTCACCGATAGTCCTCCTTAATCAGCCGTCGACGCGGACGCCTTCGACAAACACATTCACCTGTTCAACCTCAATACCGCAGACAGTCTCTACCTTATATTTGACTGTGCTTATAATATTTTCAGCGATGGCAGTTATGTTTGTGCCATATTCCACGATGATGTGCAAATCTATACTTATTTTATCTTCGTTAACGTTAATTCTTATGCCCTTAGTCAAGCTCTCGCGTTTAAGCAGCTGAACAAAGCCGTCTTTAACATTTTTTGCAGCCATACCAACGATGCCGTAGCAGTCAATGGCAGTAAGGCCTGCAATTCTAGCTATAACTTCATTTTCAATGGAGATTGTTCCATATTGATTTTCAAGTTTTGCTGACATATTCCTTACCTCCTAAATCGTATAGTCTAATATATTATACCACCTTTATACAGAAAATAAAAACATTTTTTTGCTATATGCTCTTGACAAGCGCCAAAATATATTTTTTATATATACTTATTGCTATTTATACCAATAACAAACCATATTTAACCAGAGAATTAAAAAATTTCATTAAAACTTTGAAAACTTCTTGCAAAGTTGCTTCATTTCTGATAATATACTTTTGTTATGTCACGCAATTGTAACTAGGAGGTGTAATAAATGGCAAAGTGTGAAATTTGTGAAAAGGGTATGCGTACCGGCCACAGAATCAGTATTAATCGTAGCCAGGTATCAAGACGTGCCAACAGAGTATGGAAACCCAATGTAAAAAAGGTTAAAATCAACGATAACGGAACAATCAGATCAATCTACATCTGTACAAGATGCCTTCGTTCCGGTAAAGTAACACGCGCTATCTAAAAGCACGCTACCTTTCATATATGAACACAAAAGGTCATTGTTATAAAACAATGGCCTTTCTTTCATTTAGCAGTCCTTATCTAATATAAGATATATTCCGGCGGCCGCTATTACTATTGCGGCTATTATACCCCAAAGCGGTATAAATCTGGCTATAAGCATACCCAGGCCGAATGCCGTAAGCACAGCTCCTATACATTTTCTCTTCATTCTGTCCATACGCACCGCTCCGGCACCTGTTTACTAACAATATATGCCCAAACAGCGTAAAACTTTACTGCTATTAAAGTGCAGCTATAATCATCTCAACTCCAGAAACAGGCTCTGTTTTCCCTGTTTTAATCATATAATCTGTTTCAATGCATCTGTTAAGCGCATACTTAAGAGTATCATAGCTGAAGCTGCGGCTTTGTCTCAGCGCCCCGTTAGCAACAAACGGCGCCGTGCCAATCCTTTTAGCTATATCATTTCCTGAATATCCACTTTCAGCCAGGCTTTTGCACTTCAAAATTATTCTGAACTGCCTTGTAATAAGCGAAAGAACCATATACGGCGATTCGTTAAGCGAAAGGAGGTTCCTGTATATTTCAAGGGCCCGTTCCGTCTTTCCAGCTATCATAGCGTCAACCAAATCAAAAACCTTTGTTTCCGAGCTTCTGGCGCACACCGCGTCTACATCCTCTATTGACACCTCGCTTTTTCCCTCAAGATAGGCAAGAAGCTTATCGCTCTCCCCCTTTAAAAGCTCGGCGTCTCCTCCGCAGTTTCTTACCATATAAACGCATACTGCCTTTGGAGCCTTGATTCCATTTTTAGAAAACTTTTTTTCTATCATGGAGGCCAAATCAGTATCCTTCAGCCCATTTAAAGCCTCAGTTACGCCGTTTTTTTCAACCATTTTAAACAACTTAAGCCTTTTATCGGCCTTTTCCTCGGAAAATACAATACAGACCGTATCAGAAAGATTTGTTATATAATCAGCCAGCAAATCACTCTCTGACTTTTTCCCCTCTGAAAAAAAGCCGCAGTCCTTCACAAGAATAAATCGCCTGTCACTCATAAACGGAAGTGTCTCAGCCGCCTCTATCACCTGTCCGGCTGTAGTCTTAACGTCGTTAAAAACCGATACATTCATCATTTCAGCCGCCTCATCCACAACCTTTTTCTTTATTTTATCCTCGTACGCTTTTCTTGAAAAAGTGTCCTCGCCGTAAAGAAGATAACATTTTCCTATATTTTTTAAATCAAGCTTAGCCATAAAAATCTATCCTTTTAAATTAATTCTTTTCAATATTCACCATTTTGCTTATTCTAAATTTTTCACCGTTATCATAAACTGTAACCGCCCCATCCTGTCCCGTTACGTAAATATCCATTCCAAGCTCATTTAGCCTGTCCACGACTTCCTGGTGCGGAAAACCATAAATATTATTGTCATCTGCTTCTATTACAGCTATATCGGCTCCCGTCTTATTCAGAAATTCATATGTAGATGATGTTTTCGAGCCATGATGTGCTATTTTTATTATATCGCAGTCAATGTCACTGTCCAGCAGATATTCCTCGTCCTGTTCCTCTATGTCTCCTGTAAACAAAACAGATGTGTCTCCATATTTAATCTTAAGCACAAGCGAAGTGCTGTTTTCTTCATGCTCCATTCCATAACATGGATATAAGCATTCTATTATAACATCTCCAGATAAAAAAGTATCTCCTTCAGCAGCATAAAATACCGGGATATTATTTTTATCAGCAGAACAAAGCACCTGATTTATTTTTTCAGAATGTTCAGCATCTGAAATAACAACCTGTCTGACCATATTTCTTTCAATAAGCTCCAGAGCGCCGGTAGAATGGTCCGCATCCATATGGGTGATAAACAGTAAATCTGCCTTTTTGGACTTTGCCTCTACATAAGGTATGACCGATTTTTCAGCTCCGCCCTTAGGCCCTCCGTCAATTACAGCCAGAATTTCCCCCGGGACATAAACTGCGGATGCGTCCCCTTGTCCCGCTGAAAAAAACACTATTTCTGCCGGAGCATTCATTTTAACCGCAATCCACACAGCCGCTGCGGCTGTAAATAGCCCTGCTGTAATTTTAACGGCAGTTTTTCTTTTTCTAAATGCAACACATGCAAAAATAAACACATAAATAACGGCTAATGCCAACAGAGACGGTCTGGCTGTGTTCATATATAAACGGCTGTCAGAAATCCTGTCAGCTACGCTGTTATATAAATTAAGAAGCGTGTAAACCATGTTTCCGGCAGCGGCTCCAATCGAAGTTGCAGAGAGCATTGCCGTAATCATTGCCATTCCGGTAACCATGCTTAAATACGGAACTATAAGTATATTAGTAATGGGAGCTATTAGAGATACTCCGCCGAAATAATACATAACAAGAGGAGTTGTTATTATCCAGACAACAATAGAAAACATTGCGGTCTTTGACAGCTTACCTGTGTATTTAGCTTCACCGACCATATCAACCGCTACAGCAACGGCAGTAATTCCAGCGTATGAAAGCTGAAATGATACATTCCAGAGATACAGAGGATTTATACACAGCATTATAAAAGCACTGAATGCTATGGTATTAAATCTGTCTGAATTTTTATAGAGCAAAAATGCCGCAAGAGCTGTTACAGACATAACCACAGCCCTGCATGCTGATGGCGAAAAGCCTGTAAATGCCAAATATAAAATCAGAAGAGCACAGACAAACGGGATAGCAGCTCTTTTTCTAATTTTACAGACATATGTTAACAGAAAAAACAAAAATCCAGCTATTACGGAAACATGAAGGCCGGATACGGCCAGCACATGACTGATTCCTAAATTTCTGAAGAGCTCCTCCGTATCATCCGTAACATCATATTTGTATCCCGTAGAAAGCGCTTTTGCCATTCCGGCCTCCCGTTCAGGCATTATTCCATCAAAAAATCTATTTACACTTTCTCTGGCCCTTTCTATTTTATATATAAATCCGTTTTCCCGCCGTCCGGTGTTCCTAAGCTGCGTACTGTAAAAAGAGTAATCATAGCCCTTTGACATCATGTAGGTTCTGTAATCCATTTGGTATGGATTTTCCGGCCGTTCAAAGGAATATAATCTCCCATCAGCCTCTATTACGTCCCCGGCATCTATATCCGCTTTATCAGCCGTAACAAAAATCTTCAGTCTTTTTTCATTCTCTGTTACTCCATCTGTAATTAAATCGGCATCAAGTGTTATGGCTGCTTTTCCGCTGTCCGTTATATAAAAGCTTCTTACAGTGCCAACGACTGTGACATCCTCTCCCGCCAAGGCTTCCGTGTTCTTATCGGACGGAGCAAACGCGCCGGTACATATCAGAATGCCAATTACAGTAATAAGCGGCATAAACATAGGCTCCGCTATTCTCATTTTTAGGGAAGCAAACAAGCCGGCAGATGCAACAGCAGCAAGCGCTGCCAATCCAAAGCTGTATCTGCCGGCTGTAATACCAATTATAAGGCTTGTAAGAAACCATACAAAAGGTCTTCTCATGCTAATCCCCGCTTATTCAAAGGTTATGTCATAATTAGGCTCCACCGATTTACTTAGATCCATTATATGTCTGTAGTCGTCAACCTTTTCCCCTTCTATAAGGAACTGCACCTTATTTACGGTCTCCATTTCTCCGAGTGAATTGACTATGCTGTAAACGGCCGCAATTCCGTCCTTCTCAGTTCCGGACTGCTTTGTTACAAATTCCGAACTGAGGTCTACATAACAAATTCCATCCGCCGTACTTATATCTCTGATTTTAGTATCAGACGGTATTACATTTTTAAGGCTATCACTTTCAGGTCCCTTTATAAGCTGCTCAACAACATATCGTTCTATAGGCTGATTGGGATTTACCTCAACCTCTCTTATTTCCGTTCCAAGCCTGCTTCCGTCCGAATTTTTGAAATACAGTGTCAGTATTTCATAGTTTGTAGGTTCCGCCGATATATTTCCGTCCATAACAATATCTTCACGCCCGATTTTTCCAACACTTTGACCGTTTGTCATTTTAAGCGGACTTCCGTCTACTGTTATGCGAACATAATCGATAAAATCCAGAGAGGTAAAAGTATACACGACGGCTGATTTAAACGTAAGCTTGTCTCCCATGCTCATTGTATTATAGACTGCGTTAAAATCTATATCCAGCATTCCACTGTCGATTTTTACAGAGTTTATTTCCAGCCCCTCTGGAACAACAGACCTCTTTTCCTCACTCTTTACTATACCAGCCATTTTATTATAGGCGTCTCTTATCTTCTCGCCTTGTTTTTCGCCTTCAAGGCTCATAATTTCAGGTTTAATTGTCTGATTTACAGAGTCAAAATAGTAAATTTCGCATATGGTGCTTCCATCTAAGCCCGGCGTAGTCTCAACAGTCTGCGGACTGCATCCTGACAGGCCCAATATTAAAACGACAAATGTCAAGACAGTAACAATACATTTCCTCATGACAACCCTCACTTCTGTTTAAGGGGAATAATAATCACAAACGTTGTCCCCTCATTTTCCTTGCTGGAAACCTTTATGCTTCCATTATGCATAAGTACTGCGGAACGCGCTATGGAAAGTCCGAGCCCAGTACCGCCGGTCTCTCTGTCCCGGTTTTTATCAACCCTATAAAATCTGTCAAATATCTTGCTGATTTCCTCCTCAGCAATTCCCAGCCCAGTGTCAGCGACTGATATAAAGGCGTTTTGATGATCCGAGTCAACAGTAATTTCTACCTTTCCTCCGTCAACATTATATTTTATCCCGTTTTCAATCAGATTGGATATAGCCAAAGAAAGCTTTGTTTCCTCAACCTCAGCTTTTACGTCCTTTACTCTGTTGTAAATAAGGCTAATATTTTTATTTTCCGCGATAGGTTCAAGACGCTTGATTATATCTCCAAGCATATCTGTAATGTCCACTTCTATCGGATTTAATGCTACTTCCTGCCTGTTCATTCTTACAAGTGTCAGCAGGTCGTTTATAATATCTGTCATCCTGTCAACTTCTGAATTAATATCTCTGAGGAATTCCACATACATTTCCTTTGGTACTGTATCGGGATCCTGAATCAATATTGAATCGCTTAGAACCTTTATAGAGCTAAGCGGTGTTTTAAGCTCATGTGATACGTTAGAAACAAACTCCTGACGGCTTGTCTCAATCTGGTCAAGCTTCTCAGCCATATTGTTGCTCGACTCCGCCAGCTCGCCAAGCTCTGTATGAAGAAAATCATTTACAGGGATTCTCTGGTCAAAATGGCCGTCCGCCATTTTCTTAATAACCTCAATAGTACTGTTAAGCGGATTTGTAAACCACCATGTTAAAAATCCTATAAGAGCGACCACAATTGCCAAAATAAACAGTATCATATTAAAAACCTGATTTTTTATTGCGTCCACATTTTCCGCAATATCAGTTATAGATCCGCATACAAGAACAACTCCAATACATTTTGAACGCTCGTCCATAATTGAAACTGCCGCATGAATTGTGCCGTTTTCCTGTACCCTTGCAACATCCTTGTTGTTTAACGCCTCAACAACCTCAGGAAGAAAATATGTCCTTCCCTCCTCAGTTTTGTTGGAGTCATTGACAACAACCCCTGTACGGTCAAGGACTATTATTCTGTAACCGCTCTGTTTACTTGTTTGATTTATATCATAATCAAATATGACAGCCTTATTTTCATCATACAAATAGTCTGAAATGCCAATGTGACCTGAAACCACGTTTGCCTGAAGCAGAAGCTCTTTTTTTCTCTCCTCAACAAAGTATCCTTCAACTGATTTCAGAGTAAGCTGCGCCATAATTAAAAGAGGACATATCCCTAAAAGTATATAGGTTATTAAAAGCGTCCATTTAAGTTTAATGCTTCTCTTAGCCAAAGTAATAGCCAACTCCCCATTTTGTAAAGATATATTCCGGCGCGCTTGGATTTTTCTCAATCTTTTCCCTGAGACGCCTTACATGCACATCAACTGTACGCACATCTCCTGGATAATCAAAACCCCAAACCGTATCCAAAAGCTTTTCACGGCTGTAAACTTTACCAGGCGTTTTCATTAGAAGCTCAAGCAAGTCAAACTCCTTTGCTGTAAGGAACGCCTCTTTTCCGCTTACAAATACCCTTCTGCTGTCAACGTCAACAAGTAAATCCCTAATGCTGAGTTCATTTCTTACGGGAGCTTTTTCTGACTTTCCAGCTGAGCTTCTTCTCAGCACAGCCTTGATTCTTGCCTTGAGCTCAAGAATGTTAAATGGTTTTGTCATATAGTCGTCCGCACCATATTCAAGCCCCATGATTTTATCCATATCTTCACCCTTAGCTGTTACCATTATTATAGGCATTTGTGAAAATCCCCTAACCTCACGGCATACCTGAAGTCCATCCATCTTAGGAAGCATTACGTCAAGCACCGCCAAGTCATATTCATTTTTCTTTATAAGTTCAAGAGCTTCCTCTCCATCATAAGCCACGTCAATATCCATTCCATCCTGCTCAAGAGAAAATTTTATTCCCTTAACTATAAGCTTTTCATCATCAACAACAAGTATTTTATTAGACATTTAAAAACCTCCTGCAAGCCATTATACATAGGTATTATCTATAACAGACTTTCTGATAATTGCAGAAAGTCCCTTAACATTTTTAATATCCTCTACTCTTTCAAAATTTCCATGTTCATTTCTATACTCAATTATTTTTTCCGCATCATCTTGACCGACATACATAATGGAATCAAGTTCATCAGCGTCCGCGGTATTCAGATTAATCCCTGACAAAAAGTGTTCATCATTTATATTTTCCTGCTCGTTTTTTTGATATAAAGACGAATTATCATTGATAACGATTTCATTCCCACCGTTATTATAAGTATAC
>URCD01000054.1 GCA_900546215.1 uncultured Eubacteriales bacterium | reverse complement strand
GAACAGATTATAAATTAAAGGAAGCAAGAAAGCTTTTGAATACGTATTTTAACGGTTCAGTTGCTAATTTCGTGTCTGCCTTTGCTGATAGTGATGATATATCAGATGAAGAAATCAACGAGCTTAAAAATTGGGTGAAGAAAAATAGATGAATAACATGAAAAAAATATTTATATTCATATTGGCAGTGTTTTTGTCCATTACCACTCCCGTATTTGCCTCCAACTGGTTTGACGAGGCTTTTGATTACTGCCTTGAACATGATATAGTGCCATATGATACCTATAAAACAGATGGCTATATGGCAAGAGGCGAGGCGGCCGACCTATTGAACAATGCAATGAGAAGGTTTTATTTTAACAGGTACTATCCGCCGAATCCGTTTTCCGATTTAAACAGGGCAGAGAATTTGTATGTGGACTCAATGATTAAAATGTATTATACAGGTGTTTTTAAAGGCAGTTATGACGAAAACGGAAATCTCCTTTCGATGAAGGATGAGTATGTCACAAGGGAGCAGACGGCTGCGCTGCTGGTAAGAACTTATGAATTTGAAGCAGCTGATGCAGATATAAACTTTATTGATGCGGATAGGATTTCCGACTATGCATTGAAGGATATAAAGACATGTACAAATCTTGGGATTATTTCAGGATATGAGGACGGCAGCTTCAGGCCGCAGAACCCAGTTTCAAAAATGGAGTTTATAAATTTAATTTATAGGGCGGATGTTGCGGCAGACGTTGATAATAAGTACATTCAGGCTGCTTCATTTATATCAGGCGGTATGATTACTGATGATGTTAAGATAACAATTACTAATGAAGAAAAGATAAAATACGGAGATACCATATACCTTGAGTTTGAAAATTTGAGTGATCAGCCGTATTTGTATAATCCAAGCGATTTTCAGATTGAAAAGGAGATAGACGGACAGTGGATTGTACAAAGGTTTGGTTTGGACATTGATGATAGTGGGTGGATATTAAATCCCCATTCCAAGAGAAGCTGTAAGGTTGAGCTCTATAACGAGGATTATAATTTGAGCGAGGGAGAATACAGAATGGTGTATATCATAAATGAGGACAGTGATTATTCTGCGTGGATACAGCCACGTAAGCCTCCGGTATACAGTGCCGTTGAAATCTTTTTACAAGGGGATTAAAAGGGTATTTCAAATATAGTTTGTAAATATATTGATACGGCCAGTTAGGCCGTATTTTTTTCTGAATATGACCAAATTCTACAATTTTCTTAATTCTTTTCCAAAATATTGAATATGAATAATAGATATGAGACAATAAAATTAATTATAATTAATAGAGTAAAAACAATTTAAAAAGGTGCTTCGACGGGTTAACTGTTGAAATTGTACTGGGGGCAAGTTTAAAGGAGGAGTGAACAGCCATGAATAAGAAGCTGAAAACTATAATAACCGAGATTTTGCCTCTTGTTTTTGCTTTTATCAGCATAACATTTTATAGGCGCTATAGATATGCTTGGAGAAATTATTACGGGTTAGACGCAACGGCTATTGCCATTGCTATTATATTTTTGGCTGCCTTCGGTGCTTCCCTTGGACTTATTTTAATAAATAAAGGCGATACAAGAAAACAGTGCATTTTTATAGGAGCAGCCGAAATTATAGCTGCAATTGCAGTTTGTGCTCTTGTGCCGTTTAACTGGTTTTCACTAAAGCTTTATTCTAGCTTTGTGTTGGCCAATACTGAGATGTTAATAATTTTTGGCTTCATATACGGGGGAGCCAATATATTTTCGGCAGTCAATAATTTTGTTTCCGCCAGAAAATTTGCTGATACCGAAAACAATGCGGAGGACAATACATGAACGTACTTATTATGCTTATAGCCATTTATGTCCCTGTTGCAAGGCCTGCTATTTTAGCATGGGCGCTGTATTCATTTACTATGGAAATAAGCTGTTACTTCAAGGTCAGTCAGGATGCAAAAGAATATAAATTCACAAATAAGTTTAAAAAAGCAAACATTATTGCTATGCTTATACTGGCTTCACTGTTGATATATACGCTTTATGCTTTTGATATTTCAATTAAGGCTTTTGAAACAATATTTATAGTCCTTTGCGCGGTTATAGTATTTTGTTCTGTATTTATGAAAAGTAGGGTTTCTGAATACGGTTTTTCAATTGGAGGGGTAGGCTCCTGTTCTTGGGACGGAGTGGAGGAAATTATTGTGTATAGAGACTGTGTTTGTATACATTGGAAGAATAAATATGTGCCTTTTAAGCTCTGCGGAAAAACAAAGCTCCACCTGTCACCAGATGACTCAAAAAATCTGACGGAGGCGCTGACTGAAGGCATTAAGAAAAATTCTATATTGATGATTGATTTAAGCTAAAAAAATCCCCGGGCATAAAGTCCGGGGATTTGCTTTTACAGCTCGCCCTTTATAATTGAACAGAAGTTCTTAACAATCCTTGCGGTGAAACCCCAGATTACATTTCCATTGTAAAAATAAAACAGCTCGGGCTGTTTACCCTTGCTCCAAGGATAGTTTTTACCGCCTACAATGTGCTCAAAAGGAAAGTCCTCAGGTATATCAAATTTAATACTCACAAAATGCTCCTCAGGCTCTGTCTCCATAAAGAAGCTGACAGGGACGGTAAAGGTTTCCTCAACCTCGTCAGGATTGAACTTTATGTCGCTGGGGGACATTCCCTTTATTAACGCCACAAAGGGAGTGATTACCGCTCCATAGGTAGTTATGACAAAATCGGTTTCGCCTAAAATCTCTATGTTTTCTTCAGAAATCCCAATTTCCTCACGCGTTTCCCTCAAAGCGGTTTCAAGCGGAGTTTCCTCACCCTCGCGCCTTCCGCCGGGAAAGCATATGTCGCCCGGCTGGTGCCTAAGCGCCATAGAGCGTTTGCAGAATAAAAATTCATATCCGTTTTCAGTTTCAAACAGCGGCATTAAGACAGAGCTGTAGCGGAAAATTCCTTCGGGCGAGGGCGTATGCACGCTCAGCGTCTGCTGTATAATATTTGAATTTATATTTTGGGGCATAATTTCAATCCTTTCTTAAATTAATTTTTCTGGCAGCCTTGCGTTTAAGCTCGACCTCCGTGGCTGTGTAGTGCTTCCTTGTAGTGTTTACGTCTGCATGACCCAGAACGTCGGCAACCAAATATATGTCGCCTGTCTCCAGATAAAGATTTGTTCCGAAGGTACTGCGCAGCTTATGCGGAGTAATTTTTTTCAGCTTAACAGCCGTCTGGGCGTATTTTTTGACCATAAGCTCAACCTGCCTGACGGATATACGCTTTCCCCTGTTGGAAAGAAACAGAGCCTTGTCATTTTCGTCAGCGGGGGGATGGTCCCTTCTGTACATTATATAATCATAAAGGGCATCGGCAACCTCATCGCCGAAATATATTTCAGCCTGTTTTCCTCCCTTTCTGGTTATTACAAAGGAATAGGTTTCAAAGCTGATGTCGTCCACGTTCAGCCCCACACATTCGCTTACACGTATTCCAGTGCCCACAAGGGTGGATATTATTGCTAAATCCCTGATTTTAGTCTTTTCATGGAATTTCTGCTGGCGCTGAGTCAGATTTTCCCCCTTTTCAACCTCGTCCAAAAGGTTGGCAACCTCATTGGCTTCCAGTCTTATTATGTTTTTTTCATGTATTTTAGGTGTTTCCACAAGTGCGGCAGGGTCGGTTTTAATAAAGCCCTTCCGCAGATAATATTTATAAATGCTTCTGACAGCGGCAAGCTTTCTGGATTTTCCTGTTTCAGAATTTAGTATAACCGAGTTTCTCTCCATGCCGTCCTCATCAGCAAAAGGAGTGTAGCTTGTGACATAATCCAGAAATGCCTCAACGTCCATTGCGCTTACATAGTCAAGGTATTCGGGCTTTATTTCGTCGAATTTTATTCCTTTAAATCTTTCATGGTTTTCGCATAAAAACCCGAAAAATATTTTTAGATCATAGGCATAGCCAATTCTTGTTTTCAGAGACGTTGACTGGGCTATTCCTCTGAAATATGTATAGGCGAAGGGCGGAAGCTGTTCAAGAAGGCCCTTAAGATGAGCAGTGTCTTTTATTTTTTGTTCCTCGCTGTAATCTCCCTTAGCCATTTTCTCCACCTCTTTTCCAGTCGTCCAGACCTCTTTTAACAGCTCCGAATATTCTTTGATTTAAATTGGGATAGGTTTTTTCAAGGGAGCGGATAAGCTCCTTTATCTCCTGCCTCTTTGTACTGCCGTCGGCCGGGCATGGGTTTTTAACAATACCATAGCCTTTGGCGAAGCTTCTTGTCTCATATTCCGAAACATATATGAGGGGCCTTATTGAATAGAGGCTTTTTCTTTCTAAAAAGCTTACCGGAGAGAAGCAGCCGATACGACCCTCAAAAATAAGCGACATCATAAATGTTTCAATTACGTCGTCCTTATTATGCCCAAGGGCAACCTTGCTGCATCCCAGCTCCTCAGCGGCGCTGTTTAAAGCTCCCTTACGCATTTTTGCGCATAGGGAGCAGGGGTTGTCCTCCTTACGCTCGTCAAAAACAATTTGTCCTATTTGCGTGTCAACAACCGTATAGCGCACATTAAGGCTTTCGCACAGTTTTTTAATACTGCTGTAATCAGAGCCGGGAAAGCCAAGGGATACGGTTATGGCTTCTATATCGAATTTATATGGGAAAAAGCGGCGCAGCTGAGCCAGCGCAATTAAAAGGCATATGCTGTCCTTGCCGCCCGATACGCCTACGGCAATTTTATCGCCCTCATCAATCATCTGGTAGTCGTTTACCGCCTGTCTTGTATAGCTGAGTAATTTTTGCAGCTTCATGATATTTTGTCTCCAAATACGTTAATAATATTAATGCTAAAGGCTGCGCTCTAAAGACAGCGGAGCTTTGCGTGGATAGTTGTTCTTATTATAGCATAAATCAAACTCAGTACAAATTATTTCGCAAAAAGATTTATTGTGGGCATAATACATGGTATTTTTCATGCGGAATAATTATAAATACTACGAATTTCCGCTGTATACTTGAAAAATGTCAAAAAAAATATATAATACAATTTAATACATATTTAATATGGAGCAGTGTCTGGATTTTTAATAGGGCAAAAACTGCTGTTAATGGGGAGCTGACATCTGTGGAAACACCTGATGAATTGTATAAACTATTGGTCGACAAAATAAAAGAATACCATCCTACGGATAACTTCACTATGCTGAGGAAGGCATATGAGGTTGCCCTTGAGGCGCATAAGGACCAAAAAAGAAAATCCGGGGAGCCGTATATAATCCACCCGCTGAAGGTAGCGTATATTCTTGCCGAGCTGGAGCTGGATATGGAATCTATAGTGGCAGGAATACTGCATGACACTATAGAGGATACGCCTTATACATATGACGATATTAAAAATATGTTCGGCGAAGAGGTAGCCGTACTTGTTGACGGCGTAACAAAGCTCGGTAAGCTCTCGTACACAACAAAAGAGGAGATACAGGCTGAGAACTACAGAAAAATGTTTCTGGCTATGGCCAAGGATATTAGGGTAATACTTATAAAGCTGGCTGACCGCCTTCACAATATGCGTACCCTTAATTACATGACAGAGGCCAAGCAGAGGGAAAAGGCGCAGGAAACAATGGATATTTATGCGCCGCTGGCACACAGGCTGGGTATTTCAAAAATTCGTACCGAGATGGAGGATTTGTGCTTCAAATACCTTAACCCGGATGCATACTACGACCTTAAGAGCAAAATTGAGAAGAAAAAATCCGAAAGGGAGCAGTATGTAAACCAGATTGTAGATGAAATAAGCGCAAAAATTGACGAGGCTGGAATTAAGGGAACAGTGTATGGCAGAAGCAAGCACTTTTTCAGCATTTATAAAAAAATGGTCAACCAGAATAAAACCCTTGACCAGATTTACGATTTATTCGCTGTAAGGATAATAGTTGATACTGTGAAGGACTGCTATGCTGTCCTTGGAATAGTCCATGACATGTATAAGCCGATGCCGGGAAGATTTAAGGACTATATCGCAATGCCGAAGCCAAATATGTATCAGTCGCTTCACAACACTCTGATTGGCCCGACTGGAGAGCCCTTCGAGGTGCAGATCAGAACTTGGGAAATGCACCGTACAAGCGAATACGGTATCGCCGCCCATTGGAAGTATAAGGAGGGCCGCACTACGGATACCTCCCAGAATAAAGAGGCGGAAAAAATGGCGTGGCTGCGCCAGATACTTGAATGGCAGAGGGATTTATCGGACAATAAGGAGTTTATGGCAACCCTTAAGCTTGACCTTGACGTGTTCAGCGATTCGGTTTATGCCTTTACGCCGCAGGGAAAGGTTATACCGCTTCCCAACGGCTCAACGCCCATAGACTTTGCCTACGCTATTCATTCTGCAGTGGGAAACAAAATGGTTGGCGCCAGGGTCAACAATAAGATAGTTACCTTTGACTATAAAATACAAAACGGAGATATTGTTGAGATTATTACTTCTCAAAATTCCAGGGGACCCAGCAGGGACTGGCTTGCCCTTGTCAAAAGCTCCACAGCCAGAACAAAAATTAACCAGTGGTTTAAAAAGGAGTTCAAGGAAGAAAATATTGTTAAGGGCAAGGAGCTTATAATAGCCGATGCCAAAAAGAAAAATTATTCCTTCTCCGATTTGTCTAAGCCGGAGTGGATTGAAATTGTTGTTAATAAATTCGGGTTTAAAAACTGGGACGCACTATGCGCTGCTGTAGGACACGGCGGCGTTAAGGAAGGCCAGGTAATAAACCGTTTTATAGAGGAGCTCCAAAAGGAGCAGAAAAAGAAACAGACAGCCGAGGATGTCCTTAGAAGGATGGAGGAGAAGGCAAACTCCAGAACCAACAGAAAGAACGACAGCGGCGTTATTGTAAAGGGCATAGGGGATGTCAGCGTAAGGTTTTCAAGGTGCTGCAACCCTGTTCCGGGAGATGAGATAATCGGCTTTGTCACAAGGGGCAGGGGCGTTTCAATACACAGGACAGACTGCGCCAATATTATTAATCTTACTGAAGAGGACAGACACAGGCTTATAGACGCCGAGTGGGAAATTTCCAGAAAAGACGGGGCAGGTCCTTCGCTTTCCTTCCAGGCTGAAATCAGGCTCCTTTGTGTTGACAGAAGCAATATTATACTTGACTTAAGCAAGGTGCTTTCAGAGGAAAATCTGCCGGTTAAGTCCTTTAACGCCAGAACGACAAAGGATATGCTTTCAATAGTAAACATTGTGCTTGAAATCACAAGTAAGGAGCAGCTGGAAAAGGTCTGCCTGCATCTTAAAAACGTCAAGGGCGTTGAGGATATAGAAAGAGTAAGCTCTTAAAACGAGGTAAAATATATGAGAATGGTAATACAAAAGGCAGAACGCGCCAGCGTAACTGTTGACGGAATTATTCAAGGAGAAATAGGAAACGGGCTTATGGTGCTTGTCGGTCTGCTTTCGTCAGACGATGATAAGGTCATGGACTATATGCTTGAGAAGCTTGTTAATCTTAGAATTTATGAGGATGAAAACGATAAGCTGAATTATTCCGTAAAGGACGTTAATGGCGGTATACTGCTTATTCCGAACTTTACACTTTACGGAGACGCAAGGAAGGGCAGAAGGCCGAGCTATTTTTCAGCGGCTTCTCCCGAAGATGCTGAACGCATATTTGACAGGCTGGTTGAAAAGGCAAGACAGCTTCCGCTGAAGGTTGAAAGCGGAGTATTCAGAACCCACATGAAGGTGGAGCTTGTAAACGACGGACCTGTTACTATACTGCTGGACAGCGAGCGGAATTTCTAATTTTCAGGGGGAATTATATTCCCCCTTTTTATTACAGAGGTATTTATATGATTTATATATATTTAAACGGCCATGAGGAAATGAACAGCGTGCAGACTGCAGTGCAGATATTTATGCCAAATGAAAAGTACAAGCCTGTTGAGTGCGTTCAAAATGAAGGTATAACAGTTAAAAGCAGTATTAATGGAAATACCGCAGCGGCCGAGCTTTATGAAAATGGAGAAAGGGTTTGCGCGCGCAATGAGGAGCTTGACTGGCGGGGAAAAAGGCATGCTCTGAGCTCATCAGTATACCATATGCTTAAGGAAAAAACTGGGCAGTATACTCCGTGGGGCATGATGACAGGCATAAGGCCGGCAAAAAGCATAAATACATATATTGATAATGGACTGAGTGTGGAAGAAAGCATCATGAGGCTTATAGGCATATTCGAGATTACCAGGCCTAAGGCCGAGCTTGCCGCTAAGGTGGCGCTTGCGGAGAGGGACATACTTAAAAAGGCCGATAGCGGCGGTATAAGCCTGTACATAGGAATACCGTTCTGTCCGACGCGTTGCCTGTACTGCTCCTTTACATCATATCCGCTTGATAAATACAGCGGCAAGGTAGACGCTTATATTGAGGCGCTTATTAAGGAGCTGCGGTTTATAGGAGAAAAGGCAGAGGGGAAAAGACTGGATTCCATTTATATAGGCGGCGGCACACCGACGTCTCTCAGCGCACAGCAGCTTGACACACTGATGGCAGCCGTATCGGAAATTTTCGATACCGGAGGCCTTCTTGAATATACTGTAGAGGCTGGAAGGCCGGATACAATTACGCCTGAAAAGCTTGCGGTTATAAAGAAGAACGGGGCGGGAAGAATTTCAATCAACCCGCAGACAATGAATGATAAAACCCTTCAGCTCATAGGACGCAGACACAGCGTGGACGATATAAAGCGCGTATATTATGAGGCAAGAGAGGCAGGACACAAAAATATAAATATGGACCTTATTCTTGGACTTCCCGGTGAGACGGAGACAGAGGTATCACATACAATGTCCGAAATAGCACTGCTTGCGCCGGAAAGCCTTACTGTACATACGCTTGCGGTCAAGCGGGCGTCTGCGCTCAGGGAGAAGCTTGGCGAATACAATTTGGCCAAAGCAATGCAGATGGAGAAAATGCTTGACATATCCTCAAAGGGTGCGCAGGATATGGGACTTTCGCCTTACTATATGTACAGGCAGAAAAACATGCTCGGCTCCTTTGAGAATGTGGGATACTCAAAAAAAGGCTTTG
Organism: uncultured Eubacteriales bacterium; assembly: GCA_900546215.1. Taxonomy (GTDB): domain Bacteria; phylum Bacillota; class Clostridia; order Lachnospirales; family Anaerotignaceae; genus Metalachnospira. The sequence continues at coordinate 6,381 of URCD01000054.1, read as the reverse complement.
AAAGTGTCTATAACGTGGTTATAATGGAAGAGACACAGACTATATTTGCCGCAGGCGCAGGTGCTTCCACTAAGCTCTACGACAGAAAAAGCGGCAGGATAGAGCGTATATTTAATGTGAAAAACGTCGACGAGTATATAGGCCGTATCGACGAGATGATAGACAGAAAAAGAAAAGGAATAGTTTTTTGACAGGAGGAAGAAACATGCTTACAGAAGCGCCAAAGGGAACAAAGGATATATTCGGAGCTTATATGGATGAATGGCAGAGAGTAGAAGGCGTTATTCGTTCTTTATGTGAGGATTTCGGCATAGGAGAACTGAGAACTCCGATTTTCGAGCATACGGAGCTTTTTTTAAGGGGCGTTGGGGAGACGACAGATATTGTACAGAAGGAAATGTACACCTTTAAGGATAAGGGTGACAGAAGCATAACATTGAGGCCGGAGGGTACTGCCGGCGCCGCCAGAAGCTTTATAGAGCATGGGATTTATAATAATCCCCAGCCGACAAGACTCTTCTATATAGGCCCTATGTTCAGGTATGAAAATACACAGAAGGGCAGACAGAGACAGTTCCATCAGTTTGGTGTGGAAATGTACGGCTCATACAGCCCGGCGCTTGACGCCGAGGTTATATCAGTGGCCGCCCAGCTTCTTAAAAGGCTTGGAATAAACGACGTGGCGCTCAGAATAAACAGCCTCGGCTGTCCTGAGTGCAGGCAGAAATACAATACCGCCCTGAGGGAATATATAGGCAGCAACATTGATAAGCTCTGTGACGACTGCCGTGAGAGATTTGAGAAAAACCCCCTGCGTGTACTTGACTGCAAGGAGGAGAAATGCCAGCGTATAATTGCCGACGCTCCGGTTGTGCTTGATTATCTGGATGAGGAATGTACGGAGCATTTTGAAACCGTTAAGGCGATACTTGATGAAATGGGAATTAAGTATGAGGTTGACGATAAAATTGTAAGAGGCCTTGATTATTATACAAGAACAGTATTTGAGTTTGTTTCAAACGGCATCGGCGCTCAGGGAACTGTATGCGGCGGCGGACGCTACGACAATCTTGTGGCGGAGTGCGGAGGACAGCCCACAGGCGCGGCAGGCTTCGCTGTGGGAATTGAGAGGCTGCTTCTTGTGCTTGAGTCGCTGAACGGAGCTTTTGAGAAAAAGGCTGAAAAGGACATATACATCGGCGCGATCGGTAAGGCCGGACTTATTAAGGGACAGGGAATAGCCTACCGCATGAGACAGGCTGGCATTAAGGCTGAGTGCGACAGCGTCGGCAGAAGCGTAAAGGCACAGATGAAATACGCAAACAAGACGGGGGCGGCCTATTCTGTAATTCTTGGCGACAATGAGATTGCTAAGGACAGCGTAAAGCTTAAAAATATGGAGACAGGCGAGGAAGAACCGGTAAAGGTATCCGAGCTGTTTGATATTATGATTGCCAGAAAGGCATGATATTTTAAGGAGGCGGAAGTATGCAGGCTGATTTGTTGAAGGGAATAAAAATAATTGATTTCACAACCTACGCAGCGGCGCCAAGCTCCGTAAGGATGCTTGCGGACTGGGGAGCCGATGTTATAAAGGTTGAAGGATTCTCCGGAGACCCAATGAGAAGCTTTGGTGTCAATTTAGGAGACACTCCTTATACCGAGGCAGAAAACCCGGTGTGGGAATACGAAAACGGAAATAAGAGGGGAATTGCCGTTGACCTTAAGAGCGAAAAGGGAATGGAGCTTATGCATAAGCTTCTTTCAGAGGCCGACGCCTTTGTCTCAAACGTACGCGCGGGTTCTCTTGATAAGCTTGGCCTTTCATATGAGAAGCTGCACGAAAAATATCCTAAGCTTGTTGTGGGAGTTATCTCGGGTTATGGACTTTACGGCAAGGACGCGCCTCGTCCGGGCTATGATGTTGTTGCCTTCTGGGCAAAGGGCGGCGCACTTGTGGATATGTCTCCGGACGGAACTTCTCCCGTAACAGCTCCTTACGCGACAGGCGACCATACTACAGGACTTGCGCTGGCATCGGGAATACTGGGCGGAATTATTAAGGCCAAAAACACAGGTGTTGGTGAGAAAATTGTTGTTTCACTTTACGGAACCTCAATCTGGGTAAACTCACTTATGATTATCGGAACCCAGTACGGCGTGCAGTATCCACAGTCACGCTACGCTCCCGGCAACCCGCTTATTAATTCATATAAGTGCAGGGACGGTAAATGGATTACACTTACAATACTCGCCTATGAAAGATACTGGGACGCCTTCTGCGATATATTCGGCCTCCTTGATATTAAGGACGACCCGGACTACAGGACTCTTAAAAGCGTTGTAGCCGATAAGGAAAGGCTGGAGCACTGCTGCAGAAGGATTGAGGAACAGTTTATACTCAATGACAGGGAATACTGGGCCAAAAAGCTTACAGACGCGGATATTGCCTTTGAAAGGACTCTGCAGTGGAAGGACATAGCTTCGGACGAGCAGGCTATAGACAATAAATATATGAAGGAATTTAAGATGAAATCCGGCAATTCCTTTATGCTTCCCATGACGCCGGTGCAGTTTGAAGGAAATGACGGACTGGATTCAAATCCAGCCCCGCTTTTAGGCGAGCACACTGCCGAAGTTGCCAGAGAGCTTGGCTATACCGACAGCGAGATTGAACAGATGATAGAGGACGGCGTAATTAAGCAGTACGGAAAATAAAGGAGTGGAACAGATGAAGGTTGTTTTGACTAAAGCCCAGAAATTCCATGATGATATAAGAGAAAAAATAGCCGCCTTAGGCTATGAGATAATAGACCACGGCGCCGAGAGCGAGGAGTTTTCTAAAGAGGAATACGAATGCGATGTTCTTGTGGGGCTCAGCCCGTTTTTGGCAAGCAGCGTGGATAAATTTAAAAACCTCAAGTTTTTTCAGGCCACATCAGCAGGATACGATACCATACCTGTTGAAGAGCTTAGAGAAAAAGGGATAATCTTCTGTAATGCGAGGGACGTTTACAGCGTTCCTATTGCGGAGTTTACTCTTATGAGGATATTGGAAATATATAAAAAATCGGCAATGTACATTAAGCAGCAGATGAACCATGAATGGAAAAGGGAATTCCGCCTGCAGGAATTAACGGATAAAAAAGCGGCCGTGCTTGGCACAGGCAGCATAGGTATGCAGATCGCGAAAAGACTGAAAGCCTTTGACGCCGTTACAACAGGCTTTAACAGAAGCGGAAGTAATGCCGATTATTTTGACGCAGTTTATAAAATAGATGAATTTGAGAAAATGGCGGGAGAATTTGATATTATTATTGTCGCCCTTCCGCTGAACAATGAATCGGTTCATATAATCAGCCGGGGAATACTTGAGAAAATGCATAATAAAAGTATACTTATCAACATAGGCAGAGGCCAGAGTGTGGATACAGGAGCGCTTTTGGACGTTCTTAAGGAAGGCCGTATTCTGGGCGCTGCGCTTGACGTGTTTGAGGAGGAGCCGCTTGATGAGAACAGCGGACTGTGGGATTTGGATAACCTGCTTATATCTCCTCATATCTGTTCGGGCTCAAATTATATGAACAAAAGAATTTATGACCTTGTCTACGCCAATTTAAAGGCGTTTAAGGAGAAGGGCGAGATAGTAAACAGAATAGTTTGATTTTCCTGCCTTTAAGGAGGAAAGAAATGAAAGAATATATAGTAAACGGAGTAGTAGTTATCAGGCCGGAGGAAACGGAAAAATTAATCTGTGATACCCAGTCGGCGCTGGATTTGATAATGAGCGTTAAATACAACTACAATACAGATAAAATAGCTATTGATAAAAATGCAGTATCAGAGGATTTTTTTAAACTCAGTACGGGAATTGCCGGGGAGATTTTGCAAAAGTTTATTAATTACGGCGTTAAAATGGCTGTTTTTGGAGACTTCAGTATTTATACAGGAAAAGCTTTAAAAGATTTCATCAGGGAAAGCAACCGCGGCAGAGATTTTTTCTTTGTCGAGAGTGAAAGCGAAGCTGTAAACAGGCTCTGCCTCTGAAAGAAGTAAAACGTATTTCATGCTTCACACGGCAATATAACTATAGTAATAATATTTATGAGGTTTTATTATGCTGATGCTTTATTTTTCAGGTACAGGCAATTCCAAGTATATTGCCCGACAGTTTTCCTCGCGCATGGGCTGCGGCTGTCTGAGCATTGAGGATAATGCGGATTTTAACAGTTTGATTAGGAAAACCGATACTGTTGCGGTGTGCTACCCGATTTACGGCTCCTGTGTGCCAAGGATTATGAGAGAGTTTGCCAAAACGCACTCGGAGGCTTTAAAAGATAAAAAGCTGATTATTTTCTGCACGCAAATGATGTTTTCAGGCGATGGTGCAAGGGCGTTTGCCAGACTTCTGCCGGGCTGCGATAAAAACGTAATTTACGCCGAGCACTTTGATATGCCTAATAACATCAGTAATGCCAAATTTCTGCCTATACGGGATTCTGAAAGAAAACGGAAAAAAAGGCTTGCTGACAAAAAGCTTGCACGTGTCTGCGCAGACATTGAAAAGGGAACAATTAAAAGAAGAGGCTGGAACAGCTTCTCACAGTTTTTAGGCAGAATGCAAAATTCAGGCTGGCTGGAGGTTGAAAGTAAGCAGAAGGGCTCGTTTAAAGCGGACGAGAGCTGTATTAAATGCGGACGGTGCGTTAAGTGCTGCCCTGTTCATAATCTTGAGCTGGGTGAAAATGGCATAGTGCAGAAGAACAACTGTATTCTCTGCTACCGATGTGTTAATATTTGCCCGAAAAAGGCGGCGTCGGTATTGACAAATAAAAAGCCGAAGCGCCAGTATAAGGGAATAGTAAAAAAGATATAAAGAAAGGGCTGTCAAAATTGACAGCCCTGTTTGTTATCCTCTGTATACGCTGTTTGCGGTGTAGTCCTCAACACCGTCAACATATCTGTGAAGGGTATATACGCCGTTATAATGTGTAACCTTAAGCTCTATATTTCCTATGCCGGGGTCTCCGGGAGAAAGGAAACGGATTTTTATAACTCCGTCCTTCACATAGGAGTCTATCTTAACGGGAACCTCAAGGTCGTTTCTGAAACAGAAATCTATTGTTCCCCATGAGGCCGTTGCATCCATTCCAGCAGGCAGATATCCTACCTTAAGGGAATGGTTCCTTCTTTCGGTTATGGTCATTCCCGAATAAAGTGCGGCATTGTAAAGCGTTGAGGATACCTGGCAGATACCTCCGCCTATCGCGTTTACTATCTTGCCTCCGCTTATTACTCCCGCGGGCTTATAGTCCCTTTCGGGAGTCCTGTGGCTTAAAATGACGTCATTGTAGGAGAATTCATCTCCCGGCTTAAGTATAAGCCCGTTTATGGCTTCGCTGGCAAGTTCCATATTATAATTTCTGTTGGCGTTTCCGGCTGACACGCTGTAATAGGTTGTACATGAGGCTATATCGTGGTCGTAGTTAAGGTTTTCCGGGTTTTTCATGGCCTCCTCTTTGGCCTTTCTTTCCTCTTCTTCCTTACGGAGGCGTTCCTCCTCGGCCTTTCTGGCCTCTTCCTCTGCAATACGTTTCGCCTCGGCCTCTTTTTCAGCCTTTGTAGGCCCAAAAACCAATGTGCCGTCCTCCTCTATCTGCGGCATGAAATCAGACGGTTCCTCAGGCACGGTTCCGGGTGTTATTCCTCCAAGCGACATTGTAATTATTAATGCTCCTATTAAACTGTTCATATGTATAAATCACTCCTTCAAAGCAATTATATCATCCGTATTATGGATTATTTTACGCAAATTACGCCTATCTTAAAGATTTTTCAGCATTTCAAGCACTATCCTTCCGGAATGCTCCACAGCCGTCCTGCAAAATTCCGCGAATGAAACGTCGGCGCTTCCGTCTGCCGCGTCAGATATGTTCCTTATTATTACATAGGGAACATCGTTCATACAGCAGATATGCGCTATAGCAGCGCCTTCCATTTCAGCGCAGCTTCCGCAAAATGTGTCTCTAAGCTTATTTTTTATATCCATGCTGGCTATAAACTGGTCGCCGCTTACGACCCTTCCTAAAGCGGTTCTGCCATCAATAACCTTTTTAGAGGCCTCAAGGGCAGCGTTCATAAGCCTTTCATCGGCCTTAAATACGCTTTCCTTCATTCTAGGTATAACCCCGACAGGGTCTCCAAGGGGCGAGCAGTCCATATCGTGCTGAAGCGCATCCTTTGATACGATAACGTCTCCAACTGTTATCCCGTCTGCAAGGGCTCCCGCAACACCTGTGTTTATAACTGCGTCCACGTTGAATAAATCTATAAGTATCTGGGTGCACATCGCGGCGTTTACCTTTCCTATGCCGCAGCGTA
>URCD01000053.1 GCA_900546215.1 uncultured Eubacteriales bacterium | reverse complement strand
CCTTAGAAGAGTTTTTTGCTTTGCTGAAGCTTGCAGCGACTTTTGCAGCCTCGAGCAGGGTTTGTTCAGGAAGCTCCTTGCCAGCGCATTTTATAATGACATGGGAGCCTGGGATATTTTTTGTATGAAGCCATATATCCTCACTGTCTGCAAAGTGCAGGGTCAGCTCATCATTTTGAACATTACTCTTTCCGGCATAGAAGTCAAACCCATCTGTTGAAACAAAATGCATGGGCTTCGCCTTTTTAGCGTTTTGACTCTTTCCCTTTTGCTGTTTTTTAGCTTTGAGGTAGCCTTCGCCCGTAAGCTCAGCCTTTATTTCTCTTATATCGCTGTCATCCTCAGCCGACTCAATAGCTGTAAGGACACTTTCAAGATATTTCAGTTCCTCCTCGGTCTGCTCCTTTTGAACAGTCGCAGCGGCATAGGTTCTCTTTGCCTTATTATATTTTGCAAAGTATCTGTTGGAATTCTCAGTAGCCGTAAGCAAAGGGTCAAGCCTTATCTCAATTTCAGGCATTCCCTCCTCATAATAATTCATAGCTGTAAACCTGTCAGCCTTTTCTTCGATAGAATAGATATTTGCCATTATCAGTTCACCGCACAGCTTATAATAATCTCTTTTCTCCGTATCCTTTATTGCCTTTATCTGTATATCCAGCTTTTTTGCACATCTTTCAATATTTGAAAGAACAACTCGCCTTATATCATGCGCCCTCTGCCTTACGTGATACTGGTTATCCTTTTTGCTGTAAAACTCCTCAAGCAGAGCAGAAAATGAATCAAAGCTCTTTCTCTCACAGTTGCCATACTGGCTTGAGCTGAGAGAGAAAAAATCCCTAACACCGCCGTCACTGTCATACACTATATGAGGAGTAAATTCACCTTTTTTAACTTTATCCATATCCGATGAAAAGCAGTTAAAAATACTTTTCAAGCCATTTTCATCAAGCTGCTCTACCCTGTCTGACGAGTCAAAACCAGCCTTATAGCAAATTTCAGCCGCATATGCCGGGCTGATTCCTGTGTAGCTTTTATAAATAAGCGCCTGCAGAGTGAAGCCTCCGCGTTCTTTAGCAAGCTTCATAAAGCTGCCGCTATCAAGGTGCATAGGGTCAGCCTTACCCTGTGATGGAGGATATACATATTCCCCGCCTGGCAAAACTTCCCTTACTGAGCTTCTGTCATGGCTTACATGCTTAATGGAATCCAGTATGCGTCCGTTTTCGTCGGTAAGTATAATATTTGAGTACTTGCCCATGAATTCCGTAATTATGTGCTTCACCCCAAGGTCGCCCATCTCGTTCATGCTTTCCACGTCGATTATTATAATACGCTCAAAATCCGGCTGGCGTATATCCAGTATTCTGCCTCCCGCTATATGCTTTCTAAGCACCATGCAGAACATCGGAGCTGTAACAGGATTCTCCTTCTTAATATCCGTTATGTGCATTCTTGGGTGCATAGAGTTGGCTGAAAGGAGCACCCTAAAATTTCCTTCCTTCACCGAACGCACCGAAAATATTATTTCATCGTTTCTTGGCTGATAAATTTTGTCTATACGTCCGCCCACGAACTTTTCTTTGAGCTCGTAAACTATATTTGATACGGCTATTCCGTCATATGCCACAAAAATTCCTCCTTCATCACGTTGTTACCTGATGAGTATTTATATTTAAAATGGGCTTATTGAATAAGCCCATTAATAATTGTCTCAAATTAATCTTAAACTTCGTTTCCGTAATTTTCACACAAATACATCTGAGTCAGAAGCTGCTTACCCTTTCTAGTCTTAAACAGCTTATCCTCTATCATAGCTATTCTTTCCTTATCAACAACTTTTCTGTCAAAAATATTAACAAGGACATCGGCTTCTACAACAGCCTGAAAGTCCATGCCGTCAATAGCGTTTAATGTGTGATGGTGCGCTACGATAAAGCACACTCTGTCTATTATCCAGCCTGGAATATGGGCGTCCTCCATAATGGCCCTGGCCACAGGCTCACCCTCAAGCTCCTGGTACTTTCCCTCTATGGAGTTGTATTTCTTTTCAGCGTTATGAAGCCCTATATCGTGCAGAATTGCGGCAAGCTCCGTTATCTTCTGATTATTTTCATCAAAGCCGTCTGCTTTACCTATTATTCTGGCAAATGAATGAACCCTGATTAAATGATGAATACGCGCGGCATCATTTCCATTATACTCCACAGCGCGTGCCATTACGCCAAATACCACAAGAAATACCCCCTTGAAACGATAATATTTTTATGTCTAAAAGTCATTATATACCATTAGTTTTTTAAATGCAAGAATGAGGCGGTCTCGCCAAAAACCTTTATACCGTTTTTAAGAAGCAGGCCGGCTGTAATGCCATTTCCGTCTATAAGCTTCCTTGAAAAGGTTCCGTCATATATTTTACCGCAGCCACATGAAGGGCTGTTTTCCTTAAGCACCGCTATTTTGCACTCAAACATCTGTGCCAGCCTAAGGACCTCCTCCGCGCCCCTTTTATATTCCTTTGTCACATCGCTTCCGTCCTTCATTACCACCAATTCGCCTCTTATTTCAGAAGACAGTCTTGGAGTCGGCAGTCCGCCCATTATTTCAGGGCAGACTGGTATAAGGTTATATTTTTCCTTTAGGCTGATAACCTCTCTGCATGGTTTACTGTTTCCGTCATAACGGCATGAAACGCCCAAAAGGCATGCACTTACTATTATATTTTCCATAATATCTCCTATATTTCCAGCAATCTTCCGTTCAATACAGCTGACATCAGCCTGTCTTGGATGTATTCCAGCTTAAGGGAGAAAAAAGGTGCGTCCGAGGCAATAAGTCCAAGAAATATCCGGTCTCCCTCCCACATGGGCAGCTTAAGCATATCCTCTTTTTTTATCCATTCCAAATCGCCTTCATCACATTCAATAATATCACCCTCAAACTCAGTCACAGTAAAAAGATGCATGTACTCCGTTTCCCACTCATCAGAAACAAACGTGACTATCCCTCTATATTTATATCCGGTAACAATCAGTCCCGTTTCTTCTTTTATTTCCCTCAGCGCACAATCTTCAGGACTTTCCCTGTCCTCGAACTTGCCGCCTATGCCAAGCCATTTGTCATGGGACTGGTCATTTTTCTTTTTTGTACGGTGCAGCATGAGACAGCTGTCATCTTTAATAATGTAGCAAAGTGTCGTATTTCTCATAATTTCTCCTAATCAGAAGCTTAAATCGCTGGGGCCAAATCCGTTTGGAAGAAGCTCCTTAAGCTTATAAACAGTAAAGTCATCAGCACTTCTGGCTGTTATCACATTAAATTCATTTGGATTACAAAATTCCATCATAACCTGTCTGCATACACCGCAGGGATAAAAATATCCAAAATCCTCCGGCTTGGCATCCTTATGGGCTCCGATTACGGCTATTGCCTCAAACTTCCTCTCGCCTTCTGATACAGCCTTGAAAAAAGCCGTCCTTTCAGCACAGTTAGTTGGAGAATAAGCGGCGTTTTCAACATTACATCCTCTGTAAACCTTTCCGTCCGCTGTAAGCAAAGCAGCTCCGACCATATAGCCTGAATAAGGCACATATGCCATTTTTCTGGCCTCAATTGCTTCAAGAACCAATTCTTTATGAGTCATAATAAAGCCTCCTTATATTAAAAAGCGGCCGCTTAGGCCGCTTTCAATTTTTATGCTAAAGACAGTGCTACCTTCATCATATTAGTGAAAGAATTCTGTCTTTCCTCTGCTGTTGTTTCAAGCCCCTTCATTGGGCAGTCTGATACTGTGAGAACGCAAAGAGCGTTTTTACCGGCCTGAGCTGCATTCATATAAAGAGCAGCCGACTCCATTTCAGCACACAGAACGCCCATTTTCTGCCACTGAAGGAAGCTGTCAAAATTCTCATTATAAAATACATCACTTGAAAGTACGTTTCCAACCATATATTTAACACCAAGCTGTTCAGCGGCATCAACGGCTCCCCTAAGAAGCTTAAAGCTTGCAATTGGCGCGAATGTTCCCGGCAGGTTAAAATGCTTTGCAAAATTAGAGTCCGTACATGAGCCCTGAGCGATTACAAGGTCACCCAGATTAAGTCCGTCATGAATAGCCCCGGTGGTTCCAATACGAATTATATTTTCAACATCATAAAAATTGAAAAGCTCGTATGAATAAATTCCGATTGAAGGCATCCCCATGCCGCTTCCCATTACGGAAACCTCTTTGCCATTATACATACCTGTATAGCCAAACATATTTCTTATTCCATTAAACTGCTTAACATCCGTAAGAAATGTTTCCGCAACAAATTTAGCCCTTAAAGGGTCTCCCGGCATTAAAACCGTTTTTGCTATCTCTCCGTATTTTGCAGCGTTATGTGGTGTAGGTGTATTTGCAGCTGACATAATTAATTCCTCCTAAATTATCATCATTTGTTTAACGCGCTGATCGCTCCGCTTGTTCCAATCCTGTCACAGCCTGCGTTTATAAAATCTTCCATAGCTTCCTTAGTTCTTATTCCTCCGGCAGCTTTTATTTTTATATTATTGCCTATATATTTCTTAAATAGTTCAATATCCTCAAGCTTTGCACCTGCATCTCCGAATCCTGTGGACGTTTTTATATAATCCGCCCCTCCATCGGTAACACATTTGCATAATGAAATTTTTTCGTCATCTGAAAGGTAACACGTCTCAATAATCACCTTAAGTATTTTATCTCCCGCTGCTTTTTTAACAGCGGCTATTTCTGCCCTTATTTTATCAAAATCCCCATTTTTGACATCACCAAGATTTATAACCATGTCTATCTCATCGGCCCCGTTTTTAACAGCATCTTCAGTTTCAAACACCTTTACATCCGTTGTGCAGTAGCCTAAAGGAAAGCCTATTACCGTACATACATTAAGCGAAGGAAACATGCCTTTTACTTCCTTAACATAGGACGGAGGAATACAGACAGACGCAGCAGCGTACTCCACGGCCTCAGAACACAGCTTTATTATGCTGTTCCTGTCAGAAACAGGCTTTAAAAGAGTATGGTCCACATGGCTCAATATTTCTTTTGGTTCCATAAAGCACCTCCCTATTTTAGTGTAAGATTATCGTATCATTTTTAGTAAAGAGTGTCAACAAATGTGAGAATGTATAATAGATATTGGAACACTGGTTTTCTCACAAATTCCTGACGCTGAGCATACTTAAGCAGAAGCAAGTGGAAGCACGATTCATTACAAATATCTTATAAATGTACATACTAATTTACAATTAAAATTTCTTATGCTAGAATTGATACACTGTGAGGTGATAAAATGATTTCCAGACAAAAAATGAAAAATGATGCTAAGCTTGATTTACAGGGACATTGGGGTCTTTGTATACCTATAGCGGCTCTTAATATCTATATGTTTCCGCTTATACAGTTTTCTGCGGAAAACTTAATGCATCTTTTCAGAAGGCACATGAATTTAATCTATAACATACGCTGGATTGCTGTTTTCATACTTTTGTCAGGCTTTACACTTGGAGCGGCTTACCTGTTTTTAAACATAACCGGAAAAAAAGAAAGCGATGCCGGAATATTTTTTTCGAGCTTTGACAATATTTTCAGAGCGGTTCTATTGTTCCTGCTTATTACTATATTCGTATCATTATGGTCTGTGCTTCTTATTGTTCCCGGAATAATAGCAGCGTACAGATATAAAATGGCGGTGTATATACTGGCTGAAAGTCCGGAGCTTTCCCCGCTTGATTCAATTAGAATAAGCAAAAAAATGACTGACGGCAAAAAATGGGGGCTTTTTTTATTTGACCTTTCATTTATTGGATGGATTATACTAACTGCCGCAACTGCCGGACTGGCCGGTCTATATGTTTTCCCCTACTATAACGCTTCTCTTGCAAACTATTACAGAGAACTTAAAATTGAGTATATTGACAACAGAAATAATGAACGTCAAAATGAAGATACACAGCAAAAAAAAGAAGATTACCGTTCTGAACAGGAACGTGAAAATCATACTTGGGAACATTAATAAAAGGAGGCAATACCGATGTCAGGAATTTTAATTAGACTCAGATAAAAACGCGGGTCATCTGAGAAACTCCGATAACCCGCTTCCACAGAAACGGATTATAATTTATGGAGGATTAAAAATTGAATAACTGGAAAAGGAAATTTTTTATACTTTGGTCTGGTCAGGCTGTATCCGTATTGACCAGTTCTGTTCTTCAAATGGCATTAATCTGGTATCTAACGGCTGAAACCGGTTCTGCACTGGTGTTGTCTATCGCGTCGATTGCCGGATTTCTTCCTACCGCGCTGCTTGGAACCATTGCGGGAACTTTAGTAGACAGAATGGACAGAAAAGCTACAATAATCTCTGCCGATATGTTTATTGCGGCAGTCAGCCTAATTATAGCCATATGCTCAAGCATGGGAAACCTGCCAATTTGGCTTGTTATGGCTGTTCTGGCGCTTAGAAGTGTTGGAACCGCATTTCATACGCCGGCTATCAGCGCCGTAACCCCGCTGATAGTCCCAGAGAGCGAGCTTACAAAATGTTCCGGCTATACCCAGTCACTGCAGACTATAGGCTATATTGCTGGAACCGCTGTAGCAGGCGTGCTCTTTCCCATCTGGAGCATAAGTCAGATGGTGGCACTGGATGTGGCCGGCGCTGTGGCAGCGTCTGCAGCAACTGCTTTCGTAAAAATACCAAAGCTGGTCAGAAAGGAAAAAACAAGGCGCAAAAGCCTTTTCGGAGAAACTAAGGAAGGCTTCTCAATAATGAGGAAGGATAAAGGTCTTTTTGCACTTCTTTGGACAGGAGCTGCCTTTATGGTTTTATTTTCTCCTGTAAATGCTGTATTCCCACTGATGTGCATGGATTATTTCGGCGGCACTACGCGTCATGCGTCAATTGCGGAAATAGCATTTGCAATTGGTATGCTTCTTGGAGGCGGAATACTTGGCAAATGGGGCGGGTTTAAAAACCGTGCCGTAAGTATTATTTCGGCAATGGCCTTAATGGGAGGCTCAATCGCCCTATCAGGCCTTTTGCCTAAAAATAGCTTTGCTATATTTGCTGTATTATGTATCTTCATGGGGCTTTCGTCTCCGTTTTATTCCGGTCCGCAGATGGCTCTAATGCAGGAGCGTATAGCCCCTGAGTATCTTGGAAGGATTTTTGGCCTTTATGGCAGTGTAATGTCATTGGCAATGCCTATAGGTCTTGCTATATCAGGGCCTCTGGCAGACCAGACAGGTGTGCATACATGGTTTTTAATATGCGGAGCAGGCTGTCTTCTTGTCACAGCTGTGACATGGCTAATACCAAGTATAAGAAACATAGATAAAAATTAGGAAGTTATACAGTATAATTTAGTGCATGAAGTGGAAATACCTGTTATAATATTCTCTGACAGCCTTAAAAACACTGGCGGTCAGAAAAAAATAGTATTTCTTCCACCCAGTCAAGGTCGTCAAAACATCCACAAATACGCATAGCTACTAAGCTTACAGAAAACAGATTATGGACAATATGTCAGAAGAATGCCCTATTGGGTGCCAAAGTGGATAAGGCCCAGACCGACAAATCGTAATTTGGGGTAAGATAAAAGTGAGAATTTTTGAAGTGAAAGAAAGAACGCCGTTTCTAAGTAAACAACTAATCGAAGTGTGGGAAAAGTCTGTAAGAGCGACACATTTATTTTTATCGGATAATGAAATAAAGGATATTAAGACGTATGTCCCGCAAGCTATTAATGAGGTTGCTCATTTGATTATTGTGGAGAACGAGAGTGAAATTCCTGTTGCCTTTATGGGAATAGAAGAACATACGCTTGAAATGCTGTTTATTACACCGGAAGAAAGAGGAAATGGCTTGGGGAAACGGTTAATGCAATATGGGATGGAAAATTATTTAATTAAAGAATTAGCTGTTAATGAACAAAACCCCCTTGCAAAAGGATTCTATGAGCACATGGGATTTCAAATCTATAAAAGAACAGACCACGATGAACAGGGGAAAGCCTATCCCCTTTTATACATGAAGTTGAAGTGACAACTTACGGTTTATCTGGCTGACTTAATCGCCTTATTGGAAAAATGCTCATCAGCAAAGATGGCGTATACAATAGTGGCAAGCAGTATTTCCTGCTTTGGAGTACAGAAAAGTCTCAGCCGTAATATTCATACCACCACTCCCAAAATACGCTTTAAACGATCTATGTGTACCGACTTAAAAGAAGAATGTGGTGCCCTAAATGGTGCCCAATTTGCCCAAATGTCTTGTAAAGAGATTTAAGAGCTTGTCAATCACTTCTAAATAAAGTCTGATTTCATGCGGCTTTGTAAGCTTTCTCATAAGAGGTTAAGAAAAGCTGTAAACTGTTTTCAGCTTTAAACAATAAAAAATATGAAAAAAACGGAAAGGATGATAAATATGGCAGACAAAAATCCTGTTGTTACAATTGAGATGGAAAACGGAGGTATAATAAAGGCTGAGCTTTATCCTGAATACGCTCCCAATACGGTAAACAATTTCATTTCTCTTATAAACAAAAATTTCTATGACGGAGTTATATTCCACAGGGTAATTAAAGGCTTTATGATACAGGGAGGCGACCCTCTCGGTCAGGGGACAGGCGGCCCCGGCTACCGTATAAAAGGAGAATTCACTCATAACGGATTTTCACAGAACACACTTAAACACAGCAGAGGAGTTTTGTCAATGGCCAGATCCATGATGAAGGACTCAGCAGGCTCACAGTTTTTCATAATGCATCAGGACTCACCCCATCTTGACGGAGAATATGCTGCGTTTGGCAAGGTTACAGAAGGTATGGAGGTTGTTGACGCTATAGCTGATACAAAAACAAATTATTCGGATAAGCCGCTTGAAGAGCAGAAAATGAAAAAGGTTACTGTTGAGACATTTGGAATTGAATATCCTGAAGTTGAAAAGTGCTGATAAATATCCGCCCCATTCTTAAACAAGAATGGGGTATTTTTTTGCCCAAATTTGCGAATTGTTTTTGTATTTTTTGGACACGCTATATATTAATATATCCTTATTGAGGTATGAAAGGAGTATTTTTTTATGGATATTCATTTTAGGAAACGAGGCAAAACAATAGTTGCCGAAATAAATGGAGATATTGACCATCATTTCGCTGAGGAGATACGCCGTCTCACAGAACGCGAACTTTATATATCCGGAGCCGATAATCTAGTATTGGATATGAAAGGTGTAAAATTCATGGACAGTTCCGGAATTGGCATGATAATAGGCCGCTATAAAACAGTTTCAGCCCTTGGCGGCACCCTGTCAATAGCCTGCCCGTCAAAAGAGGCTGACAGAATTCTTTCAATATCAGGCATTTACAGGATTATAAATTCCTACGGCACAGTCGAGGACGCTATACTCGGAATAAATCAGGAGGTACATAGTAATGAAAGATAAAAACAGCATGACACTGACATTTTCTTCCCTTGCCCAGAACGAATCATTCGCAAGAATGGCTGTAGCGGCATTTATACTCCCTTTAGACCCCACAGTATCGGAAATAACAGACATCAAAACCGCTGTTTCCGAAGCCGTTACAAACTCAATAATTCACGGCTATGAAGGGACAAGCGGTGACATATGCCTGATATGCTCCTATGAGGGAAGAGACATTTACATAGAAATTACAGACTACGGCAAAGGAATTACAGATATTGAAAAGGCTATGACTCCCCTTTTTACATCAAGGCCGGAGCTTGAGCGTTCCGGTCTTGGCTTTACCGTTATGGAAACTTTTATGGACAGCCTTGATGTGGATTCCACACCTGGGAAAGGAACACATATAAGAATGTCAAAAAAACTGTCTAAAAACGATTGACCTTGGAGGGTTCGTATTGGATGAGACAAAAAAATTAATAGAGCTGGCCCAGCAAGGTGACAGTGAGGCTATGGAAAGGCTTGTTGTGGAAAACAGCGGCCTGATTTGGAGTATTGTCAGAAAGTTCCGGGGCCGTGGATATGAGGCTGAAGACTTGTTTCAGATAGGAGCCATAGGGCTGATAAAGTGTATTGATAAGTTTGATATGTCGTTTGATGTTAAATTTTCAACCTATGCTGTACCAATGATTATGGGAGAAATACGGCGTTTTATGCGTGACGACGGAATGATAAAAGTAAGCCGGCCTCTTAAAGAAACTGCTTCCAAAGCCAAATTTGTAAGGGAACAGATGACAAATAAAAATGGTGATGAGCCGACTATAAATGAGCTTGCAGAGGAAATGGGAATTGATGTCGAACAGCTTGCTGAGGCGCTTGACGCATCACGCGATGTTGAAAGTATATTTAAAACAGTATACAGAAGCGACGGTACTCCCGTATATCTTATTGACAGGCTTTCCAAGGACGATGCCGACGACATAACTGATAACCTCACCTTGAAACAAATGTTAATGGAGCTTGAGCCAAAGGAAAGACGCATCATATTTTTAAGGTATTTCAAGGATAAAACCCAATCAGAAACAGCTAAAGAAATAGGTATTTCACAGGTACAGGTATCAAGAATGGAAAAAAAGATTATAAACCGTATAAAGGATAATTTTGGTGCGTAAAAACCAGAGCCGTTACTGGCTCTGGTTTTTAAAAAGATTAAATTTCAGTGTATAATAGAGCATTTCTATTTACTTTCTGTAAAAAAGTGTTATAATATTTTTATTGCGGATGTAGTTCAATGGCAGAACATCAGCTTCCCAAGCTGAATACGCGGGTTCGATTCCCGTCATCCGCTTTTTTATTTTATCCATTTTTCAACTGCATTTATTATTAAATATCCTATATTCTGAATGTGTTTATAAATTCAATCATATAATTGTGTCAAAGCAATATATATTAGGAGATTAAATATGAATAACGACCCGCGCGGCACCATTGTTCAAAGAGGAAGCATCCTTCGCATAGATGACGCTTTTGTTGATGAGTCAGTATGCTTCAATAATTTCAGCGGATATCTGTTGATTTCTTATTCAGCGTCTAATTCAAATCATGCAGAATCCATACAAACTTTAAGATTAAACATCAGCAGGAACACCCCTGTTTTAAATTCAATGGGAGAGTATATCAGCCTTTGCAGCATAAAAAAAGGTATGTGGGTTGATGTCGTGTTTTCTTCAAATATGACCAGAAGCATACCTCCTCAGGCAAATGCATACCTGGTCATTTCTGTAATGCCGCAAGCATCATCCGCTGTTGTCTCAACTGAACGAATCGCCTATATAGACGCAAAAAACAACTTCCTTTATACAGGCAATCCTAATGATGTAAACAGTCAGAAAAGATTCGTATTGACAGGCACGACTTCATTCACAGACCGGGCAGGCAGACCTATTAGTATTAATGCCCTGCGTCCTGGACAAATGGTAAAAATAACTCATTCAAACGCTCAGACAGCAAGTATTCCTCCGCAGTCTACAGCATATCATATTCAGCTGATTTAATATTATACAAAAACCTCTGTCTGTTAAACAGATGGGGGTTTTTTGCTGCTCTGTACAGAAAATCGAGAAATATTTCAAGGAATATTAGAAAAAATCTCCTGCATCGGCAGGAGGTTTGAAATTATTTTACTTTTTGTTTAAATCATCAAAAGCCCTTTTAGTGTCTTCTAAGAACCCCATAGGATCCGGACAATAATAAATAAGAAAAATTATAAGGAATAAAGAATTGCAAAGACTGTTACCATGCTCAATTTCTATATAAGAGCGACATGATACAAGTAATTTTTCTGACATTTCATCCTGTGATAATCTGAATACATCCTTTCTTGTTTTCTTGAGATGTTTTTTAATAATCTTCATTAAGGCTTCTTTATAAGGGTTCTTCATGGCAGTTCCTCCTTTTTCGACAATCTGTATTAAAATTTTAACGATTTGGCTACAATTGTACCACGAAGTGAACCTCAGAAAGTAAAATTTAGTGCAATTAAAAGGGGACTTTATAATACAACCGGCTTAAAAAGGGAAAATAGCCGCTGAAATTGTTATCATTCTGTAGGCCATAAACCCCGGTTTTTCGGGGTTTTAAGCACGGAGGCGGTGGGATTCGAACCCGGAACAAACGTCTAAATTACAGGTGGAACTTGCATTTTGTTGTCTATTTTGTTGTCTATATCCCGAAATCGGTCTATGATATACTTAAATAAGCCCATAAACAGGGGCTTTTATTAGATTTAACAAATGTCTTAGATGCGTAGTTATATAAACATTTGTCCCCACCGCAAATTAGGCAGATATACCTTATCCTTTGCTCATTTTCCGCTGGAAATAAAAATATAGTTATGTGCAAATATTAATAGTTTCATGGTGTACTTATTATTTAGATGTTAAATGAGAAATGTAAAATTTATATATTTTATAATGAAAGGAGATTATTGATGTAGATAATTGATATTACATCAGTACAATAGTAAAATGCTAATTTATTTACTTACCTTCATAGAAAATGAGGATGATCGTCAAAAATTCACAAATATTTATAATAAATATCATATTCAAATGGAAAAGGTAGCCTTACGATATTTGTCAGAATATAAGGATGCAGAGGATGCTGTACAAAATGCTTGGATACAGGTTATCAAACATTTTCATAAAGTTTTAACTATTCCCTGTGAGGAATTGCTTTTCTGGCTCATTTCTATTGTAAAGAATGAATCTCTTATGATTCTTCGAAAGAAAAGAAAAATTGTTCCATTGGAGGATTGGGATGCAGTAACGAGCTCAGTAAATACTGACATGGATTATAAAGAGCTGGTATCACTTTTTTCAAGACTGCCCGAAACATACCGAGCAACCTTAGAAATGAAGTTCTTGCTGCAATATACAGACCGTGAAATTGCCAAACATTTAGATATAAGTGAAACTGCAGTAAGCACACGAATAAATAGAGGGCGTTCACTACTACGTGATCTAGTTAAAAAGGATGGTTTTACATATGAAGGACGATAATTTGGACAAACTAATGAAAAAAATTCTGATTGATGCACTTATGCTTGATTGGTCAAACAATTTAAGTAATACATTACATTTAGAAACATCAAAAAAGTTTCAACGCCGTATGATGCTAATGCTTGATGATCCATTTGCATGGTACCGCAAAAAGACATTACCGTTATGGAAAAAAACCATTCAGACAGTTGCGACAATTCTAATTGCATTTTCGGTTGCCCTTAGTTCTATTATGGTTATAAGTCCTAACGTCCGTGCTGCTGTTATTAGATGGGTAAGAGAATGGTATGACACTCACATAATTTATCGTTATACCGGGGAATCTGAACAAATAAAAATACCACAGTATCAAATCACCAATTTACCAAAAGGGTATTTAGAAATAGAGCGAATAGAACTCCCAGGATATCTAAGTGTCACTTACCAGAATGAAGACGGAAGAAATCTATATTTAGACTATTCGTTTATCCAACAGGGCTCTGCATCTGACTTTGTAACAAATAATATTGACATATTTGATGTTACTATAAGAGGGTGCATTGGACAACTATTTTTGTCTAAGGATATAAACCAATCTAGTGCAATTACATGGATTAATGATGAAATAAACATTCAATTTACAATTGATGGCTTTTTTAATAGAGCAGAACTTATTAGTATGGCAAATAGTGTCTCTTTAATTGACTAAAATAATAAATTTGTAAAAACTTATAAAATGTTGTGAGAAAATTGCCTTTTATCTCATTTACCTTATATGAATACCAAATTATTCATATAAGCTGTAAAAATGAAGGGAGGTGATTTTAATGGTAAAACGTTTTATATCAATTTTAGTTCTTCTTGTACTAGCATTTTCCATATCTGTTCATGCGGCTGAGCCTCGAGTAATACGCGGAACACCAAAACTTACATTTAATGGAACAACTGCAACTTGTTCAGTGGATTGTAAAAGTGGAAATTCTAGCGACAAAATCTCAGCAACGTTGACTCTCTATCAAGGAAATACATATGTAGATTCGTGGAGTGAATCTGGTAGTGGCAGAGTAATCATCTCTGAACGTTGCACTGTAAAAAAGGGAAAAGACTATAAATTAGTTTTGTCTTATTCTGTGAATGGACAAGCACAAAATTCCGTTACGGTAACAGGCACTTGTCTGTAATCAATTCTGTATGGCCAATTCAACATAATTGATGAGACAGGCAAAATAGGGGAAGTATTTTAAACAATATTAATAACATAAGGAGGTTCCATTATGAAAATTAAAAAAAGATTTGGGGTATTACTTGTATGTATATTGGCATTAAGTATTAGTAATGTTATGGCTTACGCCAATACTACAACAGATAATTCGAGTGACAATACTTATACTGTGACTTTACAACATATAGATCCAATAAGAGAAGGCGATGAATTTGGTTGGATGCTTTTATCAGAACCTGGTCAATTAGCTTATAGTATAAATGCTTTAGGTTTAGGGAATCCAAATCCTGAATTATTTGAAGATGAAACAATTATGCTTTATTCTGAAGATGGAATAGACTTGGAAAAAATATATGAAAAACTTGATTTGGACAATGATACATTTTCAGAAAGCGAAATGCCAATAGTTTTAACTTATACAAAAGATGATATCAGTAGTACTAATCCAGAAACAACGACTTATATCAGTGACAAAAATAGTGCTGATACTGTAAGAACTACTGGATCATTTTCTGTGACAATGCCTGCAAGAAGTCCTTATAATACATCCAAACAGACAAAGGACGACGACGAACAGACAGCTTATGTAACCTTAACTAAATTATCGCCTTCTGCATATCAAGAATTTAATGGAATTCTTGTTAGAGTCAGAGATTATGATGGTGGTGCCGCAATGACAGCATGGACAACCATTACAAGTACTGGTAAGCACACCCTTTCATACAGAACATTCGAAGGTATAGCAGGTGACAGATATTACCTTCAAATATCTAATGAAAATGACCGTGATACTGATGTTGCTGGTCGTTGGACACCTTGATTACATTTTCTTTTTATATCAAATGAGTAATTTTAGTATAAGTACTAACTGTTAAAAAATTATTATAAGACAAACTCTTTATCACGTACTCCTGTAAAGTTATGTACTATATATAAAATGGTGTTCATATGAAAAAAAATCATTTATATTCTTTGGCTGGTATTCTAATATTATCGGCTGTTACATTGGCTCTATGCTTAGCAAGTAGTGAAGCCGAATTAAACAATCAGGTGGCTGGAAATCTTGAAGTGAACAATAATGCTTCTGATAATCCTGAGATATTAAACAACTCAGAAGCCTCTGATAATGATATTCACACTGTTAAATTAAAGCGCATAGCCCCAATTAGAGAAGGAGATTCATATGGTTGGGAACTTACATCTGAACAAGGCCAATTAGGTTATAGCCTAAATGCTTTAGGTTTAAATTCCAATGACCCCTATAAAATAACTAAAACACTTGGAATAGAAGAGACCACTATGATTTACTCTCAGGATGGAATAGACTTGAAACAAATTTGTAATAAATTAGGTCTAGACTATGAGGCCATTTCATCAAAAAATATAATAGAAATAAACTATTCACAAGATGATATTAAATACAACTAGCCATTTCAGATCTATATAGACCTCAAAACTGATATTCTGATTATGCTTCAGTTAAAATCTTATATTGATGTTAGACCCTAAATAGCGTAACTATAATTAGAGATAATTATATATATTAGCGTGTAAATCTGTAATAGGTTAAAAAGCCCCTAAATATAGGGGCTTTACTTTTATACTATAGAAATAAATAATACTTTACCTTATCTACTGTACTATATAAAATAATTGACCTCAAAAGGGATAAGCATACCTTCCTTTTCTCTCCAATACCACAAACACTCTTACCATATCCTCTGACAGGTTAAGGGCTTTGACATCAGCGAAGCAGCCCTTATTAATAAGCTCCTGTATTGCCGCTTTGCCCCATTCAGGTACCTCGTCTATTGTGTTGTATCTTTTCTCTGTCATTTCTTTTTCCTCCTTCGGTTCTTCCCAATCAGCTTTTACCTCAAAGTGCGGCTTATCCGGTGTTTTCCATTCTCCGCCCCATGTTATACCTAGTGACTTCCCTATATGGCCAGCCTTGTTT
>URCD01000052.1 GCA_900546215.1 uncultured Eubacteriales bacterium | reverse complement strand
GGTTCGTTTATCTCTTTCAAGATTCTCATTGTCTTTTGACTTGGGTTTAATTTTTACGCTGTTCAGTTTTCAAAGTTCACAGTGCATTATTGATTTTAGCAAAACATATAATGTTTGTCAAGTTTTTTTTAAATATTATTATCGGAATTTGGAAATTAAGCAGAAGCACATGCTGTTTAGCATGTGCCGCCAACTATAAATCAAGCATTTCCTTAAATACCTCTCCTATGCTTTCCCTTATAATAAGGTTGGCTCTCCTGTCATATGGTGTAGTACTTTTATTTATCAGAACCAAATTATTTCCTTTATAGTAATCTATAAGACCGGCAGCAGGATAAACATTGAGCGAGGTTCCCCCTACAATCAAAATGTCAGCTTTTTCTATCGCATTAATAGAAGCATATATAGTCTGGCCGTCTAAGCCCTCCTCATAAAGGACAACATCAGGCCGTACTATTCCTCCGCACTTATCACAGCGCGGAATTCCATCGCTTTCCATTACATATTTTATATCAAATTTTTTATGGCATTTAACACAGTAGTTTTTATAAAGCGTGCCGTGAAGCTCATATACTGTCCTGCTTCCGGCAAGTTGGTGCAGATTATCAATATTTTGTGTAATTACAGCTTTAAGCTTTCCCATCTTCTCCAGCTTAGCTAATCCTATATGTGCATAATTCGGCTTTGCGTCCGGGTATATCAGCGTTTTTTTAAGATATTCAAAAAATATGTCAGGATGTGATATGAAAAAGCTATGGCTCAGCATAGTTTCAGGAGGATAACCATACTGATTAACAGCATTGTATATCCCGTTTTCACTTCTGAAATCCGGTATATTGCTCTCTGTAGAGACTCCTGCTCCGCCAAAAAATACAATGCTGTCGTTTTCATATATTAATTTTTTTAACTGTTCTACTTCCGGACTCATGGTTATTCCCTCCTTGATATCTTATTACCTAGAAAGTGCTGTTCTGCCAATAAGCATACGAAGTATTTCCGACGTTCCCTCACCTATTTCAAGAAGTTTAGCGTCCCTGTACAATCTCTCCGCTGGATATTCCTTACTATATCCATTTCCACCCAAAATCTGAATGGCCTGATCACATATTCTGACACAGGTTTCAGCCGTATATACTTTGCAGCATGCAGCTTCCAAAGTGAATCTTTCGCCTCTTGCATACTTCTCAGCTACATTATATGTAATAAGCTTCATATTTTCAATACCTATTACCATATCCGCTATTTTAAACTGTATTGCCTGAAAATTTGCAATCGGCTCTCCAAATGCTGCTCTTTCCAGCGCATAGTTTTTAGCTATTTCAAGTGCATGTTCTGAAAGCCCACACGAGATAGCTCCTATACTTATCCTTGCGCAGTCAAGGGCTGTCATGGCGATTTTAAATCCTCCGTTTACTTTTCCAAGTATATTTTCTTCTGGCACTTTCATATCCTCAAAAATAAGACCAGCCGTATTGCTTCCTCTCATTCCCATTTTTTCTTCTTCTGCACATACAGTAAGTCCCGTAGTATCTTTTTCAACAATAAATGCTGTAATTCCCTTTGCTCCCAATTCAGGTGAGGTTTTAGCCATTATCACAAACACATCGGCCGTACACGCATTTGTTATCCAAGCTTTTCTTCCATTAAGCACATAATAATTTCCATCCTTTTTAGCTGTTGTTTTAATTCCCGCCGCATCGCTTCCTGCGTCAGGCTCTGTAAGCCCGAAAGCAAAAATGCCCTCATTGGCAGCTATAGGCAAATATTTTTTCTTCTGTTTATCATTTCCAAAGTTAAGTACAGCATCGGCAGCAAGCCAGTGTGCGTCTAAAAACAGTGCCATGCTTGCACTTCCCCTAGCTATTTCGTGAATTACCATAGCACCTGTTATTGGGTCTAATCCTGCGCCTCCATATTCTTCAGGGTAATGTATGCCCAAAAGGCCCATTTCCTGCATTTTCTTATACAGTTCAGTGTTAAACCCCGACTTATCCATTTCCGAATCTAATGGCATTACTTCTTTTTTAGTAAAATCTCTGAGAGTCTCTCTAATTGAAAGCTGGTCATCCGTAAATTTATATTCCATATCGCCGCCTCCTAATGTTCTAAATGTCTAAATGTAATTACATAATAAATTATAAATCACTTTGTTATTAAATTCAATTTGCTGATATTCACAAAATTAATGTTCAGTTTTTAGTACATTGTATCTTTTTGATTTATAAGTATCTTAAAATAAAATATACCTTGACAGATGAGGTATCTTTATGTTTTAATATATCTAAAATAAAGGAGGAAAGCTTATGTCAATAACATCAGACTTAATAAGAGGACATACGGATACGATTATACTGGCAAGCCTTATGGGCGGAGACAGCTATGGATACAAAATAAATAAAGACATTCAGCTCAAAACCAATAATCAGTATGAACTTAAGGAAGCAACTCTTTACACAGCTTTCAAGCGTCTTGAGGAATCCGGTTGTATAAGCTCATACTGGGGAAATGAAAACACTGGAGCGAGACGAAGATATTATACCATCACTCCGGAAGGCAGAATTACCTACTTCAAGCTTAAGGACGAATGGAATATCACAAAAAAGCTGATAGACATTCTTATTCAGACAGACAATAAGGAGGATAACTAATATGGAAGATAAGCTCAGAGCATATATGGATGAAGTTTTTAAGGATATTTCACCTACAAAAAAATCAGTGGAATTAAAAGAAGAAATACTTCAAAACCTTATTGATAAATACCATGACCTCATTAATGAAGGGAAATCACCTGAGGCTGCATACAATATTTCTATTGCCAGTATAGGTGATACAAAGGAGCTGCTGTCAGCATTTCAGCAAAGGCCCGCTGGAAATATGTCAAATGAAGACTATGAACGTGCAAGAAAAAAATCTGCACTGCTCACAGCCATAGCGGTATCTCTCTACATTTTAAGCATTATTCCGCCTATAGTTTTTACAATATCGTCTGAAAGTAAATTTTCACTTGTACTTGGTCCATGTCTTATGTTTATTATGATAGCAATAGCAACTGCACTTATTATTTATAATTCTATGACCAAGCCGCGATACGAAAAAATGGATGAAACAATTGTAGAAGAGTTCAAAGAGTGGCAAAGTCAAAATGATTCCAATCTTCGAGCTATGCGTTCAATAAAGAGTGCCATTTGGAGTGTAATTACAATTCTCTACATTATAATAAGCTTTACAACGCATGCATGGCACATTACATGGGTTATATTCTTAGTTGGAGCGGCAATTGAAAAAATAATACAAGCTATATTTGAGCTTAAAAGGCAGGGATAATTATGGACAGCAAAAATTCATCAATATTAAAAATAGTGCTTTGGTCAGTAGTTGCTCTCATTCTTATAAATATTTTGCTGATTGGAATTGGATTTGGAAGTTTTACATTTGGAATTAATAAATATCCCAATGCTTCAAAATATACTGCCGGAAGCGGTGAAATAGATGCAGGCAATTTATCTGAAATCGAAATAAACTGGATAGAAGGAAATGTAAGTATAGAAAGCTACGATGGTGACACAGTACACTTCTATGAGGAAAGCCGTAAGGAGCTCGATGAAAAAAATATGCTTCATTATTATAATGACAATGGAAGACTTATAATACAGTATGAAAAGCCGAATACAAGTATCTTTTCATTCGGCAAATATAATTATGACAAACATTTAACTGTGCAAGTTCCTGAAGAAATGACAAACTTAAAAACTTTAAATCTTGACCTTGTTTCTTCTGATTCTTATGTGACAGGAATCAATGTAAAATATTTAGATATTGAAAATATTTCAGGAAGCGTCAGTTTAAAGGACATTGAAGTATCAGAGTTAGATATAGAAACAGTAAGCGGTAGCATTGACTCTGACAATATTGTCGTCAAAAAACACGCAGATATTGAAACAACGAGTGGGAGCGCAAAGCTTTCCGGAAGCGTTAACAGGATTAATTTTGACAGCACATCGGGAGATCTTGATCTATTATCGGATGTATGTCCCGATGAAATTGATACAGACACAATAAGCGGAGATATAAATATCACTATTCCAAATAATGAAGGGTTCACATACTCTTATGACGGTCTTAGCGGGGATATTAATTGTGAATTCGATATAATTAAGAAAAATGACGAAGCGGTTCACGGTAATGGAAAATCGGAATTCTCCTTTGACTCAATAAGCGGAGATATAAATATAATGAAAAAATAAGCCGCTATGCGGCTTATTTTTATTTTAAATTTTTTTGAAAGAGGCTAATCAGTATGTATTCTAAGGTTGTTCTAAATATAATTGCAGGAATAATAATCTGGCTCGGCTGCCAGCTATTCTCCTGCATCTCAACATTAATATCAAATGAATTTATATCAATATTGTTGTCCTCTGTAATACAAATCTTTTTAACATTCGCTCTTTTACGCTTGTACTGCAAAAAATTTCTTAATATTAGTACAGCAGACTGTAGGATTAAATTTATCATGCCGAAACCTATTTGGTTTTATTGCGCTATTCTTCTTCCCTGCGCTGTATCAGCTGTATTCTTTTTATTTATTCCTGGATCATTTTCCCTTAATAGTCTGAATGCTATGCAGCTTTTAAAGCGTATTCTTACTGCTTTAGTTCTAACATGCATCACCGCAAGTTTAACTGAAGAGCTGGTTTTCCGTGGATTTATCATGAAAATAATCGAAACAAAATTCGGCAGACTCTGGTCCGTTTTAATACCTTCTATAATATTCTCCGTATTTCATTTAATAGGGATAACTCCGAACTTTTTAGATTTTATCCAGTTAACTGCCTCAGGCATAAGCGTAGGGATAATGTTATCAATTATTTGTTATAAAAGCGATTCAATCGTATCCAGCACATTAGTTCATGGAATATGGAATTTAATTATGATAGGAGGCATTATAAACATAGGAATAGAGCCAAACAGCTCAGCAATCTTAAATTACAGCCTTAATACATCCTCACGTCTTCTTACCGGAGGCTCCTTTGGAATAGAGGCATCCTTGCCAGCCATTGCAGGATATTGGTGCGTAATAATTATATTGCTTCTTCCGGCAAATAAAAAATCTTATTAAATTGGAAGCGCCCCTCAGCATTTTCAGTGTACTGAGGGGCGCTTCGTAATATATTGCCTTGTTCCTTCTAATTTAAGCTATTGCTTCATCTACATACGATGGAGTATAGGTATCTTTAGCATTGTTAACTGAAAGACTTGTCATTTCTTCATTCGCATATATAGCAAATGATGTTCCAGGGTAATCATATACTACCTCTGAAAATAATTCGTATGCTCTTTCAGGGCAACCGTGCATTTTTTCTTCACAAGCTTTGTTAAATAATTTTTCACATGTCATAGTAAAACCTCCCCTTATATGATCACATATGTATCAATGTTTTAAGTATTTTTAATAGTTTTTGCTGTGTTTTATCACGTTGTTTTGTTCCTTTATCTTGATTTAATTGTAAATCATTTAACAAAGATTGTCAAGATAAAAACAAAGAAAAGCTAAACAAAAAACCTCTCTAATATTTAGAGAGGTTTCACATCATGACATTGTTATATAGCGTCTTATTTTTAACAAACATATATGCCAGTAATTCTTTTAATCAACATATATATCAGCTTCTGAATAAAGGGCAGCTTTTCCGCATAACTTTACCCTTCCTTCCTTAATCATCTTGCAGTAAACCGTTCCGCCTCTTTTTGATACTTGACGCGATACAAGTACATTTTGACCCAATTTTTCTTTCCAATACGGAGCTATGTAGCAATGCCCAAGCCCGCATACCGGATCTTCTTCCATGCCGATTTTAGGCGCAAATGAACGTGCAACACAGTCATACCTGCTTCCCTTGGCTGTCACGTGAGTTATAAGCCCATGCATATGCGCAAGCTTTTCCTGGTCAGGCTTAAGGTTTATTACAGTATCCTCATCCTCCAGCACCAGCAAAAGGTCCCGTCCTAAATATGCTTCCTTGGGAACCGCTCCCAAAGCATCTATCATTTCCTCCGTAACGGGGATGCTTTTCAATTGATACTGAGGAAAATCCATTTCGTAGACATCATCATTCTTGATTATTGTTATTTTTCCATCAAGCGTATCGAACTCTATTACTTCCTTATTTTTCTCATAGAAATTCAGTATTACATATGCGGCCGCAAGCACAGCATGGCCGCACATATCAATTTCTCCTTTAGGGGTAAACCATCTCAAATTATATGAGTTAGCCCTTTTCAGCACAAAGGTTGTTTCAACAAGCCTATTTTCAATGGCTATTTTCTGCATAAGCTCATCAGGTATGGGATTATTTA
Source organism: uncultured Eubacteriales bacterium (assembly GCA_900546215.1). Taxonomy (GTDB): domain Bacteria; phylum Bacillota; class Clostridia; order Lachnospirales; family Anaerotignaceae; genus Metalachnospira. The sequence continues at coordinate 9,979 of URCD01000052.1, read as the reverse complement.
AAATGCATATTGCAGCTGGATTTCCCGAAAAAACCTCGTCGGTAAATGCGTCAACTACATACTGTTTAATGCACTTATTTTTTTTGCTTTTATTTCCTCTTTCCTTTAAATATGCGATATCAAAGTCCTCGCCTGTAATATCCTTATACTCGGTGGATGTAATTAACCCCTTAGTTACTGCGTCTTTAACCTGATTAGCAGACCATAGGCCGTGCTCAAAATAGCATTTTACCATTCCATACTTGTTTGCCATCAGTTCTATCTCCTTTTCAGTTAATCGGTTGTGTACATGTCATTATACCAATTAGCTGACCCATTAACAATAGTCTACTCAACTAACTGTAATATATTAATCAGCATAACCCATACAATCCCATAGTAGGTTACAACCGCAACAAGGTCATTTATTGTAGTAATCAACGGTCCTGATGCTACTGCCGGGTCAACCTTGACCTTTTTAAAGAATATAGGTATAGATGTTCCCACAAAGCTGGAAATAACCATAGCTACAACAAGTGCAACACCGATACAGCCTGAAACGGCAAAGGAGAACATAAGGCTTTTTGCTTTCGCAATTAATATATACAGTCCAACCAGTATAAATGACATTACACCCAATATCATGCCGTTTGAAAATCCAACCTTCATTTCTTTGAATACAAGGTTTCTCTGCTGTCTGCCCGATAAATTCTCATCCATAAGCACACGGATTGTAACAGCAAGAGACTGTGTCCCGACGTTTCCGGCCATGTCAAGTATCAGAGATTGAAAACATACCACAAGCGTTATCTGAGACACAACTGACTCAAATATTCCAACAACTGATGAAACTATCAAACCAAGAAACAGCAGCAGAACCAGCCACGGGAGACGCTTTTTTATGCTGTCCTTAAATGGTTCATTTAAATCCTCCTCAGCTGTCAAGCCGGCCAGCTTAGCATAGTCCTCGCTCATTTCTTCATCAACAGCCTCTACGAGGTCCTGTGATGTGATAACTCCAAGCACTCTATTACCGTTGTCAAGAACAGGAATGGAGTCCTCGGAATAATCTTTAAGTTCTTCTATACACTCTTCTGTTTTTTCTTCAGCATATACATATGGATAAGATGTTGATACCAGATCCTCAAGGTCTATATAATCTCTAGCTACTATTAAATCCTTTAAATCTATTGCCCCGTAAAAAGTATCGTCATTATTGACAACATATAAGGTTGATATATTGTCATTCTCTGCCGCCTGGTCTATAAGCGATTTCATCGCCTGCCTTATTGTTGAGCCTCTGTATATGGAAACAAAATTTGTAGTCATTCTGCTTCCGATTTCATCATCATCATATGAAAGGATAAGATCTATATCCTGCCTTGCCTCAGCATCCATAAGCTTCCTGATTTCACCGGATTTATCCTCCTCCAGTTCATCAAGAATATCTACAGCGTCATCAGCGTCCATTGATTCAATTATATCAGCCGCTTTTTCGGGGTCAAGCTCGTCTACATACTTTACTACATCGTCTTCAAGATATGCGAATATTTCAGACACCTTTTCGACTCCCAGTATTTTATATAACCTTTTTCTTTCTTGGGGAGTCAGCTCTTCAAGTACTGCGGCAATATCATTTTCATGATAGTTATCCAATTCCTCTCTTATTACTGAATCCGGTCTTCTGCTTCTGATAATTGCTGCCAGTTCCTTTTCATAGTCAGGTCTTTCAGGAACATCCGGCATTATGTTTCTTCTTTCTTCGTCCATCACCTTTTACACCTCCTGTTTAGTTTCAGCTTTATTCATACCTGAAAAAGGGCATAAAAAATCCACCGCTTATTATCCCTAAGCAGATATGAAAATATCCGTTTTCATTGTAGGTTAATTAAGTGATGGGCATAATTATGTTATAATGAATAAGAACGTACGAAAAGCTGCCGCAGTCCATCATCTAAATCATGCCTATCACTCTTACTTCGCCCGCAACTGCCACAGTTTTCCATTACATTCTCACCTCACAATTTTATTATTATATTTACTCCATTAATGATTTTAACATCAATGCCGGTCAAAATCAAGATTTTTTCCGACATAAAGACTAAAGGATTGATACAAATGAAAAAACGAACTCAGTTAATACTCATATTCTCTGTTATGCTGCTTTGTTCACCTCCAGCCGCTGTAGTACGCAGTATGGCTGTCATGTCAGTATACAGCAGCCTTCATAAAAAAGAGTCTTTACCTGCTAAGGAAGGTTTTGAAATTATAATTCCCGGCGGACTTACAACTTCAAAAAAGGACTGGTATCCATTCGTTATGACGTTCAATGACAACGCTGGATTTCAAAACTTTACAGGAAATAAGAACTTGGATTTGACTATAATGTATAACTTTCCCGCCTTCTCAGCTAAAAATGGTTGCAGTCTTCTCTATGATGAAAGCTCCCCTTATCTCGGAGGTTTTTACGGAGCATATGCCGTTCAGGATAAGAGCGGCAGGCCATATGGATTTGAAGACGATGGAAGTATGGACTTATCCTCAGCTTCTCAGGTTCCTGAATTTGATATGAAAAACCTTGTGCTATCATCATTTGGGCTCCCCTATAATGATATAGTGTTTGACTGGGATATGACTGACTACAGCCAAAACATATACTACGCAGGATATGATAACTGGTCAAAGGTAGATGCTGAACTTACGGTTAACAGCCCCTCTCATTCAAGCAATGGTTTTGTGCAGTCATATCTTCAGTATGGAGTCCCCAGCTTTGATGTCAGTGAGGATTTCAGACCAATTAAAATGTACGGAAGGGTTTACGCCCGATATTTTGAGGAATTTAACAGCAGCATATTTTTTTATATAATTACTTCCAGCCAGCAGGTGCTAGAGGACTGTGACCGGGATATTCTGTCCGAAAGTTCCATAAATAATGTTAAAAACAGTTGAATTGTTTTTACAGCGGTGTTAGACTTGTAGCTGTTATGGGGGTAACTATATATGAAAAAAGAAAAAATAATACGCTATATAATGTCCGCTGCAATGGTATTTTTAATGTTCTTCGTATCCGAGCTTATCGGAGACAAGGAAGTTATATTTCCTGAGATTGCAGCCCTTACCGTGGGAGCGTGGCTGATTCCCAGAAACCCATGGAAAACAACAAAGCTTCGTATGGTTATATTAATGACGTTATCGGCTGCCGCCGGAATAAGCATAGTGCGCTACATCCCTTTGCAAATGCCGTTTAAGCTAATAATAGGATTTATATTCACTGCTGTTTGTGTCTCATTATCTAAAACATCAATGACTCCAATAATTTCTGCGTGTATCCTTCCTGTTATGATGAGCACTACAACTATAATTTATCCAATTTCAGTATTTATAATGACGATTATAATTGTACTTGGACAGGTATTTTTAGAAAGGCTTAGCTATAATGATTCAGCAACTGTAGAATTCAATAATAAATTAAGCCCATTTGAGGTTTTTGAACAGTGGACAAAAAGGCTTGTATTGTTTTCGGCTATGCTAATTTTACCGGTTATGACAGGCGAGTATTTATTTATGGCGCCTCCGCTTATCGTTACATTTGTTGCTTTTACAGACTACAGCCGGCCTGCCAGAAAAAAACCGCTTCGAACCATAGTCATTACTGTGTTATCCGCGCTCATAGGTTCTTTTGGAAGAATACTCAGTGAATTTACGCCTCTTCCTCTGTATATATGCGCTTTGATAGCGATGCTTATGCTGTTTGCAGTATTTGAGGTATCAAAGGAATATTTTCCTCCGTGCGGGGCTATTGCTCTGCTGCCGTTAATAATTAGCAGCGAAAAAATATTTGTATATCCGATTGAGGTTTCAATCGGCTGTGTATTATTCATCGGAATATCAACTCTGTTTTACTGGCGCGAGGCTGAAATAGAAGAGGCATAAAAAAAGAGACTGTTTTTAACAGTCTCTTTTTTTACAATGCTGTCGCAAGGTAATATCCTATTTCTGCCGCGCCGCACAGTACCATTACGGCTATAGGGTTACTTTTCTTCACTCTTAAAAGTACAATCGCCAACGCAAATATTACTACTATATCAATTCTGGCGTTTCCAAAACCTGCCGGCCAGAAAGCCGAAACTATAATTGAGAGTCCGGCTGACGCAATCATTGCAACCACGGCAGGCCTAAGGGAGTTCAGTATTCCCTGTATCATTGCCATCTTTCTGTACCGCATATAAACCCACGCCAATAGAGAAACTATAATACATGACGGTAATATACATCCAAACGTAGCCGCAAGAGCCCCTCCGATTCCTGCTATCTTAATACCTACAAAGGTAGCCGAATTAATAGCTATAGGTCCGGGAGTCATTTGGGATATTGTTATAAGGTCCGTAAATTCTCTTAAAGAAAGCCAGTTATTTAGTGTTACAACCTGCTCCTGTATTAATGGAAGAGCAGCATAGCCTCCTCCAAAGCTAAAGGCGCCAATCTGTAAGAAGCTTAAAAATAATTTTAGATAAATCATGGCTGCCTCCTCGCTTCATACACAGTGCGGACCGCTCCTATTGCTCCGCAGATAAGAATAACATACACAACATTTATTTTAATAAAATACGCCGCTATAAAAGCCGCAATCATTATTAATACAGACAGTATGCTTTTAGACTTTACTACTCCCGAGGCCATATCATACACAACAGAGGCTATTACCGCGCCAACGCCTGCCTGCATTCCATCCATCATCACTTTAACATACTGGTTAGTTTTAAACGCCTCATAAAATACTGATACTACCGAAATAATAACAAACGGCGGTATTATAGTTCCTATAATAGCGGTTATCAATCCTGCAAGTCCTGCAAGCTTATATCCTACAACTATTGCTCCGTTTACAGCTATAGGCCCGGGTGCTGACTGTGCAATCGCTACCAAATCCAGCATTTCCTGCTCATCTATCCAGTGATATTGGTCAACAAATTTGTCTTTCATCAGTGTTATAATGACATATCCGCCTCCAAAAGTAAATGCGCTTAAATACAAGGTAGATATGAATAATTTTATCAGCAGCTGTTTCTTGGTTAAGTCAGTCTCCATTTTTACTCCCCCTTCTTTATTACATTATATATTCATTTGATTTATATATAAAATAGTATTATTATATATAAAACATAGTTTTTTTATTATGTATACTGGGGAGGCAACAACATGACATTGCGGCATTTGAAAATTTTTGTTTCAGTATATCAAAATATGAGTATAACAAGAGCGTCTGAGGAGCTTCATTTGGTCCAGCCCTCGGTAAGCCTAGCAATAAAGGAGTTAGAAAATTACTATGGCATAAAGCTTTTTGACAGGCTTTCCAGGCGGATTTATCCTACAGACACCGGAGCAAGATTTTATGACTACGCCCTTCATATCATTTCAATGTTTGATGAAATGGAAAGGGAAATTAAAAATTGGGACACAATCGGTTCATTAAGAATCGGCAGCAATATAACTGCCGGAACATTTCTCCTTCCGCCTATTATAAAGGAATTTAACAATGTATGCCCGGATATTAAAACTACTGTGACTATTGAGAATAACGAAGAAATCCAGCATCAGCTTATTGATAATAAAGTAGATATAGCAATGATAGAGGGTAATGTTTTATACCCGCAGATAATAAGCGAGCCCCTTATGGACAGCCGCATTTGTTTTGTAGCCGTTCCGACTAATCCTTTGGTAAAGAAAAAAAATGTGTCGCTTGAGGAAATCGCCTCATGCAGCCTGCTTATGCGCGAGGCTGGCAGTGCCGGGCGAGAAAAGGCTGAAAGCGTCTTTCTGTCAAACAACATTTCTATAAAGCCTATATGGGAAAGCGCCAGCTCTGAAGCTCTTCTGCGCGCCGCCTTCAATAATCTTGGTATTGCCGTGCTTCCGTATATAATGGCAAAGGAAGAAATACTATCCGGGCGGCTTTCTGAAATAACTGTGGACAGCATGAATCTTTCAGGCCGTTTTTCTATTATCTTCTGTAAAAATAAGTATTTGTCAAAATCAGCTAAAACTTTCATTGAATTGTGTAAAAAACACTGTGGCCAATAGGCCACAGTGTTTTAAGCAAGCTTTATATCTACATTATTATCATTCATAGTAGTTGCCGCTCCCAGGTCCGTCAGCCTGTCATGCTGAAGTGCATTGACCCCAAGCCCATTGTATGTCTGTGAAGACTTGAAGATACCGACCGCGGCAACAGCGCCCATAGCTATATTATCGCTGAGGTATGCCTCAAACTCCACCTCGGCAAGGTCATTAAAGCAAATAATTCTGTCTCCGTTTTTGATGTTTCTTGCTCCGGCATCTCTTGTGTGTATTACAAGTCTCATACTTCCCCTGCTGTCAACCAGGTCTTCTCTTTGTGTAAATATGGAATTAAGCGTGTGCTCACTTGGCGCCGAAATTAGGCTAAGCGGATATTCTCCTCCATAGGCCTCAATATATTTTGGCATTGGCTCCGAAAGCTTCTCATTTACTATCTTTATTTTTCCGCTTTTAGTTTTCCATACCGTATGGTCGGAGAAAGGCATGCTTATGGAGCCGCCCTCTCTTAAAATTTTCTTTTTCTCTTCTGGCAGTTCCTGAACCGCCTTGGTAGGATTATCAAGAACATAATTCATCATTTCTATGTCAGTGCGTTTAAAGTACTCATCATCATACCCCATTGCCTCCGCCAGCAAACAGAATGTATCCCAATCACTTTTACATTCAGCAGGTGGATCGACGGCTTTAAAGGCTGTTCCCAACGTACAATATCCATAACACTCATATATGTCGTTCTGCTCGACTGAAAATGTTGCCGGAAGTATTATATCAGCATACTCAGCGGTATCTGTCATAAATCTTTCATGTACAACTGTAAAAAGATCCTCTCTTTTAAGTCCATCAATAACAGCTTTTTGGTCACTTACCGAGTTGGCAGGATTTCCGGCATATACGTATAGGCTTTTTATTTTATCGTTCTTAATTGCGGCTCCAAGCTGATTGATATTAATTTTTTCACTATAATTTTTTCTAAAGTCCGGTCGCTTTATTAAAGAGCCGTCAATATAAGCAGTGTCTATCGGTGAGCTTCCGCATAATCCGCCGCCCTTTTTCAGCCATGCACCAGTAAAATGTGAAAGTATTGTAATTAGTCTTACAGTCATTGCCCCGTTACCGTATCTTGAATTTCCGCTTCCCAAAATTATGGCAGGAGCTTCTGCTTTCCCATATTCCATAGCCAGCTTTTCGATTACAGCTTCCGATATTCCGGTTATTTCCTCAGCCCATTTAGGAGTATATTCAGGCAGTGTTTCTCTAAATTCATCGTAACCTTCTGTATTTTCCCTTAAAAATGTTTCATCTGCCAGTCCCTCTCTTACAAGAATATGCATCATTGCAAGGGCTAAAGCTCCGTCTGTCCCCGGTCTGATAAGAATTGTCTCATCGCAGTACTTACCCATTGGTTCTCCATAGACCTCAATTAAGACTATTTTTTTGCCCTGTCTTTTGGCGTTGACTATGTCTGGCATTGACTGTAACCGGGTTGCCAGCATATTGCTTCCCCAAACTATAAAATAGTCGCTGTCCTTAAGCTCTCTCGGGTCTAGACAGCCTGTTTTTCCCAATACGTTTGCATAGCCGACGCTTTTAGCCGTTGAACACAATGTTTTTACAAGCTCGCATGCACCCATATAGTTAAAAAATGCTTCTCCGCAGTTACGGTGAATATCGCTCATAACTCCTGAATATGTACAATAGGCTATTGCCTCCGGTCCATTTTCTTTAATTATTTCCTTCCATTTATCAGAAATTATTTTAATCGCTTCATCCCAGCTAATTGCTTTAAAAAATCCGCTGCCCTTCTCACCGTTCCTTATGAGAGGCGTCAGCAGACGTTCCTCTGAGTTTACTGACCTTTCATATCTCTGCATTTTTCTGCATATTAATCCCCTTGAGGCAGGATGAGTGTCGTCCCCAAGTATTTTTAAAATCTTTTTTCCATCGGTTTCAACTAAAAAGCCGCAGGTTGTCGGACAGTCATACGGGCAGATAGCCTTTTTTATTTCCCTTTTCAGTTCATCCATGCTCATTACCCCCCTTGTAATTACAGAAATATTAAAGTACTCTAATAAAAATTCAGCAATTTTTTCCGTTTCATCCCTCTTAAAATTTGGTTCGCAGCTTCCGCCTATCCATGCAATTACATTTTCTGGACTTTTGATGCTCTCCTTTGAACACATCCAAAGCTTTGGATAATGTGAATATTTAAAGCCCTCTAAAAATATAATATCAGCTTCGGAAAAATTTTTAATTAACTCAGTTTCATCAATTTTTTTACGCTCAACAAGCTGAAACTTTTCTCCGTCAAATATTGCTGTCCCGCAAGCGCCTGCCTGAAAGAATCTGCCCGTGTCAGTTCCCTCTTTATCAGCAGAAAAGCTATGGCCATCATGTTTAATTACAGCGCATGATATGCCTATTATATTAAAATACTTTATCAGCTTTTCAATAAGTGTTGTTTTTCCTGAATTTTTAGCTCCGCTTACCGCAATAATATTACACATCAAAAATCACCACACTGTCTCCCGGTTTTAAGCCTTCCGTTCCCTGCGCCACATCTATGTAGCAGTTACATTGTGTTGTCGTTCTAATCGAGCCGTTTGATTGACTGTCAAGTACTGTAACCATCCCCCCAGCCTCGACAGCTTTTATAAATCTCCTGGATTTGCTGAATTTATCGTATCCATTTTTCATAACTGCCTTTTTTGGCTTCGGCAGAATCCATTTGTCTCCATTCAGAGAAGAAATAAGCTGCCTTCCTATAACCTCAAGTCCTACTGCGGCCGCAAATGGATTACCTGATAAACCAAGTATTGGTATAGTATTATAAACAGCCAGTAATGTAGGCATTCCCGGCTTTATATCTACCCCATGAAATAATGATTCTGCTCCGATATAATTTAAGGAAGCAGGCACAAGATCCTTTGTTCCTACAGAAACTCCTCCGGTTGTAACAACAAAGTCTGAAATTTCACAAGCTGCCCTTATTTTTCCTTCAATGTCAGATATGCTATCTCCGGAAGACGCTGTAAATACAGTTTCAACTCCCAATTCCTCTAGTCTCATGACTGTATAAATCAGATTGGTGTTATATATCTGTCCTTTATTAAGCGATTGTCCAGGACTTACAATTTCGTCTCCTGTTGAAATAACAGCCGCTTTAAGCTGTCTGAATACTTTAAGCTTACTCTTCCCCGAAGATGCGGCAAGTGCTGCTACAGAGGAATTAATTTTGGTTCCAGTGGCTATCAGTAGCTGATCCTTGCAAAAATCCTCCCCTTTTTTTATATAATTATCATAAGGACAAAAATTTTTGTTTATCATCACAAACTTTTCTCCGTAGTCTGTGTTTTCCTGAGGTACTACACAGTCAGCGCCCTCAGGTATTACGCCCCCTGTCATTATGCGAACAGCTTCATTGCACCCAATTTTCAAATTACACGGATTTCCTGCCATACTTGCGCCAATCACCTTTAAACTTATATTCCTGCCTGTGTCTTCTGACCTGACAGCATATCCATCATATGGGGATCTGTCAAACGGCGGATTGTCTACTTCAGCGGTAATATCTTCCGCAAGCCTTCTGCCCATACTGTCATAAATAGATATATCCTCAAGCGGCAGGGACTGTATATTACTATTAATAATTCCGATTGCGTCATCTAAACTTATTTTCATATCATATACCCCGTCAATTTAAAATAGTCTTCAGGAGTGTTCATATTAAAAAATTCATTATTGTCTGCCGATATGGCTTCCGAGCTGATATACTGAAATTTTAACTCCTCGACAGCCTTTTTTACAGAATAATCTTTTTCCTTTATCCTATCTTCAAAATATTCATACAGCTTCTTTTTATATATCCCAAATAGCGGCTGTAATTGGCCCTTTTGGTCAATTAATACGGCCCCATCATCTTTAT
>URCD01000051.1 GCA_900546215.1 uncultured Eubacteriales bacterium | reverse complement strand
TGCTACAGTTATATATAAAGGAAGCTACGATAATATTACCGAGGCAAACGGAGCGGTTGCCAATTGGGTAAACGACAACGGATATGATTTCAGCGGCACTATGTTCAGTATCTATCATGTCAGCCCTGCCCAGACAAGAAATCCTGAGGATTACGTAACTGAAGTTTGCTGTCCGATAAGGTCAATTAAATAACAAAATAAACCAAAGGCTGGATTATTATTCCGGCCTTTTGTAATATGGTTTTAAATTTCTTAGTATTGACATATAAATCCCACTTCTGTAGAATAAAGCAATAAATAATACGGAGGTAAAGAGATGACAGATAAAGCACAATTCGGCGGAAGTACAGATTATGTTGCTTCTCAGGATCTGATGAGAGCAGTGAATATAGCGATTGCACTTGAAAAGCCTCTCTTAATAAAGGGAGAACCGGGTACAGGAAAGACAATGCTAGCCCAGTCGGTTTCAAGGGCACTTAATATGGAACTGATAATATGGAATATTAAATCCACGACTAAGGCGCAGGACGGACTGTATGTATATGACGTTGTTCAGAGGCTTTATGACAGCCAGTTTGGCGGTGAAGGTGTAGATGATATTAAAAAGTATGTTAAGCTTGGAAAAATCGGAGAGGCATTCAGCTCTGATAAACAGGTAATACTCCTTATAGATGAAATTGATAAGGCTGACCTGGAATTCCCAAATGACCTTCTTTGGGAGCTTGATAAAATGGAATTTTATATTCCGGAAACAGGAGAAACAATAAAGGCGAAAAAACGTCCGATCGTAATAATAACATCAAACGCGGAAAAGGAACTTCCTGACGCTTTTTTAAGACGCTGCATTTTCCACTATATCGAGTTTCCTGATGAGCAGCTTATGAGAGAAATAATCAAGGTTCATTTTCCTGAACTGGAAAATAACATAATCAGTCAGGCTATAGCGGCTTTCTATTATATAAGAGGCCTGAGAGACATTCAGAAAAAACCAAGCACATCTGAAATAATAGATTGGATACAGGCTCTTACCATAAGTGGGATACCGGTGGATAAAATAACGAAGGAAATACCCTTTGCAGGCGTTATTCTGAAGAAAAATGAAGATTTGGACGCCCTTGAACGGGCAAAGAAAAGAACCTCTTTCCCATTCAATTAAGGGGAGTGATAATTAATGTTTGATTCATTTTTATACCTTTTAAGGGCCAAAGGGCTTAACGTATCCCTTAATGAGTGGATTGCTCTGAACGAGGCGCTTGACAAGGGACTGGCCTATTCGGGCTTTACCAGCTTTTATTATTTGTGCCGTTCTGTGCTTATAAAAAGCGAGGCTGATTTTGACAAGTTTGACGGAGCGTTTTTGGAATTTTTTAAGGATATTGACTTTTTAAACGATATTCCGCAGGAGCTTTTAAACTGGCTTAACAAGCCTAAAGAAACGCCGGGGAATTACGACGAGGAAATAGCCAAACAGAACATGGCCTTGGATTTCAAAAGAATAGAGGAAATGCTTAAGGAAAGGCTAGAGGAGCAGGACAGCGAACATAATGGTGGAAAGTACTGGGTTGGTACAGGGGGAATGTCTGTTTTTGGCAACAGCGGCAACAGCCCCAAGGGTATACGCGTTGGAGGAGAGAGTAAATATAAAAGAGCCTTCCGTGTAGCAGGAGAAAGAAATTTCAAGGATTTCAGCGAGGACAAAATTATTGACAGCCGTCAGTTCCAAATGGCATTCAGAAAACTGCGTCAATTTTCATCAAAGACTGACGCACCCAAGTCTGAGCTAGATTTGGACGAAAGTATTAATGAAACCTGCAGCAATGCAGGCAGACTAAAACTTGTTTATGATAGGCCGAGAAGAAATACTGTTAAAGTACTTATGCTTATTGACAGCGGCGGTTCGATGGATTATTACAGAGACCTGTGCGGCAAGCTTTTTATGGCTGTAAGAAAGTCGAATCATTTTAAAGACCTGAAAATATACTATTTTCACAACAGTATTTACGAAAGACTGTATACAGACGCAGCATGCATGCCTGGAAAATGGATTGAAACCGACACTCTTTTAAGAACTGTCGGAAGTGACTACAAGGTTATAATTGTAGGAGATGCCGCAATGGCTCCATATGAGCTGCTTGGCAGCAGCAGTTACTTTTACAGCTACAGCCAAATGGGTGAGGGCAACGGGCTGGAATGGTTCAGAAAGGTTAAAGGCCATTTTGGACATATCGTCTGGTTAAATCCGGCAAGTATGAATTATACTCCGGGAAACTATTGGAAGGAGACGCTGGGCATACTTCAGGAGGAGTTTGATATGTATCCGCTCAGTGTAAGCGGTCTGGAAACGGCTTTGAAAAAGTTAATAGTTGCAAAATAATATCAATGGGGGTATTCATAAAAGGAAAACTTCGGAACGGTTTAGGTCTGAGGCTATTTCAAATGAATACCCCATTTTTTGAAGGGAGAGGCGCCATGAGTCATAAAAAAAGAAGTTTGGTTTACAATTTTGTTTTTCTGCTGATTGCCGGTATTGTAAACGCCATAGGAGTTAATATGTTCCTATCACCTGTTTCGTTGTTAGACAGTGGATTTTCAGGCACATCAATGCTTTTGGGTGAAATTACACCCGTCAGTCTTTCGGTTTTCCTTCTGTTACTGAATATACCCTTGTTTTTATATGGGTTAAAGAAACTGGGAGTAATATTTACCGTCTCATCTGTTTTTACTGTATGCATATATTCCTTATCCTCATTTATTATAAGAGATATTCTGCCACTTGATGTCATAAGCTCTTCTCCGTTTGCGGGAAATGATTATATTTTATGCTCAATATTTGGCGGAATTATTTCGGGAATAGGCAGCGGGCTTGCTATACGCTACGGAGGGACAATGGATGGAACTGAGGTGCTTGCGGTAATATTTGCAAAAAGGCTTGGACTTACTGTGGGGACCTTTAGAATGATTTATGATGTCATGCTTTTTATAATCGCTGCGGTTGTTCTTGGAAGATGGCAGATAGCCCTTTATTCTATAATAGCAGATTTTGTATCCTCAAAAGCCGTAGATTTTATAGTTGAGGGTATTGATAAGGGGAAGGCGGCAACGATAATTACATCAAAGCCTGAACAGATAAGCTCTGCTTTATCAGAGGCGTTTGGAAAGGGAATTACCCTTATGGACGGACACGGTTATTATTCTTCGGAGAAGAAAACGGTAATCTACTTTGTCGTGAACCGTTTTCAGATAGTAAAGCTTAAGGAAATAGTTGAGGATAACGATGACGAAGCGTTCGTTGCAATTACCGAAGTAAGCGAGGTACTTAAAAAGGCGTAAATAAAAGGACTTCAATTAAGAAGTCCTTTTTATGTAATCAATCATTTATAGCTGCACCGTGTGGTATATGGTTCGCTATTTTTTTATAAATAAGGAAACAAATGAATGAATTTACTCCGGCTTTTATCGCGTTAAAAGGAATTATTATAGGCACTATCATTTTCATGACAACATCCCTTGGAGTTCCCATAAATAACGGTGTAAAAATAATATTCCAAATGCACATCATAAGAACCATAATTATTGAACCAATAATAAGCGCCTTAACAGCTGTTTTTTTGTTCCTGTTGTTTTTATAGATGTTTCCGGCTACTATTGTAAAAAAGCCTGTGGCAAAAATATGCATCATTACTCCTATAATTCCGCTTTGAGCGCTTACAGTAAAACCCTGAATAAATGAAACGATTACTGTAAGTATAAAACCGCTTAACGGGCCGTAAAGAAATGTGCATATAAATATGGGAATATCGGCCGGGTCATATTCCAGAAACGAAGCTGCGGGAAATATGGGAAAATGAATAAGGTAAACAAGTATTATTGATACTGCCGCCATCATACCCATAGTTGTAAGTTTTCTTAATTGAGATGATCTTTCCATTTTTAAATCCTCCTAAAATTATGACTGTATATTATGCGTTTAGGACATTAAAAAAGCGCGCCGCTAAATTTTAGGGCACGCCAAAAAGACAGAACAATAACAGTTCCTTTATCCGGACTATACCGTCGGTTCGGGAATCTAACCCAAATCAGCCTTCAAAAAAGGCTCTCGGACTCAAGCGTCGCTGCGCTTTTTACCGCCGGTGAGGAATTTCGCCTCGCCCTAAAACTGATATCAGTATAATGCTCTGACTGAAGAAAGTCAATAGGTTTAATTTACTTGTATTCATTTTACCTCTGTGCTATATTGAATTATATCGTCAATTAAGCGGAGGGAATTTTATGGCGCTGTTTTTTACTATAATGAGCAAACTTGTTATTCTTACAATATATATTGGAATCGGATATGCGGCGAAAAAACTGAAAATACTCAGCGATGAATTTGCTGATGGAATTGTAAAGCTTCTGCTTTTTATTTCGCTTCCGGCGCTTATTTTAAATATTTTCCTTACTTCATTTGACAGAAGCATGATATCACAGGGACTGGCGATGCTTATAATCAGCTTTGCTCTATACATAATTTCAACGCCTATAGGATATTTAACAGCCAGACTGATGAGGCTGAAACGAAATCAGATAGGGGTTACAACATTCGCCATAACATTTCCAAACTATACATTTATAGGAATACCCGTTCTTACTTCGATATTGGGTGAAGGCGTTCTTATGAATGCCTCGTTTGGCAACCTTGCGTGCAGCATATCGGTGTATACTATTGGAATGCTTACAATATCCAAGTTTGGAACTGAGGCCAAGGGGAAAAGCGGATTAAAACTAATGGGAGAAAGAATGCTTAAAATGCCGGTTAACTATGCTCTGCTTGGAGGACTTATACTGGCCTTGATGAATGTCCATCCTCCACAGCCAATAACGGATACGCTGACGGGTCTGGCAAACTTGACTACTCCAATGGCCATGATATATATTGGAGCAACTCTAACGAAAAATAATATAAAGGATATTTTAGGGGATTGGCATGTTTACGTAACTTCTATTATGAGGCTTGTTGCAATTCCGCTTGCGGTTTACTTTGTGGGCCGGATTTTTATTAAGGATACCATGTTCCTGAATACTATAGTTGTCGGAGCGGCAATACCTACGGCCAGCTTCTGTGCGCTTTTTGCAAAGGAATACGGCGGTGATGACATACTTGCATCGAAATATATTTTTATTTCCACGCTGATGTGCCTTGTCACCATACCGTTAGTGTATATTATCATAATTTAAGGAGGGGTATTAATGATTGAAAAAATTATGGACGGCATTAAAAATATGAGAGGAGAGGAAAGGGACGGTATAGCCTTCATATTTATGAACAGGCCGGAAGCGCTTAACGCTTTAAACATTGAGACGCTTGAGGAAATTGTAACTGTAATGAAGCGTATAGAAAATGATGACAGTGTTAAAGGCGTTATTTTAGCTTCGGAGGGAAGGGCGTTTATTGCAGGCGCTGATATAACTGAATTTAAGGTGTTTACTGCAACTGAGGGTAGGAAAGCCTCACAGAGGGGGCAGTCTGCCTGTGACGCCATTGAGAATTTGGAAAAACCGGTTATCGCCGCTGTAAACGGCTTCGCACTTGGTGGAGGCTGTGAGGTTGCCATGGCATGCGACATCAGAATAGCCTCAGCAAAAGCGGTTTTTGGACAGCCGGAGGTAAATCTTGGCTTAATCCCGTGTTTTGGCGGAACACAGAGACTTACCAGGCTTGTAGGCGCCGGAATAGCTAAGGAGCTGATTTATACCGCAAGACAGGTAAAGGCGGATGAGGCTTTGAGAATAGGCTTAGTAAATAAGGTGGTTGAACCGGAGGAGCTGCTTGCTTCTGCTGAGGAAATGATGAGGCTTATACTTACAAAATCATCATCTGCTGTAGCATGCGCGAAGGTCGCGATTAACAAAGGTGCCGAAATGGATATGCACAACGCGCTTGAATTAGAAAAGGATATGCTCTCTGTAGCTTTTACAAATAAAGATGCCGTTGAGGGGACATCCGCATTTGTAGAGAAGAGACCTGCAAATTTTAAATAATATAAAGCGGACTTGAATTTCAAGTCCGCTTTTATTACTCCTCGTCGTTCCAGCTACGGTCGTATTCAAGGGCAGCCTGTGTCTCAAACATTTTCTGAAATGTATGGCAGCTGAAAATAATACCTACGATTGCAACTGCCGTCATACATACATATTTTACTATTTTGGTTATGTCGAGATTATAAGGGTTCATTTGACGCGCTCCTTTCAAAAATCCTTTTGATATAGTATATCCCAAATTCTGTCCCTTAGCAATATTTTCGGACCCATGCAGCAATCATTTTTTGACCTTGAAACACTATGAGACATATACTTTCTTGACAGAAAGTGTTTAAAGTGCTACTATTCTCAGAAAACAATAAGGAGAGCTTACAGATGGAAGAAAAGGAGAAAATACTTGTTGTCATAGATATGCAGAATGACTTTATTAACGGTTCTCTCGGAACTGATGAGGCACAGGCTATTGTTGATAACGTAGTAAATAAAATAAAGGAATATGAACCGATAAATATATATGCGACAAGGGATACTCACAAAGAAAATTACCTTGAAACAAGCGAGGGCAAAAGCCTTCCAGTTGTTCACTGTGTAAAGGATACATACGGCTGGCAGATAAGAGATGAGATAGCTAAAGCTATGTCAGAGGCCAAAATAGTCGATAAACCCACATTTGGAAGCACCGATTTGGCCGATATACTTTACGCCAGAAATGACAAAAAAGAAATTGAGATTGAACTGGTGGGGCTTTGTACGGATATTTGTGTTGTGTCAAACGCGCTTTTGCTTAAGGCTAAAATGCCAGAGGTAAAAATCTCTGTGGATTCTTCCTGCTGTGCAGGGGTAACACCCGAAACACATAAAGCTGCGCTTGACACAATGAAGATGTGTCAAATTGTTATTAAATAAATTAAAATGTCCGGACAGAGTTTTCTGTCCGGACATTTTAAAAACGTTGAATAAACTACAGAGCCAGTACTATGTCCTCAATAAATTTTTTAACTATTTCCAGCTGCTTTCCTTTGCATTTATCAAGCAGTTCAATAATTTCCACTTTAACCTTTTCATCATCTGGCAGTTTATAGTTAAGCTCAATAATACTTTCAACAGGGATATTATAGGTTTCACATACTTGAAGAAGCTTAACTAAACTTATAGATTGCTCTCCTCTTTCAATTAAGCCCCAATATTCGCTGTTCTCACCAAGAGGGTCACAGAAACTCTCTCTTGTCAGTCCTTTCAGTTCTCTGATTTTTCTCAGCTTAAAACCAATGTTCTTTATTTCAAAATCTATATTATTCAATATTTTATCCTCACTTATAATTCGCTGTTGCCTTTAATTTTAGCTTTTATTGCATCATTTAGACAGTGATATAAATATAGGATAACCATTGACTTATATATATATTAATAATATAATTTAATTGCCGAAAATAATTCGGTATCTTTATTCTTTTCTTTAGGTTGCTTATGGCACTATAAGCCATAAGCTAAGGGCATATACCTCCAATAGAATATGCCCTTATTTTATTTAAACACTTATTGATCCTGTCTGTCATATTAAATATAACATATATACAATTGACACAAAAGAAAAATTAGTCTAATATAAAAATATAATTTGTCTAATAAATATAGTTATTGTCTGTCAAGTGAGGAAGGAGAGGTTAGTTATGCTTCCAAAATTAGATTTGGTTATACCTGGATACGATGAAATTAAACTTCCTAAAATGGTCAAGGTAAGGCAGAAATTTGAGGCAAGAACAATTGAAAATGTTGCAGAGTATTTAAAAAACAGCATAAAATCGAATATAAGCGAAAATACATTAAACTCACTTGAGGGGAAAACCATAGCTGTGACAGCAGGAAGCAGAGGAATACCTCATTATAAAGAAATGCTGAAGGCTATTGTTGATTTGCTCAAAGAAAAAGGGGCCCAGCCCTTTGTTTTTCCTGCAATGGGGAGTCATGCCGGCGCAACTGCCAACGGTCAGAAGGAGTTTTTAAAAAACTTTGGTATTACTGAGGATTATCTTGGGGTACCGATTAAATCATCGATGGATGTTGTGAAGATTGGAGAGACTTCAGATGGTGTTGACGTATACTGTGATAAACATGCGGCAGAGGCTGACGGTATAGTTATTTTTCATAAAATAAAGCCTCATACTCATTTTAAGGATATCCATGAAAGCGGGCTTTTAAAGATGATATGTATAGGCATGGGAAAACACTATGGAGCGACGACATTCCATATGCAGGGCTTTGATAATTTCTGTGAAAGCATGATAAAAACCTGTGATGTGTTTTTAGCTAATACAAACATTGTTTTCTCAGTAGGAGTAATTCAGAACGCATATGATGAGATTTCAGAGATTGAGGCGATACCTACAGAAAAATTTTATGAGAAGGATGCACAACTGCTTGCAAGAGCCAAGGAAGAAATGGCGAGATTTAAATTTGATGATATTGATGTTCTGATAATTGATGAAATAGGGAAAGAAATATGCGGTACAGGATTTGACCCTAATATCACGGGCAGGATTGAAGTAATCAGTCAGCAGGAAAAGTTCAGGGAAATAGCCCCCAATATTAAAAAAATAGTCCTTCTTGATATAACGGATCCTTCGCACGGAAATGCGGTAGGAATGGGAGAGGCAGACATTGTCAGCTACAGATTTGCCAACAAGGTGGATTTTTCAAGTACATTCACCAATGTTATAACCAATAACTATCTAAAGGCCGCGGCTCTGCCGCTGTATGGAAACAGCGATTTGGACTCAATTAAGATAGCTGTAAAAACAAGCATGGTTCAGGATAACGATAAACTTAAAATAGTTAGAATAAAAAATACACTTGATTTATTTGAGTTTGAGGTATCTGAAGCATACATAAAGGAATTTAGCAACAGGGATGATATAGAGATTTTAAGTGGACCTTACAGCTGGGAGTTTGATACGGATAAAAATTTGTTTTAAGCGGCATTTAACAGCATGCCCTGGAGCCTATTTTACGGTTTCAGGGCATATATTTTATTTATGATGGCTAAAAAAAGATAAATACTTGCTAAAATAGAAAATAGAGGACGAACTAGAGTTAAAATTTCTTGAATAATGTTGAAAAATGTATTAATATTTATTTATAGGTATATTTTACTGCTTTGTATCCATCGGGGGGATTTAAATATGAGAAATTTTAGTAAGTATTTTATTACCGGCGCCGCTGTCATGCTTATGTCGGTTTCAGTATATGCAGGTGAAGTTGTAAATTCGGACGCAAGAATATATGTTAACGGTGATGAGATTGCGGATGCGTCTGCTTTGACATACGACGGATATACTATGGTTCCGGTTCGTTTTGTAGCTGAAAAGCTGGGCTGCACGGTTGTTTGGAACGGAGAAACAAATACGGTTACTATTAAAGATGGAAACACAATACTGTCTTTTACCGAAGGCGTAAAAACAATGATTTTAGATGATAAAATTAAAGAAATACCAATTGCACCTATTATAGCCGATGATATGGTATATGTTCCTCTGCGTGCAATTTCGGATGGGCTGGATATTGATATTACCTGGAATGAGATGACAAGGTCTGTTTCTGTATATTCGGCTGCGGCCGCAAGAGCAAATTATAACAATGATTATTCCGAGGCTCCTGAGCCTGCTCTCAAAACGGTTTATATGAAACCTGGAGAGGACATAGTTATACCTATTAACTGTGACCCTACGCTTGAAATTGAAGTCGATATTGACGAGGACAAGGAAAAAATATGCGAAGTGACAGAGGGGTATTACGACGGGCAAAAGGCTCTTTTCCTTCATGCAGGGGAAAGAGGAACAGCCGGTATAAATCTCTATTATAAGGGCTTTTCCTCAACTAATTATTATAAGACAAAAGTTGATGTAAGAGTAGTTGAAAGCAAGGAGAAAGCGCTTAGAACCTTTAACGATATGCTTAAGGAAAAGGAACTTTTCTATAAGGATATTTTGAATGAGATTGTTGAGAACCAGAGGGCAATTGAGTCTGATAACGGTTTGTTTTTATTTGACAGAGCAAATGATGAGTATGAAAAGCTTTTTGTAGGAGATGAGGGGATGCTTGTCATTCCTGTCGATTACAACGATGATGCCAGCGGAGTATTTGATATAGCCTACGATACGGACAGCGCCATTGAATGCAAATGGGGAGAGTACGGCGGAAAACATGCTGTAATGATTACTGCAGACAATTATACTCTTGTTCCAATCAGGATTTCCTTTACAGAAAATAACAGCGGCAACGTTAGCTTTACAATAACCAATAAGGATATGTCCAAAGAGGAGACACCGGTTGTTTATACCTATGGAAACAATGATGTAAATGAGACTTGGTGGGATATTTCGGTTCGTTGTATTGTTGAAGGCTCACAGGAGCTTAAGTCAAAAAATTCGCTCATAAAAGACAGAATATCATATATAAAATAATTATTAATAATTTAGCCGTACGGTATATGCCGTACGGCTTTTTTTGCAGGATTTTGTCTTTAAATTACTTCTGCTTATTTAGTTTAAAGGATTCATTGCTTACAAATGAGGTGGTAGATGTAATTATTGTTTTTCCGGTATCCTTAGATACTCCCACGGCGGACATGTTGATTATTCGCTTGCCCCATGACTCAACCTTAGCAGTCACAAGGAGCGTATCACCTCCAAATATTGCGTTGATAAAGTTTGTTGTCATGGTTATTGTCGGAGGTATTATTTCTCCGCCGCATAGACCGAAAACAAGTATTCCGTAGGTTATATCTATAGCTGTACAGATAAGGCCGCCTATCATAGCGCCGTTTGGATTAAGCTCTTTTTTCAGTACGGGAAAAGAAAGGGTGATTTTTCTTTCTTCCGGTGAAAATGAATACAAATCACTTTCCATCTGCAATGAGATAGGAATGTCTTCACCTCTTGAAGCTTCTGCATTTCGCAAAGCTTCTATTTTATTTTTCATTTCTTCAAAGGTTCTGTCAATGTCCATTTTATTACCTCCACACTTATGTCATATTTTATAGAAATTTTAACATCCTTCGTATATAACAACAAGTATATTTTACCTTTTGAAAGACATAATAGCAATGAGGTGAATTTTATGATAGCCAAAGAATATGAAAAACTAGATGCAATGACAGAAATTTCGGAAGCTGTAAGGCTCCATTACTTTAATGAAGGCAAGTTTAATACTAATTTTATCTCAATTGTATGGACAATACCGGCGTCCAGGGAGAAAGCAACAAAGCTTTCACTTTTAGCCGAGTGCCTAAGACTTGGCAAAAATGGGGACAGGGCAGCTCTTGAAGAAAATCTGGCAGAAATGTACGGAGCAGTATTTGAGGCGACAGTGCTTCAAAAGGGAGGAAGACAGCTTCTTGCCTTAAATATGGAATGTGTTACGGATAATGCTGCACAGGAAAAGGTTTACAAGCATGCGTCAACTCTTTTAAAGGAGATTGTAGAAACAAAAATTAATGAGGATGCTCTCAAGCAGGCAAAAAATAGGCTGAAAACAATGCTTATGGAAAAGAATGATTCTGCAGCCCAGTATGCCGTTGAAAAGCTTATTGATATTGTATATCCTGAGGACGGTTTTTCTGTCCACTGTGACGGATATATTGAAGATATTGATGGAATAAGCGTAAAAGAACTCAATGACCTGTATATTGAACTTAAAAAATCAGCGCATACTGATATTTTTATAAGCGGAGACATTGAGGATGAAAAGGCCCTTGAAACAGCAAAAAGTTTTATTAGCAGAAGAGACGATGTGGACAAGCTCCCTGTTGATGAGGTTAAGGAAGCAGGCGGCTGTGCTGAAAAAACTGAAAACAGAGGCATTGGCCAGAGCAGAATTGCTATGGCTTATACCACCAAGCTTAATGCATGGGGCAAAGACTGGTGTACAGGCCTTGTTCTCAGGGAAATTCTCTGTGGAGCTGGAGCATCAGTTTTATACGACAGCGTAAGACAGGAAGAGGGTCTCTGTTACTATATCGGCGGCAGGCTCATGAGGTTCAGAATGGTTTATGTTATTGACGCAGGAGTTGCACCGGGAAGTGAAGACAAAACTGTTAAGCTCATTGAAAAAGGAATAGAAGGCTGCTGTATAGATGAAAAACAGCTTGATTCTGCCAAAAAGGCAGTTTTAAGAGATTTGAAGGCTATGAAGGACAGAAGAACAGGTGAAATTAATGAATGTATGAATGAAATGCTTCTGGGTGTAACAGTTGAACACCATGCAGAGGATGATATAGAGGCAATTACTATTTCTGATATTAGAAACGCTGTAAAAGGACTAAACAAAAAAGGCGTATTTATAGTAGCGGCCGATAAATAAGGAGGAAAATTTAAATGGAAGTAAAAATTAACTGCCCCTCCGGCTGCGAAACAATACACCATAAGCTGAACTGCGGCGCGGAGGTATATATACTGCCTAAGGAAAGAAATATTAAGGTAGGCGCTGTTGCTGTATCATTTGGGTCTGCGGATACTGAATTTTACCATGAAAACAAATACTACCGCGTGCCTCTTGGAACAGCGCATTTTTTGGAACATCAAATGTTTGAGCAGATAGATGGTAATGTCAGCAGTAAATTCACTGAGCTTGGAGCTGAGGTCAATGCATTTACTGACGGAGGAAAAACGGTCTACTATTTTAAGACAGCAGATAATTTTATGGAATGCTTCAGCCTTCTTCTAAATTTTGTTGAGACACCTTATTTTATGGAGGAAAGTGTCAATAATGAGAAGAAAATTATAAAAAATGAAATAGCTATGTACGATGACGACCCTAACTGGAAAGCTTTTTTTGGAGCATTGAAAAACTTATATCCTGACAGCTCTTTATCATCAGAGATTGCCGGAACCGCCGAAAGTGTAGACAAAATTAATACTGAGATTTTATATGCGTGCCACAGCGCCTTTTATGTACCCAGAAACATGACAATAATATGCGGAGGGGATGTAAAGGCTGATGACATAATGAACGAGGCCGAAAAAATTTTAGGAGGCATAGAAAAAACTCCTGCTCAGGCAAAGTGTCTCAAAACGGAAATACAGGGTGGAAGTACAGAGCTTGAAATGGATGTTACTGTTCCAAGATACTGTGCAGTGTATCCTGTTGAACCAAATGGCTGCAGAATTAAAAAGAACTTTTTACTCAGGATGATTGGAGATACGGCATTTGGTGAAAGCTCGAAATCATTTAAAAAGCTGATATCAAATGGAATTGCCAGTGAGGTGCCTCAGGTGGAAATTTATGAGCACAAGGGGCTTGGATACTTTGCGGTAAGCGGGCCGGCAGAAGATGGACAAAAAGCGGCAGAGCTGCTTGACGAGGATTTGGTTGAAATTAAAGAAAGCGGTATAGACGAAAGAACATTTGTCAGAGAAAGAAAAAAGCTTACAGGCTGGTTCATGCGCTCGATTGACGACTGTGAGACCGCCGTTATGACACAGGCTGAATTCAGAGGAAGATCCTTGGCTGAGATAGCGGAGACTTTAAGGAGTCTTACCCTTAACGAGTGTGAGGACGTACTTGATATGATAGATACCGTAAACGGTGTTTGCATTGTAAATGGCAAGACAGACTAATGCCTTTTTAACTTGATTGGAGCCTGACGCTGTGTTAGAATGTTCCATAAGTTGATTTTATGGAGGTATTAGTATGCCGGAAATATGGTTTCCCAATTTGGGAATTGAAATAGGTACGCTGGATAGGGTTGCTTTCTCACTTTTTGGCCTTGATGTATACTGGTATGGGATTTTTATCGGAACGGGACTGATACTTGGTACATGGCTTGCTATGAGATATATGAAAAAAATAGGCGGCAACCCTGATAATGTACTGGATTTTATGCTCTATGGAATAGTTTTCTGTATAGTGGGAGCAAGGCTTTACTTTGTGATTTTCAGCTGGGATATGTATAAGGATAACCTGATGGATATATTCAATACCAGAGAGGGCGGTCTGGCGATATACGGCGGCATAATAGCCGCGCTTATATTTGGAATATTCTTTGTGAGAAAGAGAAAGCTTAATTTCTGGGATATGGCTGACGTTATGGTTCCGTATGTTCCTTTGGGACAGGCAATAGGAAGATGGGGTAACTTTTTCAACCGTGAGGCGTTTGGAGGTTACACTGACGGTCTGTTTGCAATGCGGTATCAGCTTTCGGAGGTTTCCAGCGGCAATCTGACCAAAGATATTTTAAGGCATACGGTAATAGAAAACGGAGTGGAGTATATACAGGTTCATCCAACCTTTTTATATGAGTCTCTCTGGAACATCGGCGTTTTTATAGCTCTTTTGATTTTAAGAAAAAGCGGAAAATTCAGTAAAAGGATTTTTGCATGGTATCTCATACTTTACGGAATAGGAAGAGTTTGGATAGAAGGGCTTAGAACAGACAGCCTTTACCTTTGGAACAGCGGAATAAGGGTAAGTCAGGCACTCAGCGCCGCAATGATAATCATTGGAGTTTTTATGCTTTTTTGGTTTGGCAGAAAAATGGCGGATAATGAGGATAAAACGGGACAAAGCAAGGAATAAATAACCAAATTCAATTATGACTAAAAAACAGCTTTTACAAGCTGTTTTTTTTATTGAAAAAAATAGGTTGTCATACTCTTGTAATTTCCTAGAAATTTCTTTATAATGGTGACAAGTGGTGTTAGGTGGTAGAAAGTAGAGGAAAAGTGACCGATTTTGGCGCAAATGTGTTAAAAATCTGAAACGGGAGGTGAGATGGAATGTTCATAGGCGAGTATTCACATAGTCTTGACGCAAAAGGAAGGCTTATTGTGCCTGCAAAATTTCGTGAAGGACTTGGCGAGCATTTCATCGTAACCAAAGGAATAGACCGTTGCCTTTACATATATCCGAGAAGCGAATGGGAGGTTTTTGAGGAAAAACTCCGCCAGCTTCCTCTGGCTAACGCTGACGCACGCCGCTTTACAAGGTTCTTTCTTTCAGGGGCCGTTGAATGTGACGTGGATAATCAGGGAAGAATAATAATTCCCCAGAGCTTGAGAAACTATGCCGGATTAATTAAAGAAGTTGTCTCGGCGGGAGTTGGCTCACGTATAGAGGTTTGGAGCAAGGATAAATGGGATACTGAATGTGACCCTGACAAGCTGGATGACAGCATTGTTGAATCAATGGGACTGTTTGGTATTTAAAATACAGCGGAGGAGTGTTTCAAAGTGGAATTTAATCATGTGTCAGTTCTCCTTCGCGAGGCTGTAGACGGACTGAATATAAAGCCTGATGGAATATATGTTGACGGTACACTGGGAGGCGGAGGTCACAGCCTGGAAATAGCTAAAAGGCTGACAGAAGGCGGACACCTCTATGGAATAGACCGGGATATGGACGCTATTGAAGCGGCTGGTGAAAGGCTTAAAGAATATTCAGACAGATTTACGGCAGTACATGGAAATTTTTATAATGCTGCTGAAATATTGGACGAGCTTGGAGTGGATAAAATAGACGGCTTTTTGCTGGATCTGGGAGTATCCAGCCATCAGCTTGATGAAGCAGACAGAGGATTTTCATATATGCAGGACGCGCCTTTGGACATGAGGATGGACAGGCAGTCAGAATATACCGCATGGAATGTGGTTAATGAAAAATCAGAAAAGGAACTGAATGATATAATTTATAAATACGGTGAGGAAAAGTGGGCCAAAAGGATTGCCCAGTTTATTGTTGCCGAACGAAATATAAAGCCTATAGATACGACCTATGAGCTGGTTGAGGTTATAAAAAAGGCTGTGCCTAAAGGTGCGAGACGCGATGGCCCGCATCCGGCTAAAAGAACATTTCAGGCTATTAGAATTGAGGTAAACGGAGAGCTGGCCATATTGGATAAAGCTGTTGACGATATGACACTTAAGCTTAACGGGGGAGGAAGAATGTGTATAATTACATTTCATTCCCTTGAGGACAGAATAATAAAAAACGCAATGCGAAGACATGAAAACCCCTGCACATGCCCGCCGGAATTTCCGGTCTGTGTATGCGGCAAAAAGCCTGACGGAAAGGTTATTACCAGAAAGCCTGTACTGCCGTCGGAAGAGGAATTGGAATTTAATCCAAGAGCCAGAAGTGCAAAATTAAGAATTATGCAGCGGATTTAAATAAATCAATGGGGAGAGCGGAATAAATGGCGTATTCAGGAAATGAGATTTCTTATATGGACTATAGGAGCCAAAAGATTTATAATAATTATGGCAGTTATAATTATGGTTCAGCCGCTTATGAATTAGATTTTCAAAGAAAGTTAAAGGAAGAAAAACGCAAAGAGCTTGAAGAGGAACGAAGAAAAAAACAGGCTGCAAGGGAAAGGGCCGAAAGACGTATAAACTTGATGCATTCGGTTCAGCTTGTAGCGGCCGCAGGGCTGTTTTTTTTCGGCTGTGTGCTGACGATAACAGCTGTATCATCCGTAACTGAAATGCGTTATGATATAACTCAGCTTAAAGCGGAGCTTAATACGATACAAAACGAGAATATAGTGCTTGCATCTGAAATAAGCGACACTATTAATCTTGACTACATAGAGGACAGAGCTGTTAACGTACTTGGGATGTCCGAGCCTCAGGGCTATCAGATAAAGACAATAAGTGTTCCCGAACAGAGCTATACAGTCCAGTATAGTGATAATGCCAGCGATATGCCTGAAGTTGACGCTGAACTTTTAAAGGAGTTCTTCTTCAGAAGCTGATTTTTACGGATTGGAATGATGGTTATTGAGTAAATCAAAACAGAGACAAATACAGAATAAGAGAATAAGACGTCAGCGCCTTATTCTTTTTGCTATGACAGGAATTATGGTTGTTCTTATAGGAAGAATAGCCTACCTTAAAGTTGTA
>URCD01000050.1 GCA_900546215.1 uncultured Eubacteriales bacterium | reverse complement strand
CTGCGGCGTTCTCATATATTCGCGGAATAACGCCGGGACAGGTTGATTGTCTTAAAAAGATCTATAACAGCTATTATACTTCGCCCATTGATATTCGCCGTGATATCGAAGAACATAACTTTGTGACTTGGGTAAAAGCATTCAAATGTATATTTGGCCTGTGGGATGGCTATAGGACAGGGGCATTCATTGATGTTCTGAAGGCTTTTTCGATTTATGTGGATATCGATCATAAAAAGATAACACCAAAATCCATATCTCTGATTAAAAAACTTTCAGGGAATCTTTTTGCTGGTTTAAATGAAAATACAACTGACAAAACTACAGCGCATGTTATTGAAAACTTTAATGCACTGATATTGGAAGAACAATATTCTGAACTTAAGGATGTTTTAGGCGCAGGTTTCAAAATCCCTGTTTTTGATGATGCTGACAGGGACGATTTGAAAGCAAATGTCCTTTCTCTAAATTGGCAAACTTCTTATAAATTATTTACTGAAGTGTTTTCTGCTGGCAGTAAGTATATGACGGTTCATCAGGCAAAGGGGTTAGAATGGGAAAAAGTTGTTGTTAGCTTAACTCCTAATAAGGCATCTAATAAAGATAACACCACGCTTGACGCAATGTACAATAATCCTTGTTTGCTAGAAGAGCAAGCCGCGCAGGAATTTACCCGAATGTATTATGTTGCTTGTAGCCGCGCTAAGGAAGACCTGTATATCCACTTGCCAAACGGGTTTTCTTCAAGCGTTATCGGCAACGCAATAGGTGCATTTACAGAGAAAAGCGGACAACGTATTGAATACGAGATTATATAAGTTATGTAACAAAAAATGCAACATCTTATGAGACTAAGTGCTTTAAAAGACAATTGAAAGCAGGGTTAGGAATAGTTTGCATACAAATATTTTTACAAAAATCCGCGAAACTGGCACGAAAAATTAGATAGAGAGAAAATCTGTAGTAACCTACTCCGTATTTGTACAGAATGGGTTACTACAGCTGATATTTTTACGGATATTTCTATTCTTGATTCTCTTTCCCCAGCATTAAGCAGTTGGAGGGCCGCATGGCCGCCGTTGCGCAGCTTAAAACACACATCATCAATGATTTGCAGGAGTTTGAGTCTATGGAGCAGTTCAAGGCGGAGCTGATCGAGTACCTCGATAGTATGTGTAAGTTTTTCTGTAAATAAGGTTTTATAAGGTCTTCTATGGTAAAATAAAAATCATAAGAGGCCTTTTATTATGGCAAGAGAAAAGAAACCGGTACACAAGGTACAGATGACAGAGGGAAAACACAGTATTATT
Organism: uncultured Eubacteriales bacterium; assembly: GCA_900546215.1. Lineage (GTDB taxonomy): Bacteria > Bacillota > Clostridia > Lachnospirales > Anaerotignaceae > Metalachnospira. The sequence continues at coordinate 15,862 of URCD01000050.1, read as the reverse complement.
CAGCAGCTCCTGCAGGAATACGACATCCAATCCGCAGAGGATATCCAGGATGCACTCAAGGACCTGCTTGGCGGCACAATCAAAGAAATGATGGAAACAGAGATGGATGAGCATCTTGGCTATGGAAAGTCGGAGCGTTCTGACAACGATGATTACCGTAACGGTTATAAAGCCAAATGTATCAACAGCAGCTATGGCAGCATGGACATCAAGGTCCCCCAGGACCGCAAGTCCACATTCCAGCCACAAGTAGTTAAAAAGCGGCAGAAGGATATCTCCGATATTGACCAGAAAATCATATTCATGTATGCCAAGGGAATGACCACCCGCCAGATTCCTGACACACTGGAGGATATTTACGGATTTGAAGCCTCCGAGGGCTTTATTTCTGACGTCAAGGACTGAAAGCTCGAGAAGGAACTTTCAGTCTAGTTATTATCATAGAAGATTAACATTTACAGACTTTTTTTCAAACTCTCTGAAACCCCAGATAGAAGTAGTACAAAAAACCGACTGAATTTTATGATGTTCGATACAGCATCCTGTCGAAATTTGCCGCATAGGTATGGCGGAGGTCATGAATCCGAATAACCTTAACGCCGCTCTTTTTACAGCCTCTGTCCATCTCATGTTTAAGATAATGTTTTGTCACGGTGAATAACCGTTCGCTTGGTTCGTAGTCTACCAGTTTGTTAACATAAGATTTTATAAGGTCACAGACAAAGGGCGGCAAGGTCACCTTCCGTTTGCTTTTTGGCGTTTTCGGCTCAAGAATCAAATCCTCGTTGTCAAGCCGGGCGTAGTTTTTGCTGATCGACACTGTGTTCGCATCAAAGTCAAAGTCGTTTAAGGTCAGCGCAAGCATTTCTCCGGAACGCATCCCCGACCAGAAGAGCAGATTGAAAACCGTAGTGGAAACGATCTAGTCGCTGACAGCTGCAATGAATCTCTTAAACTCATCCACCGTCCAAAACAACATACAGTCCGCATTCTTCTTTCCCATAGCGCCACAAATCCGGGCTGGGTTTTCCGGGAGCCTGTAATATTTACAAGCAAAGTTGAAGATTGCAGAAACCTGATTATGTACGGTCTTCAGGTAGGTTTCGCTATAGCCGGCGGGATGCGAAATCAGTGTCGTTTGCCATTGCCGAATTGTAGTTGCGGAGATTTTATTGATTGGCGTATTCCCGAAGTAGGGCAGCACATGGGCGCCTATAAGAAATTGTTTGCTTGCATAGGTCGTAGGCTTCAGGCGCGGCTTACAGTCCTCCATATAGAGTTCTACAAGGGAGGAAAAGAGCATATCGCAAGAAGCATGTGCTTTGCTCAAAAACTCCGTTTCATAGGCTTTCGTTTCTTTTTGCAGCTTAAAGCCCATTTTCTTTTTCTGTGTCTTTTTGCCCGTCCAATCAGTAAAAACAAATTTGCAATACCACAATCCGGTTTTTGTGTCTTTGTAGGTAGGCATTTGCACCTCATTCTGCTACCACAACTTTATTTTATCATGATTTCGTTTGAGTGTATACGATCACAAATCATAGATAAACATTTTCAAAAAAGTATGGGAGGAAATTTTACCGGCAATCGTGATTTTACACTGTGCTTTGAGTTCGACGTTTAATCGCTGTATAATGCGATAAGCTGAACTTCTTGAGATATGAAGGATATCCGCAACGTCGGTAGCGGTTAAGAATTTCTTATCCTGCTGATGATTTGTTGGATACATATAGTCCTCCTTTGGATGTAATGGCATAAAAAAGAACCGCCTATTGGGAATGAACCCAATGAGCGGTGTTGTGTGTGGCTATAGCTCTTCCAGCAAGGTTTGAAGATAGGTGGTAAAAACTGTTTGTGTTCCCTCCGGTAGTGGCGGATAGGAATCATATTGCTTTAGTTCCGGCTGCCGGAGCATGGCCATGGCGAAGAGGTGAGCGAATAATTCACTGAGCTCTTCTGTACTGCCCGCGGTTGGGGTGGTCCGCATCAAGCCATCCAGTTGTAGGAACGGCTCAGGCAACACCAACAGACTGTCGGTCAACTTGAGATTGAGCAGGTGACCCAGTTCATGGAGCAATATGGTGCTAGGATTAGTCTTTGTGTCTCGCTGGATATGGGGCAAGATAATATCGCAGGTCAGTTGTCCATTCGAGGTAACATAGGGGTCACAGAGAGCATCATAGGTACGGTGGGCATCGTTCGGCAACAGCAAATACAAAAGCACATCGCCCAGCACCTTTTTGGAAAAGTCATAACGCTTGTCTAGTATGGATAAAATGTGCGTGATGTCCTGTACTGTGATCTGTGGCCCATCGGCGCAAAAGTAGTCCCGCTGAAGATGGTTGGCGATCTCCACCAGATAGTCGCGATTCGCCTTAAGGCTGCTTTGGTAGCTCCAATTGCGATAGAGGTAGGTAAAGACAGCAGATGTGCCCTCGCAGATGTACCAGTTTCTATGTCCAGACAGCAGACTGTTTAGATAATGGTGCTGACAACGATCCTCCAGCGTGCTATATAACTGTTTACACTCAGCTTGTTTTAAATTCGGCCGAATGGTCTGCTCCTTGAGGTAATGGCCCAAAGAAGTAAATGTTTTGCAGTGGTCTATATTCATGGGGAGATCTCCTTTCCATTTGGATATGGGATAAGATTTTGGATACCCTTCTTGTATACTGGATAGACCTATCACCTCCTAAGAGATAGGTCTTACGTTCGATTCTCCTTTATTATCCCTTGTTTGGAAAAAGGCCGCGTCCATGCGTTTAGCATTTGTTATGCGGTTATGCTCTAAAATGTGACCATATAGTTTGGTAATCATCTCCACCTGAGCGTGGCCGGAATCCCCCTGCACTGCTTTGAGATCTCCCTGTGATAGCACCAGCTTATAGGTGATGCTGCTGTGCCGCAGGCTATGGAAGGTTACTTGTGGCAGACCAGCCGCTCTCAACGCTTCGTGAAAGTGGTCGGTTAATGTGTGTTCCTGGATGGGACGCCAATCCGGATAGCAGAAAATGAGTCCCAGATCGGTTGCTGGAGAGGATATCTTAAAGTCATCCAATTCCGACATCACTGAGGTTGGTAAATAGATAACCCGGTGGCTGGCTTTTGTTTTAGGACGCTTGAGCACCAATGTGGTGCAGGCAGTATTCAGCACGGATGGAAATTGATAGAGAATATCTCGTCCCTGTAGCTTGGCCAGCGCATGGTTGCTGACCCGGCACAGGGTTTTGTTTACCAGTATGTTTCCCTCAACGAAATTTACATCCTGCCAAGTCAGTGCCAGCAGCTCACCCTTGCGCAGCGTTCCAGCAAGGGCCAGCGCTATGACCGTATGCAACATGAGGTTGTTGCTGCAGTGGTTTAGCAGTTGTCGTACCTGTTCAGGGGTGAGAAAAACAAGAGGCGTGGGTTGTGACTTTGGCAGTGACGCGCCATGAAAAGGGTTTCGATGTAAATACTCCCACAGCACCGCCTGCTCAAAGGCACTATGTAGCAGCTTGTGAAGGTTACGTAGAGTTTGCGTAGTAATTGGTTTCCCGGTTGGTTCATGGCAGCGACCACCTTGTTGTGATAACTGTGCAAAGCGGTGGTATAGTTGCGCCACTACACGGGGAGTGAGTTCTTCTAGGCGCATCATGCCAATGGTTGGGATGATGTAACGGCGAATAAGGCTGCAATTGGCTTGGTAGGTGGACGGCGACCAGCGGATCACACCGTATAGCTCGATGTACTGCTGCAATAGGCCCTCCACTGTTTGCTTTTGTTGACGGCGGATTTCTGCTCGTGTTTTTGCACATAGCTCTACTAACTCCTTTCGTTGCTCAGCCTCGGATAGGCTATAATAAGTCTCCCATTTTTGCCTTTTCTTTTCGCCTGTGGTGTCTGTATAGACAACCGCATAACTGTTGTTGCGTTTTACAATAGATGCCATACCTGTTCCTCCTTAAAATAATACTCGTGTGAATATGCTCTGATTTAGAGTAACAGGCAATTTATAGTAAGTAAAAGCGTAGGATATAAAAAACACGGCTATCCAATGGATAATTGGGTAGCCGTGTCGATTATGTGCAAAAATGAAATAGTAAAGTGGAACCGCTATTTATAAAAAGCAATACTATTTCATAATATCGCAAAAGATTTGCGTGAAGACTTACATCTAGAAATAATTTTCACTCAAATGAGACAATTTCTCATTTGAGTGTTGATTTTTTATAATTATTGCGTATAATAGAAAGTGAACTAGTGTAAGGGAAGGTGGTTTTTATGCTTTTGCAATTTAACTTTAAGAATTTCAAATCTTTTCGTGATGATACAACATTAGATCTGACAGCAACAAAAATTTCTGAATACAGTAATCATGTTATTTCTATTGGCAATGAAAAGATTCTTCCGATTGCAGTCATTTTCGGTGCTAATGCTAGCGGAAAATCCAATGTCTTGGAAGCCTTTAGATACATGGCTACCTATGTTGCAAGCTCTCTCAACTATGGCGGAGATGAATCAAAGAAAAAGAGTAAGTCTGAATTTTTAAGCCCAACCCCATTTTTGTTTGACACCAACAGCAGAGACGCCGAGTCTTCTTTTGAGGTCTACTTTATTTCTTCCGAAGCAAGCGGAGCAAAATCATATAATTATGGGTTCACAGTCAATAGTACTGGAATAAAAGAAGAGTGGCTCAACTACAAATCGAAAACATCTCGTGGCGATTATAGGCGCATTTTTTATCGCAACGGTTCTGAACTTGATCTCTCCGGCATTGCGTCTAAGAGCCAAGAGAATTTAAGAATTGCGCTTGAAAATGAAACTTTAATTGTATCGTTAGGAGCAAAATTGAAGATAGCAAAGCTCAAACTGATTCGAGATTGGTTTTTAGATAATGAGCTTGCTGATTTTGGTCGTCCTGTTGAGAATTTCTTCTTATCTGAGCAACTACCAGATGATTTTGTGGAGAGCAAGGATGTTCAAGAAAAAGTTATTAACTACTTTTCTGCATTTGATCCCTCAATTATCGGATTTAAAGTTGAGCCTATTGAAGAAGATGGCGATAAGAAATCCTCTAAGGTTAGGATTGATGCCATACACAAAATGATTGATTCGGAGGAAATTGCAACGATTCCACTAAAATTGGAATCAGCAGGTACTCTCAAAATGTTTGCGCTTTATCCTTTGCTCCAGGAAGTGTTGGAAACGGGAGGCGTGCTTTTTGTTGATGAATTAAATGCACGACTTCACCCATTACTTGTTAGAACATTTGTTATCACTTTCTTAAATCAGGAAACAAATCCAAATCATGCGCAGCTTATATTCACGTCTCATGATTCTTGGCAGCTTAACAGTAATATCCTGCGTCGTGATGAAGTTTGGTTTAGTGAGAAGGCTTCTAATGGTATTTCCACACTCTATTCGCTTGCAGATTTTGTTGATGAAGATGGTGTGAAAATTCGCAAGGATGAAAACTATGAGAAAAACTATCTGCTCGGAAAGTATGGTGCTATTCCCACAATGCAGTACTTTGATGTGTTTAAGGGGGAATAAATATGCCAGATAGAAGTGGAAAACGAAAAACCCGAGAACAGCTATCTAAGCGCCGTGTACCGGAATTGGGGTATTACTTTATAGTAACAGATACAAAGGAAACAGAGCAAAATTATATGTTTGGTTTACGGGACTCTATTCCAAGAGAGCTACAAGGCAAACTTGTCATAAAGGTCTGCAAAGCAAAAACAGTTGAGCTTGTTAGCGAAGCCCTCAACATGGCTTCGCTACAACCTCAATATGGTGAGCCATGGATTGTTTTTGACCGTGACCAGGTGAAAGGATTTGACCAGATCGTATCTACAGCAATGGAAAAGGGAATCAGTGTTGGCTGGTCTAATCCATGTATTGAGATATGGTTCAGCACATACTTCGGGTCTATGCCGCCATATCAGGATTCCGTGTCGTGCTGCAATGGATTTGGGCAGAAATTTAAACAAGTCACCGGGCAAAAATTTGAGAAAGCAGATGCAGCAATTTATCAAAAGCTGTGTCGCCACGGAGATGAAAAGCGGGCCATTGAAATCGCACAGAAAAAGTTGGCAGAGCATATTCGGAACTGTACCAACAAACCTTCGGAAATGTGTCCTTGCACTACGGTACATACATTAATTGCAGAGATAACGAAAAAATAGAGAACAAGGATGTATGAACACATAAAATCAATTTTTTCATAGAAATGAGGGATTACGGTTGGCTATTCCAGAAGTTCAAAAAATCAAACTTGAAAGTATGCAGATAAAGGGAATCCGCTGGATGATTTGGAATAATATCGAAAAAGAAAGCATTGAAGCTCGCCTGCTTCAAATCAAGGGACAAGCATCTACTACTGACTTAACAAAGTTGGTGAACTCTCAGAGCAGAGCCAACCTTATTCAGTTAATTGAGCGTTCGCCTGAAATCACTGAATTAGTGATTGATGCTGCTTACGAAAAATATAGATATGGCTTAAAACCTGGATTTACATTGTTCTGGGCTAAATGTACCGACCAAAAAAATGTTTCCCAAGAGCAGTTAGCTGATAAAATTCAGCAGTTTTTAGAATCGATGCGCTATGGCGATGATGATAAGTATAAGGCCTTGGACTTTGGATCAATTATCAGATTTGGTGACATATATGAAATATCACTTTCATATCTTCAAAGATTTAACTATATAAACCCAGAAGGCGAATTTGAGTTCATCTACATGATGAAGGAGTGCTTTGTATGGGTCGGCATTGACAAGAATTTTATTGCCATCAACAATATGCCAGAAGTACTGATGAATACGCTAAAAAAATTCTTCAGTAAGCTGTATTGTGCCGATATTACCAACATAAAAATAACTAACGGCCTATTAGAAAAGGTGTTTTCAAATGATAATACAAAAAGGGTTACAAAGCATAACACCAATCCTCCTGATAATCAACTCGAGAAAATCACAGTGGCAGACCCTAAATTAAGTGAGAAAATGAATTGCATCCTTGCTGGATATGAAGATTATGATGTAACCAATACTCAATATGTAGAGGATATAGATGGAAGTACAACTGGAACATTAGGTGTGAATTGCAATAAAGGAAAAATGTACTTATCCAAAAGCCTTACATCTTCCCAATTTCGGGCCTGGAGTACACGTCGTATTAACGACATAATCGGCTATTATCAAACATCAGCAGATGTAACATTGGGAGCTATTACTGGCCTTAATATGTTCACATCTTCTGCGTGGGATGGAATAAAACAAGTAGCGATCCCGATTTTGAACGAAATAGTCTATGCGACTTTAGTATGCAAAAAATCAAATTTGGAGTCATATCCTATTTCATTTGATGTATATCAAGCATATCTTTATCTCGCCAAATACTTTGTTGAAAAAGTATCTTTTAATTGTGAAACTTGCGAAGAAAATGCAATACCTTGCTGCTGCAAATGTGGCAGTACCACTTTTTCTGTTACGAAGAAAGCACCAGGAAGAATTATCTGTTCCAACTGCGGAGAAACCCAACAAGGCTCATTTTCATTTGCTTGTGAGATCGGACACATATCAAATTTTAGCGATTTAAACGAAGTTGTTGAACTGATTGCGACTGACGAGTTTTGCGACAAACTATTTCAGACAATTAGACTGTACTTTCCAGATATTGAGTTTCAAAGAAATGAGTTTTTTACATTATCAGCAACAGGAATTACAATGCACAATAGCCCCGACTATGAAAAGCTAAAGCCATCGGACATTTCTGAATTTGTTGCTATATGTGAACATACTCTTACAAATCCTATTAAAGAACTGGATTTGGTTTTCAAAAACCTCAAAGAAAAATGTGCCTATCCCACGAATGAAAAATGCGCTAATTGTAAAGATACAAAATACACATCGGCAAGTGAGATTGGCTGTATCTTAAAGCTTTTTGAAGGTTTTGAAGGCTTTGTTCCTCAGCCACATCAGGGACACGAATTTGGAGATGTATCAATGCTGTTAAAATACCAAGGCAAAAATATGACTTTCCAGGGAATGGCTAAATCAGTCCCGGCAGGTAAGGCATCTCCTAAGATTACAAAATCAAGTGATTTGGGCAGAGAAATAATTCAGCAAGTATTATCTGCATTTCATGATAATAGGACTGATATTATAGGGGTGATTTATCCGAACTTAATTGATGACCAGCTAAAGTATTTTCTTTATCACTATGCAAAACTAAGCAACAAACGTCTAGTTATTCTTGACCGCAATTTTATGCTAAAACTCCTTGATAGATATATGAAAGAAAGAGGCATGTTGCCATTACAACAATGATAGAACAAAGATTTGGGCATGAACTGTAAAAAAGCTCATGCCCATGATGTGGTAGCATAAATAGTCGTTATTTTTTAGTTTTATACTGTTTTTGACATCACTGAGATGCCTGAAACTGCGGTACACGAAAAGTACACAAACCCCTTGAGAAGAAAAAAACATCTGAAATTGAGAGGGGATTTTGCGAATAATGACACCAAAAAGCACTGAAAATAGCTGTGAAAGCAAACACGAAACAGAGTGGGAATAAAATTTTAAATTACAATATTAATTTTAAGCTCATAAATATCAATTATTGATATTTATTAGCTTTATTTATCTTGTTTATATTAAACCACTATGGTAATCTTTATATGTTAAGAAATAACCCTGATTTACTAAACGCTATGTGATTTCTAAGATGGTATTTGACACAAAATTGGAGTGAGTACTTTGAAAAATATAACATTAATCCATGGACAAATATTCAAAAATAGGTCTGAAATTAGTGAATTGCTTGGAGGTAATCCTCAAAGTGGTATTACTACAACGGACAAAATAAAAGCAATACTTTTATTTAAAAATGAGAAAGAGCTTTATTCAGATTATTTTTATCCAAGAGGTTCTTATGATTACTGTATGTATACAGGTATAGGCAGGATTGGCGATCAAGATAACTTAGATAATAAAATGTATGATTTAAATATTACTATTTTATCTCACAAAAAACAAGGGAAAAAATTACTCCTTTTTGAAAAGAAAAAAGACGGGTATTATAGGTGAATACCAACTAACTGAAACACATCAGAACATACAACCAGATATTAACAATAAACTAAGAAGAGTATTTGTATTTCACCTCAAGCTATTATCGGATAAATTAGACATAATAATAAAATAGTTAATATTGAGTGATTTTAATAGGAGAATATAATGAAAGAAAATAAATATGACGACGAAAAGTTTTTTGAAAAATATAATAGTATGTCGCGTAGTACAGACGGCCTTAATGGGGCGGGAGAATGGGAAACATTAAAAATGTTGCTTCCTGATTTTAAGGGGAAGTCCGTTTTGGATTTAGGCTGCGGTCTTGGATGGCACTCAGCATACGCGGCAGAACATGGCGCAAAGCAAGTTATTGGGACTGATATATCATTTAAAATGATCGAAAAGGCAAAGAAAATAAATTCATATCCGCAGATTGAATATGACTTAATTGCTTTCGAGGATATGTACTATGACGAGAATACCTTTGATATAATAATTAGCTCCCTTATGCTACACTATCTTGAATCGTTTGACGAGTTTTTGAACAAAATTAGGCTTTGGTTAAAGCCAAATGGAATATTGGTTTTTAATGTTGAGCATCCTATATTTACCGCAGAGGGAACACAGGATTGGTATTATGAAAATGAACAGATTAAACATTTTCCGATTGATAACTACTTTATCGAAGGTAGACGTGATGCGATATTTTTAGGAGAACATGTCGTAAAATATCACCGTACCATTACAACTTACCTTAATGGGCTTTTGGAAAAGGGATATAGGCTGCTAAACGTTGTCGAACCTAAGCCCACGGAAAAGATGATAGCAGAAATTGATGGAATGAAGGATGAATTGCGCAGACCGATGATGCTTATTGTCGTAGCACAGAATATAAAGTAACAAAGTGTACAGACTAAAATACCGGCACTATAGGCCGGTATTTTAGTCAATTAAGCAGGATTATGCTTAGATTTAAATATGAGGCGAAAATGCACCAAAATAAATATGGGATTTGCAAATATGCCGCTGTACGGTTTACTTTAAAGAATTCTTTTATCATAATTATAATGCTTATTATAAGTAAGATAATACAGATAAAAGCAATTATGTAATTATTAAATCTGAAGAATATGATAGACCATATAAAATTAAGAAATAGCTGTATTCCATACCATTTTAAAGGACTTCCATCATTTTCAGAAGTGGATATAAGATATGACGATACCCCCATAAGTATGTACAATATTGTCCATACTATCGGAAATACTATTGCGGGAGGACTTAAGCTGGACTTAGATAAAGTACTGTACACAGCTGATATATCTCCAGATAGTAATGCAGACAGCTGTCCTACAGCTAACGGTATAAGTATTGATATAATAAAGTTTACTGGTTGAAAGTTTTTCATAAAAGTATCTCCTAATCGTTTATTACTATAATATATTTTGTTTTTTTATTTTTTTGCATAAAAAATAAAATTAAACTTGACAATTTTACTCCACATTGATATTATAAAGGTAAAGGAAGGGAGGAAATAAATATGCTGATCACACGTGAAACAGATTATGCGCTCAGGATACTACGCAGGCTTTCACAGGGCGGCACATTTACTGTCGGTGAGCTTGCCGATAAAGATTTTCTTCCTCAGCAGTTTGCCTATAAAATTATAAAAAAATTAGAAAAGGCAGGATTTGTAAAAATTATTAGGGGAGTGGACGGCGGATGCCGTCTGGATTGCGACCTAAGCCAAAAGACACTGTATGACCTTGTTATAGCCGTCGAAAAAAATGCCAGACTCTCTGCCTGCATGAGTCCAGAACATAAATGTGAATGGAGACAGAGCAACAAAGGAATGTGTACTGTTCATAATCAGCTTGCCAGGGTTCAGCAGTCTATTGATAAAGAATTTCGTTCAAAGAGTATTAATTGGATACTGTTTGGTGAGTAATGTCTTTTAATCAAAATTGGATAAAAATTATCAAGTATATATGTGTTAGATATTTCATAAGGTGAAGGAGGAATATTTATGCTGTTTAAAACAACTCAGGAACATGAAGTGTTCCGTAAAAAAATTAGGGACTTTGCGGAAAGTGAAGTTAAACCAGTGGCTTTTCAGCTTGATAAAGAGAATGAATTTCCGGATGAAGCTATAAAAAAGCTTGGAGAACTTGGCTTAATGGGAATCCCTTATCCTAAAGAATATGGCGGAGCAGGACTTGATATTCTTAGCTATGCTATGGCTGTTGAGGAGTTGGCTAGAGTTGACGGCGGTACAGGCGTTATACTATCGGCACATGTGTCGCTTGGTTCTTGGCCAATATTTGCATACGGGACAGAAGAACAGAAACAGAAATATCTTATTCCATTGGCTAAGGGAGAAAAAATCGGTGCATTTGGTTTGACCGAACCTAATGCCGGATCCGACGCAGGCGGAACAGAAACAACAGCCGTTCTTAAAGGGGACTATTACCTTTTAAACGGCGGTAAAATATTTATTACAAATGCACCTAAGGCTGATACGTATATAATTTTTGCCGTTACAACACCTGATATCGGAACAAGAGGAATTTCTGCATTCATAGTAGAGAAGGGATGGAAGGGATTTGAGTTTGGAGACCACTACGACAAAATGGGTATACGCTCTTCCTCTACCGCCGAGCTTATATTCAATGATGTTAAGGTTCCAAAGGAAAACCTTCTGGGCAAAGAGGGCGACGGATTTAAGATTGCAATGTCAACACTGGACGGAGGACGTATAGGAATTGCTGCCCAGGCACTGGGAATAGCCCAAGGAGCATTTGAAAATGCCCTTGCTTATTCTAAAGAAAGAATACAGTTTGGAAAACCGATTTGCCAGCAGCAGGTAGTATCTTTCAAGCTTGCAGATATGGCAACTAAACTCCGCTGTGCTCGGTTCCTTATTTATAGTTCTGCCGAGCTTAAGGAAAACCATGAACCATACGGAATGGAATCAGCAATGGCAAAACAGTACGCATCCGATATTGCTATTGAAGTAACAAATGACGCTTTACAGATATTTGGAGGAAGCGGATATCTTAAAGGAATGGAAGTAGAGAGAGCTTACAGAGACGCTAAAATTACAACAATTTATGAAGGAACTAATGAAATTCAAAGAGTAGTTATCGCTTCTCACCTCATAGGCAAAATGCCTAAGGAAAGCTCAGGAAGTTCAAAGATAATAAAGAAGGCGGCGCCTGTAACAGGACTTCGTAAAAAAATGATATTTAAAGACGGAGACAGCAAGGATAAAGTTGAGTTGCTTGTTTCAGCGCTTAAAAAGGATGGATTCGATTTTACTGTAGGTATTCCCCTTGACACTCCTATCCCACAGGCTGAAAGAGTTGTTTCAGCAGGAAAAGGTATCGGAAGTAAAGAAAACATGAAGCTTATCGAGGCTTTAGCTGTTCAGGCAGGAGCTGCAATCGGTTCCTCAAGGCCTGTCGCAGAAACGCTTAAATATCTGCCGCTTAATAGATACGTTGGAATGTCAGGACAGAAATTTACAGGAAATCTCTATATAGCATGTGGTATATCTGGTGCAGTTCAGCATCTCAAAGGAATAAAGGACGCTTCTACAATAGTTGCTATAAATAAAAACCCTAATGCACCAATATTTAAGAATTGTGATTATGGTATTGTTGGTGATGTTATGGAAATACTTCCTCTTCTTACAGAAGCGCTTGACAACGGAGAGGCTAAAAAACCAGCGCCTCCGATGATAAAAATGAAGAGACCGGCACCGCCTAAGCCTCAGCCTATTGGAAAAACCTATGTCTGCGGCGGCTGCGGATACGAGTATAATCCATCTGTTGGAGATGAAGACAGCGATATAGCTCCCGGAACACTTTTTGAAAATCTTCCTGAAGATTGGGTATGTCCGGAATGTGCTGAAGCTAAGAATATGTTTATTGAGGCCTGAGAGGAGGAAAAAGTATGTATTGTGTAAGAAAGGTTACTGATGATTTATACTGGGTAGGGGCCAACGACCACAGGCTCACCCTTTTTGAAAATATTCATCCTATACAAAATGGTGTTTCATACAACGCTTATTTGCTTCTTGATGAAAAAAATGTATTATTTGATACGGTTGACTGGTCAGCATGCCGTCAGCTTCTTGAAAATATTGAGTATCTGCTTGACGGAAAGCCGTTAGATTATCTTGTAATCAACCATATGGAACCCGACCACGGCGCTTCAATTGAGGAAATACTTATACGTTATCCAAATGTAAAGATTATAAGTACAGAAAAGGCGTTTATGCTAATGCGTCAGTTTGGATTTGATGTTGACAGCCATGAACTCATAGAGGTTAAAGAGGGAGATACACAGTGCTTTGGAAAGCATACGGTTACATTCGTATTCGCTCCTATGGTTCATTGGCCTGAGGCGATGGTGACATTTGATGTAACAAATGGAGTACTTTTCTCTGCCGATGCTTTTGGCTCCTTTGGAGCCCTTGACGGAAAGCTTTTTAATGATGAGGTTAACTTTGACAGAGACTGGATAGATGATGCCAGACGTTATTTTACAAATATTGTAGGAAAATATGGACCTCATGTTCAGGCGCTGCTTAAAAAGGCAGGAACCATTGATATTAAGATGTTTTGTCCGCTTCATGGACCTGTTTGGCGTACAGATTTGGGATATTTTATAGATAAATATGACCGTTGGAGCCGTTATGAACCTGAGGAGAAGGGCGTGTTAATAGCATATGCATCTATGTATGGAAATACGGAAGCTGCTGCTCAGGCTTTAGCGAGCAAGCTGTGTGAAAAGGGAATGACTAATGTTGCAGTGTATGATGTATCCAATACGCATGTATCCCAGCTTATTTCGGAAACCTTCCGTTTAAGCCATGTAGTACTTGCTTCGGTAACGTACAACCTTGGAATTTATCCTGTAATGCATAATTTCCTTATGGACATGAAGGCGTTGAATTTACAAAATAGAACAATTGCTATAATTGAAAATGGTTCGTGGGCATGCAAATCGGGAGATTTAATGCAGAAATTTATTGATGATGAGCTTAAAAACATGACAGTACTTAACGAAAGGCTCTCATTATCGTCTTCTCTTCATTCAGATAAAGCAACTGAGCTTGATACACTTGCAGACTCCATCATTGAATCAATGAATGATAAGAAATAATGTATGATAAAGTGAAATTTATATTTGCCTCCTTGATGCGCTTAATATAAGCGCACTAAGATAAAACTGCCCTGCTTATTTACGCAGGGCAGTCCTTTTATTTATTAATCCAGCTTCCAACATATGATATAAGCTCTTTAGCCTTATCTAATCTATGCCAATATAGCATAAAACCGTGCATCACCCCGTCAACCAATATATAATGACAGTCATTTCTAAAAAATTTTAAACGTTTACAGAACATTTCACTGTCATCGCGGAGAGGGTCGTATTCTCCGCATATGACCAGTGTTTTTGGCATGGCGGATAGATCTTTTGCCTTTCCGGGAAACAGAAGGGGGTCATTAATGTCAGTACCCTCTGGAATATACTGCTTCATGCACCAGTCGGACATTTCTTTTGGAAGAACATAATCTCCGTTGCCATATTTTAGCATGGATTTTGAATTGCTGTCTGCAGAGCCGAACAGCCCGTAAAACAATATTTGTCCGGTTATACGCGGTCCTTTTTTGTCTTTTGACAAAAGAGAAAGTGCAGCACAGATTGTTGCCCCAGCACTATCGCCTGCCAAAAATATTTTATTTGGGATTCCTCCAATAGAAGAAGCATTTTTATATGCCCAATTGAGCGCTGTATAGCCGTCTTCAATGCAGGCTGGATATTTGTGTTCAGGTGCTAAACGGTACCCTACAGATATGATTATGCACCCGCATTCAATAGATAGTTTTCTACAAAGTGAATCATGGCTTGCGATATTATGCATAACAAATCCTCCGCCATGAAAATACAGCATTATTGGCCGGTTAATACAACTGTCAGGCCAATATATACGTATTGGCAGATATTCTTCAATTAACCTGTCCTCTGAGCTGAATATTTTAATTATTTCAGTTTTGTCATTAAAGGTATTGTCAGCATTTATTCGCATCTTCTGAATTGAGAATGTTTTTTGCGGAGATGGCCTGTTTTTGTATATTTCAATTACCTGTGGGTCAAGCGGCATATTATCACCTCAAAAACACTTTTCAATCATATCCGGATCAGGCTTCTTTTTAGAAATCATACCGGCGGCGAAATAAGCAATTCCTCCGGCTAAAAGTCCAAAGACTATTTCGTGAATATTAAACGGAGCTATTTTTACCTGATTAAAGAAAATAAAAGCAGCAAGGCCCGCAATTATCGAGCAAATACAGCATGTGCTGTTTCCCTTTTTCCAGTAAAGTCCGCCGATAAGAGGCCAAAAGAATGTCGCTTCTAATCCGCCCATTGCAAATAGATTAATCCATACAATAATATCCGGGGGAGAAAGTGCGAATATAAATACTATTACTCCCAAAAGTATTGTAATCAAAATACTGTAAACAGGAATATTCTTGTTCATTTTCTCCTCACTTATAAGACTTTTGTCTTTTACAATATAGGTAAGATATAAGTCTTTTATAATTGTGGCTGATGCAAGTATTAAAAGTGAAGAAACAGTTGACATAACTGCGGCCAATGGCGCTGCAAGGAAAAGACCGGCTGCCCATGAAGGCATATAATTTAATACTATATATGGAATTACCTGGTCAGTGCTTGCTATTCCTTCGGCAGGCAGAAGAGGGAGGGTGAGTGCTCCAGCAAAATGCATTCCTAT